>NZ_JBQLIA010000010.1:0-114372 GCF_056034345.1 Marinococcus sp. LNSP9103-4 | reverse complement strand
TTTTTCTTTCGATGGCACAACAAAGGCCTCCGAAATTCATTTTCGGAGGCCTTTGTCTACAACCTGAGGCCGCCTGCTTCCTCTAGCAGGCGGCCTGATTTATATGATTAAAAGATGGTGCGGAAAACGCCGGTGACTCTGCCGAGTATCGTACAGTTTTCTAAAATGATCGGGTCCATGGTGGCATTTTCAGGCTGCAGGCGGATAAAGTTTTCTTCTTTATAAAACCGTTTAACCGTTGCTTCCATTTCATCGGTCATAGCGACAATAATATCGCCGTTATCAGCGGTCTGCTGTTTTTGAACGACAACAAGATCCCCGTCAAAAATGCCGGCCTCTATCATGCTGTCCCCCTGAATGGTAAGCATGTATACCTGTTCTTCGTCGGTCACCATGCGCTCCGGAAGAGGGATGTATTCTTCTACATTTTCCACCGCAGTGATAGGCTCCCCGGCCGTGACTTTACCGATCACCGGCACGTACACAGCTTTGCTTTCGTGAATCGGCTCGCTGCCCTGGTCTTCAAGCTCAAGCACTTCAATTGCCCGCGGCTTGGTCGGGTCGCGGCGGATTAAATTTTTGTTTTCAAGACGGGCGAGGTGCCCGTGCACCGTTGAACTCGAGGCGAGCCCCACGGCTTCTCCGATCTCCCGGACCGAAGGCGGATAGCCTTTTTCTTTTACTTCTTCTTTTATATAATCAAGAATTTGCTGCTGGCGCTTGGATAGCTTCATCTCCGCACCTCCTTTTGAGGAATTTTTCTGAGTAAAGTATAGCATGAGGGGAACAAAAACGCAAACACCCGTTCTAATATTTCTGTTGACGGGAACAGGTATTCTGGTATACTGAATGAATATAAGAACATACATTCTCATTCAGGGGGAACATGCATATGAATAAACTCAAAACCTTCACTTCAACAGACTGGACGATGCTTGCCTTATTTGCATTCGCGCTTTTATTTTTGGTATATTCAGCGGACGCTTCGATCACTCCGGACACGCTGGGCGGCACGGAAGCAGACCGGCCGGCAGAAATCGTCTATGAACAGGAGCATCCGGTTTTGAAGGATAGGCCGGGCTATCAGGAACAGCCATGGGAACGAACGGTTTCGTTTGACGCTGCCGAACAGTAAAACACGAACGGAAAGGAACGCAGATAAATGAAAGCATGCATCATTTACGCCCGGGTAAGTACGGAAAAAGAAGAACAGCAGTCCTCGCTTGCCAGACAGCAGGAGGATCTGGAGGCTCTTGCCGCAGCGAATGGATGGGCGGTGCAGCAGACCGTGACAGAACAGGAGAGCAGCTATTCCGTTGAACGGGACGGGCTTCTCCGTGTGTTTGAGCTCCTCGATGACACCGGGGCGGATATACTGCTGATTACCGATGATACGCGGCTTGGACGCGGAAATGCTAAAATCGCCGTGCTCCATGAACTGCAGAAAAGGGGCACGTCCATCTATACAGTGAAGGATGACGGGGAGCTCGAAATTGCGGATACCGATCATATGATTATGGAAATTTTGTCCATTGTGGAAGAGCATCAGCGCCGGCTGCATAATTTTAAAATTAAGCGGGGGATGCAGCGGGCGGTGGAAAACGGGTACCACCCGGAAGAAAACTTCGGATTAAACCGCAGCGGCGGCCGGAAGAAAATAGAGGTGCCCATTGAAGAAATTGTTAAGCTGAAACAGCGGGAGCTGACGTTTAAAGATATCGCTCTGACGCTCCGGGGCCTTGGCTATGATATTTCTAAAGCGACGGTGCACCGCCGTTATAAAGAATATGAACAGCAGCGCGCAGAGATAGAACCGCAATGATTTGTTTGCGGTACGTCGCTGTTTTTAATATAATAAAAAAGGAACGCCATTTTAAGGGAGGCAACTTATGCTTTCGAAAGAAAAAATTGACCGGATTAATGAGTTAGCCAAACGTCAAAAATCGTCGGGGCTGACCGCAGAAGAACAAGAAGAACAGCAGGCGCTGCGTCAGGAATATTTAAGTAAATTCCGTTCCTCGTTTAAAAACCAGCTCGAAAACGTAAAAGTGGTGGATGAAGAGGGCACGGATGTAACTCCAAGCAAGCTCGAGCGTGTCAAACGACGGAACCGCAGCTTCCGGCATTAAGATAAAAGAGAGGCCTGGTCTTAACAAAGAGCAGGCCTTTTGATTTTCTTCTTTCTCTACTAACACGCTTGTGTAATCGTTTTAAAACCTTTATCATAAAAGCGTACTAGAACACGGAAATTCCCGCGGGGTCAACTCACAAGTGCGGGTTTCCATCCAAAAATACATACAGTGGAGGGACATATGCATGGCAATTAGCACAGAACAGTTAGCAATTAACACGATTCGGACGCTGTCCATCGAAAGTATTGAAAAAGCCCAGTCGGGTCACCCGGGGCTTCCGATGGGAGCGGCGCCGATGGCGTACGCGCTCTGGACCAAATCCATGAACCACAACCCGGCCAATCCGGACTGGTTTAACCGCGACCGCTTCGTGCTGTCCGCCGGACACGGATCAATGCTTCTATACAGCATGCTGCACCTGAGCGGCTACGACCTCTCGCTCGAGGAACTGAAAAACTTCCGCCAGTGGGGAAGCCAGACGCCGGGCCACCCGGAATACGGGCATACCGCCGGTGTGGAGGCAACCACCGGCCCGCTCGGCCAGGGACTGGCCATGGGCACCGGGATGGCGATGGCGGAGCGCCATCTGGCAGCCAAGTACAACACCGACGACCACGCCGTGGTTGATCATTTCACGTACGTGCTCTGCGGCGACGGCGACCTGATGGAAGGCGTTACTTCGGAATCGGCGTCCCTCGCCGGCCACCTGAAGCTCGGCAACCTGGTCGTGCTGTACGACTCCAACGACGTGTCGCTTGACGGCGCGCTTCACCAGTCGTTCTCCGAAAACGTGCTGCAGCGCTATGAAGCCTACGGCTGGCACACGGTCTTTATCGAAGACGGCAACGACGTCGATGCGATTGAAGCAGCGATCGAAGAAGCGAAGCAGTCCCCGAAACCGTCGATGATCGAAGTGAAGACCGTCATCGGCTACGGAGCACCGAACAAAGGCGGCACGAATGCGGCCCACGGCGCGCCGATAGGCGACGAGGAGTACAACCTGGTGAAAGAAGCCTACCAGTGGGACTACGACGCGTTTCATATCCCGCCGGAGGTGACCGAGCTGTTTGACGAAGTCAAGCAGGCCGGTGCGAAGGCCGAACAGGAATGGAACGAGCTGTTTGACACCTACAAGCAGGCGAACCCGGAACTCGCCGGCGAACTCGAACAGGCGATTGCCGGCGAGTTGCCGGAAGGCTGGGATGCCAATCTGCCGGTCTTTACGGATGAAAAAGTAGCGACCCGTGCCGCGTCCGGCGATGTGCTGCAGGAAGTAGCGGCCGCCGTGCCGTCGCTCTTCGGCGGATCGGCCGACCTGGCCGGCTCCAACAAGACACTGATCAAAGCGGAGAATGATTTCAGCCGCAACGACTACACCGGCCGCAACATCTGGTTCGGGGTCCGCGAATTCGCCATGGCGGCAGCGGTGAATGGCATTCAGCTGCACGGCGGTCTGAAGCCGTTCGGTTCGACCTTCCTGGTCTTTTCCGATTACCTTCGTCCGGCGCTGCGCCTGAGCGCGTTGATGGGGCTGCCGCTGACGCAGGTATTCACGCACGACAGCATCGCGGTCGGCGAAGACGGCCCGACGCATGAGCCGGTGGAACAGCTGGCGGCGCTCCGGGCGATTCCGAACCTGAACGTGATCCGTCCGGCGGACGGCAACGAAACGGTCGCTGCGTGGCGCGTGGCGATGGAAAGCGAATCGACGCCAACGGCGCTCGTCATGACCCGTCAGGGCGTACCGACGCTCGAAGACACGAAGGAAAAAGCGGTGGAAGGCGTCCGCAAAGGAGCCTACGTGATCGGCGAACAGGCCGAAAAGCCGGATCTCCTTCTCGTCGCTGCGGGCTCGGAAGTGTCCCTCGCGGTGGATGCGAAAGCCCAGCTGCAGAACGACGGGCTGACGGTCAACGTCGTCAGCATGCCGAACTTCCATGCGTTCGATCATCAATCTGAGGACTACCGCCGGTCCGTGCTACCGGACGGCGTACCGGCCATGGCCGTGGAAATGGGATCGTCCTTCGGATGGTACAAGTATGTCGGCTCCCACGGCTCCGTGTACGGCATCGACCGCTTCGGTGCGTCCGCGCCGGGCGGGGAAGTCGTTGAAAAGTACGGCTTCACACCGGACAAGGTGGCTGAAGCAGCCAGACAGCTGATCAAATAATTATGTGTTGATGAGAAAGCAGCCGGCCGGCTGCTTTCTCTTATTTTCATCCGGGTGAAAAATTAAGCACCGGTGCTGAATCTTTCGAATCGGTGCTTTCTTTACATAAAAGAATGCGTTATAATAAACAAGGTCTGTTTAGAGACGCTAACAACACACACATATATGTTAGGTATTCGGGAAAGGGGTAAGACACATGGGCTGGCTATGGTTAACAATTATCGGCATTGTCATTTTACTAGTTGGTATAGCCATCGGTTTCTTTATCGCAAGAAAAACGATGATGAACTATTTGAAAAAGAATCCTCCTATTAATGAACAAATGCTGCGCGTTATGATGATGCAGATGGGGCAGAACCCATCCCAGAAGAAGATCAACCAAATGATGAAAGCAATGCAGCGACAACAAGATAAGAAATAACGATCAGCACCCTTCTAGCTTCTAGAGGGTGCTTTTTTATCCATAGAGAGGGTGAGACGGATGCGCGCTTTTTGGGATTTGCGCTGGTTTTTCTGGCAGGAGCGGTTCAAGTACAGCTTCGGGATCCTGCTGCTCATTATTGTGGCCCTGCTTTCCCTTCTGCCGCCGTATGTGGTCGGGGTGGTGGTCGATGCGATCGAACAAAGCCGCCTGACGACCGGCATGCTGACCGCCTGGATGGGGGCAATGGTTGCGGCAGGGATATGTATGTACGTGCTCCGGTATGTCTGGCGTATTATGATTTTCGGTTCCTCGCTTCATCTCGGCCGTACGCTCCGCTACAATTTGTATCAGCACTTCACGCGGATGAGCAGCGATTTTTTCGGACGGAAGCGGACGGGGGATTTAATGGCACACGCCACCAACGATATTACCGCGGTGCAGATGATGGCCGGGCAGGGCGTCTTAACGATTGTGGATTCGCTCGTCATGGGGGGATTCGTCGTTTTGGCCATGGCGATCGGCATCAGCTGGCAGCTGACGCTGATTACGCTTCTGCCGATGCCGCTGATGGCTCTGTTAACAAGCTGGTACGGCCATCTGCTTCATCAGCGGTTTGGCGCTGCCCAGCAGTCCTTTTCGCAGCTGAACAACCGGACGCAGGAAAGCATTTCCGGCGTGAAGGTAACAAAAACGTTCGGGTACGAACAGGAAGATATCGAAGCGTTTGATGAGCAGTCCCGGGACGTTGTGGACAAAAACGAGCGGGTCGCCCGCATTGACGCCCTGTTTGATCCGACAATCACCCTTATCATCGGCGTATGCTATCTGCTCGCGATTGGCTTTGGTGCCGGATATGTGAACGACGGAACGATTACCATCGGGCAGTTAACGACGTTCAGCGTTTATCTGGGTATGCTGATCTGGCCGATGCTTGCGTTTGGATGGTTTTTTAACATTATTGAACGCGGGCACGCGTCGTATGACCGCATTCGTAGCCTGATGGCCGAGCGGACTGACATTACCGACCAGAAGGCCGGAGTGCAGGACGTGCCGGCCGGGGCGGTGCAGATAGATATAGATGAATTTTATTACCCGCGGTCGGAAACGAGCGCGCTGCACGATATTCACGCGTCCGTGCAGCCGGGACAGACCATCGGGATCGTCGGGCGGACCGGGAGCGGGAAAACGACGCTTTTGCGGCTGCTTCTCCGGGAGCTGAAAAGCGGAGACGGAGCCATTACGATTGGCGGAACGCCGGCGGAGGCCTATTATCTGGATACGTACCGCCTCGCATTCGGAAATGTGCCTCAGGAGCATTTTTTGTTTTCGATGAAGCTGGCAGACAATATCGCCTTCTCCAACCCGGAGGCCACCCAGCAGGACATTCAGCGTGCGGCCGGCCTCGCAGCCATTCATGACGATATTGTGGCGCTTCCCTACGGATACGCGACAGCTGTCGGGGAGCGCGGTGTCACTCTTTCCGGAGGCCAGAAGCAGCGGATTTCGATTGCGAGGGCTCTTCTGCAGAATCCGGAAATTCTCATCCTCGATGATGCCCTGTCCGCTGTGGACGCAAACACCGAGCAGCAGATCCTTGAAGCGCTGAAGCAGGAGCGTCGTGGGAAAACGACCTTTATCGTTACGCACCGTATGAGCACGGTAAAAGAAGCGGATGCGGTATGGGTGATGGAACACGGCACGATCATTGAAAACGGCTCCCACCGTGCTTTAATGGAAGCCGGAGGCATCTATGCAGAAATGGTGGAGCGCGAAGAACTGAAGGCCCAGGTGGAAAGGGGGGACCGCTGATGCTGCACGAGGATAAAGTGTTAACCAAACAGGAGCAGCGGGCGATCGTGAAGCGGCTGCTGAAGTACGCGGGTGTCCACAAACGGCTGCTGGCGTTTGCCTGTACGTTTCTTGTGATCGGCGTCGGCGCGGAGCTTCTCAGTCCGTATCTCGTAAAGGTCTTTATTGACAGCTACGTGACGCCGGGAGTATTTCCGGTGGATGAATTGGCGTGGCTCGCGGCCATTTTCGCAGCGGCCACCGTTCTTTCCGCGGTGATGGTGTATTTTCATACGTACTGGTTTCAGCGCATTGCGCTGAAAAGCATCCAGCAGATTCGTGTAGACGTATTTTCGAGCGTCGAGGGCGCATCGATGCGTTTTTACGACCAGACACCGTCCGGGGCGCTCGTGAGCCGGATAACCAACGACACCGAACGGATCCGGGAGCTGTACATGGAAGTGCTATCGACCTTTATCCAAAACGGGGTGTTTCTGGTCGGGGTGCTTATCGCCATGTTCTTTTTGGATGTCCGCCTCGCGGCAGCCGCGATACTGATTATGCCGCTTCTGCTTCTGCTGATGATGCTCTACCGCCGCTATAGCGCCAGATACTACGGGGAAATGAGCGGCAAGCTGAGCCGGCTGAACACGAAAATTAATGAAAGCCTTCAGGGCATGTCGGTGATACAGCTGTTCAGGCAGGAAAACCGGATGAAACGGGAATTCTCCGGGATCAATGATGCCCACTACGAAGCCGGTCTGAAAAGCATGAAAATTGACGGCCTGCTTCTTCGTCCGGCGATCGACCTCGTGTCGGTGCTTGCTCTCGTCGGCGTGCTGTCGTATTTTGGCATTTTATCCATGGAAGGCGCCGTACAGGTCGGAGTGATTTATGCCTTCGTCAACTATTTTGAGCGTTTCTTTGAACCGGTGAATGAAATCATGCAGCAGATGTCGCTCTATCAGCAGTCGATTGTTTCCGCCGGCCGGGTATTTCATTTAATGGACGTGACCGGTCAGGAGGCAGCAGTGACCAGGGGACGGCAGACTGGAGAAGCCTCGCGTAGCGGAGAGATCGAATTTGATCACGTGACGTTCAGCTATGACGGCGAGCACCCGGTCCTCCGGGATATTAATCTGTCGGTAAAAGAAGGCGAGACGATTGCGATTGTCGGCCATACCGGCAGCGGTAAAAGCTCCATCATTAACCTGCTGCTCCGGTTTTATGAACACGATGCGGGCACCATCTTTCTCGGCGGCAAGGACCTGCAGCGTTGGCCGGAAGAGGCGCTGCGCCGGCACGTCGGGCTCGTGCTTCAGGATCCGTTTTTGTTTACGGGAACGGTTAGGGAAAACATTGCGATGCACAACCACCAACTGAGCGACGAGGAAGTGCGGCAGGCAGCTGCTTTTGTCGGGGCGGATCAGTTTATCGAAGCACTCCCGGACCAGTACCACGAACAGGTGGGAGAGCGGGGGAGCTCGTTTTCGAACGGGGAAAATCAGCTGATCACGTTTGCCCGGACCGTCGCTCATGACCCGAAGGTGCTCGTACTCGATGAGGCAACGGCAAATATCGACAGCGAAAGTGAAGCAGTTATCCAGCGGGCGCTTGCAAGCCTCCTGGAAAACCGGACGACCATCATGATTGCCCACCGGCTCTCCACGATCCGGCACGCCGATCAGATTATCGTCCTGCATCAGGGTGAAATTGCTGAACGCGGGACGCACCAGGAGCTGCTTGCCTCCGGAGGACTGTATGAAAAAATGTACCGACTGCAGCATGAAAATGAAGAGGTGCTGTAAAAGAGGGAACAATTGCGGGACGCCGCTTCGGGGTGTATCATAAAGGCAGGAAAGCCTTCATGTGATACACCCTATTTTTATAGAAAGGAAGGCGGCCGAAGTGAGTACATTGCTGATTATTACGACCCTCACGGCCTTTTTTATGGCTTCTGTCGTGATCGTCATCCGTATGAAAGCCATTAAGCAGCCGGCGACATTCAAAAAAATCGTGCTGCCGCCGTTTTTCATGGCGACGGGCGCGCTGATGTTTGTTTACCCGCCGGCCCGTCCGACCGGGCTTGAGGTCGGCGAGGCGCTTCTCGTCGGGTTTGTTTTCTCCTTTCTGCTGATGGCCACCACGTCTTTTGAAATAAGGGAACGCCGGATTTTTGTTCGACGGTCCAAAGCTTTTTCATTCATTCTGGTCGGCCTCTTAATTGTGCGGACGATCATTAAGCTGATCATCGGCGATGCGATTGAGCCCGCAGTGCTTGCCGGAATGTTCTTTCTGCTGGCATTTGCCATGCTCGTGCCGTGGCGCGTCTACATGGCCGTGAAATACAAACAGCTCGAAAAGGTTCTTCAGCGGGAGCCGGAGCCTGACAGCTCCGTACCCTCCCGTCATTCATCCTAATGAAAGGGAGAAGTGCCCATGTCCAATGATGTAAACGAACACCTTCAAAATGAAATACACGGAAAGAAACTGCCCAATGAAGCGGAGCGGCGTCTGTATCTTGATACGTACCGCGAACGCGTCATTCTGGCGCTGACAAAAAAACAGGTGATGGAAAAAGGAATACGCCAGGAAGTGCTGAATGCAATGCACGACCGTAAGGCGAAGGAAGTACTCGTCGACGGCCATCTGAGCCTTGAGGCGCTGCGGCCGTACCGGAAAGCAGCCGAAACCCGGCGCGTTCCCTACCGGCGCGTCACGCACGACGATCCGGAGGGCACGTACGGACTGGTCGTCACGTCCGACACCGCGATTAACCGCGAGGACGTATTTGCCGAGGATGAACCGGAAGCAGATGCCGGAAATCCGGACGCAGGAGAGAAAAAACCGTGGTGGAAAAAGCTGCTCGGAATCTAACAAACGAAAAAAAGAGGCAAGCGTTTTCCGAATTTTTATCCGAAAATATTTATCTTTGAGGAAAGTTTTGCTATTCTATGAAAGTGGGTCGAGAAACAGAGCAGGAAAGGCGGCAGTGAAGTAATACAGTTGCAGGCCTTTCTGCTTATCCTCATCTACTTTTTCGACAACGTTATTGGATTGTTGTATAATAGATCAAGAAGGAGGGGTACATATGGCTCAAAATCAAGACGTATTCAATGCTCGCAAGGCTTTTGAATCGAATGGCAAAACGTATTATTATTACGACATTAAAGCTATTCAGGATGCAGGAGTCGGCGATGTGTCGAAGCTGCCATATTCCATTCGTGTGCTGCTCGAATCTGTACTAAGACAGTTGGACGGACACGTAATTAAACAGGAACACGTAGAAAGCTTAGCAAAATGGGGATCGGAAGAAGGCTCCAAGTATGACGTGCCATTCAAACCATCCCGCGTTATTCTTCAGGACTTTACCGGGGTTCCGGCAGTCGTGGACCTTGCATCGCTTCGGAAAGCAATGAATGATTTCGGTGGAGACCCGGATGTCATCGACCCTGCAATTCCGGTTGATCTTGTGGTGGACCACTCAGTACAGGTGGACCGTTACGGTACTGATGACTCGTTAAACCAGAACATGAACTTTGAATTTTCGAGAAACGAAGAACGCTACAAGCTCCTCAGCTGGGCAACCAAAGCGTTTAACAACTACAGCGCTGTACCGCCGGCTACAGGCATTGTGCACCAGGTGAACCTGGAGTACCTTGCTTCCGTTGTACACACAAAAGAAACAGAAAACGGCGAAGTGGACACGTATCCGGATACACTTGTTGGTACGGACTCCCACACGACTATGATCAACGGCCTTGGCGTCCTTGGCTGGGGTGTTGGCGGTATCGAAGCGGAAGCGGGCATGCTGCAGCAGCCATCCTACTTCCCGGCACCGGAAGTGGTCGGCGTTCGTCTCGTAAACTCCCTGCCAAATGGTTCGACAGCGACAGACCTGGCGCTGCGCGTTACCCAAAAGCTCCGGGAAACGAACGTTGTCGGCAAATTTGTGGAATTCTTCGGCGAAGGCCTGGCGGAAATGCCGCTTGCTGACCGGGCGACGATTTCCAACATGGCACCGGAATACGGCGCGACCTGTGGGTTCTTCCCGGTTGACGAAGAAGCGCTCAACTATCTGCGCCTGACCGGCCGCGATGAAGAGCATGTGCAGCTTGTAAAAGACTACTGCAAGCACAACCACATCTTCTTTGATCCATCCGAAAAAGAACCGCAGTTCACCCAGGTGATTGAAATTGACCTGGCGGCTATTGAACCAAGCCTGAGCGGGCCGAAGCGCCCGCAGGACCTGATTACTTTATCCGACATGAAAAAACAGTTCAATGATGCGCTTACGGCTCCAGCCGGCAACCAGGGATTCGGCCTGTCTCCGGAGGAGATCGACAACGAAGCGACTATCGAACATCCAAACGGCAAAACGTCGACGATGAAAACCGGGGCGCTTGCCATCGCAGCTATCACAAGCTGTACGAACACGTCCAATCCATACGTGATGATCGGTGCAGGCCTTGTCGCCCGTAACGCGGTGGAGAAAGGGCTTGAAGTACCGGAATACGTCAAAACATCTCTCGCTCCAGGTTCCAAAGTTGTTACCCGCTATCTTGACGATTCCGGCCTGATGCCGTATCTGAACGATCTCGGGTTTAACCTGGTCGGCTACGGCTGTACCACGTGTATCGGCAACAGCGGCCCGCTGCTCGAAGAGATCGAAAAAGGGATCACAGACAGCGATTTGCTCGTATCATCCGTACTGAGCGGTAACCGTAACTTTGAAGGACGGATTCACCCGCTCGTAAAAGCCAACTACCTGGCATCGCCGCCACTTGTTGTAGCGTACGCGCTGGCCGGCACAGTTGACTTTGATATGTACCGTGATTCGTTCGGCAAGGATAAAGACGGAAATGACGTATACTTTAACGACCTGTGGCCGTCCGCGACGGAAATCAAAGACTTTATCACGCAAAACGTGTCTCCGGACCTCTTTAAAGAAGAGTACGAGAATGTCTTTGACAACAACGAGCGCTGGAACGAGCTGCAATCGGACGAAAATGCGCAGCTGTACGACTTTGACGATGATTCCACGTACATTCAGAATCCGCCGTTCTTTGAAGAAATGTCCAAGGAGCCGGAAGACATTAAACCGTTGAGCGCTCTGCGGGCTGTCGCGAAATTCGGCGACTCGGTTACGACCGACCACATTTCTCCGGCAGGGTCCATCGCAAAGGACAGCCCGGCTGGCCGCTACCTGATGGAAAAAGGACTGAAGCCCGCACAGTTTAACTCGTACGGTTCCCGCCGCGGTAACCACGAAGTGATGATGCGCGGAACGTTCGCCAACATCCGGATTAAAAACCAACTGGCGCCTGGCACAGAGGGTGGATATACGACCTACTGGCCAAACGGTGAAGTGCTGTCCATCTATGATGCAGCGATGAAATATAAAGAGGAAAACACTGGCCTGCTTGTAATGGCCGGCAAAGATTACGGCATGGGAAGCTCCCGTGACTGGGCAGCGAAAGGGACAAACCTGCTCGGCATTAAGACCGTTATTGCGGAAAGCTTCGAGCGTATTCACCGCAGTAACCTTGTGCTGATGGGCGTGCTCCCGCTGCAGTTCCAGGAAGGCGAAAACGCTGATTCTCTCGGTCTGACCGGAGAAGAGCAATTCGATGTAAAAATTGATAATACCGTAAAGCCGCATGACATGATAGACGTCGTTGCCACTGATCAGGACGGCAAAACGACTACCTTCCAGGTAGTTGCCCGTTTCGACAGTGACGTTGAGATGGATTACTATCGTCACGGTGGTATTTTGCAGATGGTTCTCCGCAACAACCTTGAAGCGGCAGAAGCAAAACGCAATCAATAATGTTTAGAAGAAGGCCCCGGGGAACCGGGGCTTTCGTTTGAAAGAGGTTTAAAATTTCACATACCGTAATGATAAAATTTGTCACACCTTCATCAACCTCTTATAATAAAAATAAGGACTAATGCGTGTTCAACCAGGGAATACGATAAAGATGACTACTCATTTTCGTCCTTTTCCCGATAGGGGGTGCCTTTATTGCAAATTAACGAGCAAAATAACATTTACGATATAATCGATAGATGGGAAAAAGAAGAAAATAATATTACAGTCAAACGGGCCTACGAGTGCATCCGGACACTGGAGGAAAACGAACAGCCCTCCGGCTGCGCGCGTGTGTACGCGCTCATGGCCAGAGACCGATGGAAGCACCAGCGCCGGTTTGACCCGATGATCCGCAACTGGCTGCAAAAAGCAGAGGAGCTTGACGATTCGGTGCCGCTTCTGCAGCAGCTCCGGCCGATGGAGCGGATCGACAGCATTCAGGAAAATATACTGGATACCCAGCTGACGCCGCTCCGCGAAACAGATCCGGCATCGGCCCGCTACCGTGTGGCTGAACAGCTGCGCGAGCAGTGCCGTCAGATGATTCAGTATCTGGATGATACGCTTGACACGTGGAATCCGGAAGAATTGACCGTGGACTTTTTGAACGTGGTGGAAAACGAACACCTGCGCGAGCTTCCGTTTCTGCTTGAAAACATCAAGCAGGCGTGCGAACGGCTGGCGTCGAGCGCTCAGGCCTACATGGATACAGCATCAGGCTCGTTTTATTCGCCCGAAGCCGTGCGCGAAATTAAAGAAGCGATCAGCCATGTGGAGCAGCTGAAGGAAAAGTGGAACGAAGCGTCGAGCTCGCTCACGAAGGTGGGCGAGGAGTATGCCGACCCGCTTGAAGAGCTGAATGACATGATTGGCCTGCACGGTGTGAAGTCCCGCGTCCATAACATGTATCATTATCTGCAGTACCAGAAGCGGCGGAAGGAGCAGGGGTACCAGTGGAAGGATGAACGAAGCCTTCATATGATTCTGACGGGCAACCCCGGCACGGGCAAAACGATGCTCGCCCGCCTGCTGGCTAAAATTTATCACCAGCTCGGCCTGCTGCAGCGCGATGAAGTGCTTGAAACCGACCGTTCCCGCCTTGTCGGCTCGTACGTCGGCCAGACCGAGGAAAAAACCATGGCGCTGATCAAGGAAGCGGTCGGCGGCGTGCTGTTCATTGATGAGGCCTACAGCTTAAAACGTGAAGGAATGGCCGGAAACGACTTTGGACAGACGGCGATTGATACCCTGGTTTCGGCGATGACGAGCGGGGAATACGCCGGTACGTTCGCGGTTATCCTGGCCGGCTATCCGGAAGAAATGCGGCAGTTTCTGCACGCGAATCCCGGCCTTCGCAGCCGGTTTCCGGAAAGCAACCATATCCACCTGCCCGACTACAGCATGGATGAGCTGATGGAAATCGGGGAAAAGGTCGCGCTTGAAAACGACTTTTTCCTGAGCGAGGAAAGCAAACGGGTGCTCGAAGAACGGATCGAAAAGGAACAGGTGGATGAAACGTTCGGCAACGGCCGGACTGTAAAAAACATTGTGCTCGACAGCATTTTCCAAAAAGGGGCGGCAATCGGCAACCAGGACTATATCGGTATTGACGATTTTTCGCTGCTGACTGCTGATGACATTCAGGAGCCGGAAGGCGAACAGCCGAAGGACAAACGCTCCGCCGTGCAGCAGCTCGATGACTTCATCGGCCTCGATCACGTGAAGCAGGAAATGAAAAAGCTCGCCTCCTTTATCCGCGTGCAGCAGCAGCGCCGCGAAGAGGGGGCGCCGACCGTGCCGATCCAGCTGCACACCGTCTTTTCCGGGCCGCCGGGCACGGGCAAGACGACGCTCGCCCAGGTGTATGCCGGCATCCTGAAAGAATACGGGTTTTTAAAGCGCGGCCACTGCATCGTCGCCGGCCGCAGCGACCTCGTCGCCGAATATGTCGGCCAGACAGCCGCGAAAACGAAGCGGAAGGTCCGCGAAGCCCTCGGCGGGGTGCTGTTTATTGACGAAGCGTACGCCCTGATGTCGAGCTCGCGGAGCGACTTCGGCCGGGAGGCGCTTGATACGCTCGTCGAAGAAATGACCAAGCACGACGAAAATCTGGTGGTTGTCCTTTCGGGCTATCCGGAGCCGATGCAGCAGCTGCTTGAAATGAATCCGGGGCTTGAATCCCGTTTCAAAAAAACCTTTTACTTCCCGCCGTATACGCCGGAGGATCTGGCCGAGATTACAGAGCGCTCGGTCGAGCGATTCGGCTATCATTTTGAGCCGGAAGCGCGCGAGCTGCTTGAAAGCAGGTACGCCATTTCCAACACGGACGGCAACGCCCGGCTCGCCGAAGACGTGGCTGAAGAAATCTTTCAGCAGCAGGCCTTCCGGCTGTTCCAGTCGGAGCAGAGCGATGAAGACCTGCACGAGCTGACGGCCGAAGACGTGAAGCATGCGCTTGAAGTACGGGTAAAATCCGAAGGAGAAGAAGGACATGAAGAGCGTTCATACACCAATTGAAGTACGATATGCTGAGACGGACCAGATGGGTATCGTCCATCACGGCTCCTATGTGGTCTGGTGCGAAATTGGACGTACGCATCATATGAAAGAGATGGGCTTTCATTATCCGGATATTGAAAAAGCCGGCTATTTGTTCCCTGTGCTTCACATTGATATCGATTACGAAACACCGGCCGTCTACGGCGAGGACGTGGAAATTGAAACGTGGATTGATTCTTATGACGGAGTGCGTGTAAAATATGGGTATATTGTGACTAACGCCAATGGAGAGACGTGCATCCGGGCGTTTTCGAGCCACGTGTGCGTCCGTAAAGAAACGTTTAAGCCGGTAGCTATTCGAAGGGCGCTGCCGGACTGGCATGAGGCCTACAACCGGCTGGCGGAGCAAACACCCGCCGGATCTGCCAAAGGCGGTGGAGACGATGGCGTTTGGCATTAAAGCCCAGGAGCTGAGAGCCTGGAAGCAAAAGGCTGCGGCGGGCGAAGTGGCCCTGCTGACGCATTACTGGTACGATCCGCGTTTTCCCGACTGTGATACAGTCACAAAAGCCTCCTGCAGGGACGTGGAAACACTTGCTCGCTGGGGCAGGCAGTACGGACTGAAGGCCGGATGGATCCATTACCGCGAAGATTACCCGCATTTTGACCTGCTGGGGGACTACGAAGCGCACATTCTGTCTGAGGAGAAGCAGTGGACGCAGATGGAGCGGTTTGGTATCCAGGCTCCCCGTCCAAACAAATAATTTAATCTGGAGGCACGAACTATGAATGCAACGCAGAACGAAATTATTGAAGCACTGCAGACAACGCCGGAGATTGATCCGAAGCAGGAAATCGAGCGCCGGGTGCACTTTTTAAAAGAATATGCGAAGCAGGCCGGGGCCAAAGGCTTTGTGCTCGGCATTTCCGGCGGCCAGGATTCGACGCTCGCCGGCAAGCTCGCCCAGATGGCTGTCGATGAGCTTGAAACCGAGCAGGCCGTGCCGTTTAAATTCGTCGCGCTCCGTCTGCCTTACGGCAAGCAGCATGATGAAGACGATGCTTCGAAGGCCCTTGACTACATCGAGCCGCAGGAAACGTATACGATCGACGTGCAGCCGGGCGTGGACGCGTCGGTGCAGGCGTTTGAGCAGGCCCTCGGAACGACCATGTCCGATTTTATCAAAGGCAACACGAAGGCCCGGGAGCGGATGAAGGCCCAGTATGATGTCGCCGGGGCCGAAGGGCTCCTTGTGCTCGGCACCGACCATGCAGCAGAGGCGGTCACCGGCTTTTACACGAAGCACGGGGACGGCGCCTGCGACGTGGCACCGTTGTTTGGCCTGAACAAGCGACAGGGCAAAATGCTGCTGCGCGAGCTTGAAGCACCGGCATCGACGTTTGAAAAAGTGCCGACCGCCGATCTTGAAAGCGACCGTCCGGGTCTTCCGGATGAGGAAGCACTCGGGCTGACGTACGATCAGATTGACGACTTTCTCGAAGGCCGCAGCATCGATTCCGAAGCCCACGAACGGCTGGTGGGCATGTATAACAAAACGGCGCATAAACGGGAACTGCCGGCAACGTTGTACGATACGTGGTGGAAAGAATAACAAGCGTCTGCGGATGGTCCCTTGCGGCCATCCGTTTTTACCAATACGGAAAGACTGGACGACGACCGCGATGTTTGGTATACAGATAACAGAAAGAAAAGGAGAGAACACCGAAATACGCTAAAGGAGTACGATAGTGCATGCCTATTAAAGTGCCTGACTATTTACCGGCCAAAGATACGCTGGAAAAAGAAAATATTTTCATCATGAACGAAAGCCGGGCCTATCTGCAGGATATCCGCCCGCTGAAAATCGTTATCCTGAACCTGATGCCCTTGAAGGAACGCACAGAGACACAGATTCTGCGGATGCTCAGTAATACGCCGCTGCAAGTGGATGTATCCTTTCTGCATCCGGACACCCACCGCTCCAAAAATACGCCGCGCGAGCACCTGTCGTCGTTCTATAAAACGATTGATGAAGTGCGGAGCAGAAAATTCGACGGAATGATTATCACCGGAGCACCGCTTGAAAAAATCCCATTTGAAGAAGTGGACTACTGGGAAGAGCTGCAGAGCATTCTCGAGTGGAGCGACCAGAACGTCACGAACACGCTGCACATTTGCTGGGGCGCCCAGGCTGCCTTGTACCACCACCACGGCATCGATAAGCATCCGCTCCCGAAAAAGCAGTTCGGCGTGTATCCGCACTATATTAATGGCGGTAACGAAAAGCTTCTGAGCGGGTTCGACGATCAGTTTTATGTGCCGCATTCCCGGTACACGAAAACGAGACGGGAGGACGTGGAGGCCTGTCCGGACCTTGACATTCTGTCGGAATCCGACGAAGCCGGGCTGTATATTGTAGCGACGAAGGACCGCAAACGGATTTATGTGACCGGCCACAGCGAATACGATGCAGAAACTCTGCGCGATGAATTTGAACGCGATATGCGGCGCGGCCTCGGGACAGAGGTGCCGGAAAACTACTTTCCGGAGGACAATCATCTGTATTCCCCGCTGAAAATGTGGCGCGCCCACGCGACGCTGCTGTTTACGAACTGGCTGAACTACTATGTTTATCAGGAAACGCCGTTCGATTTTGCCTAAAACTGTTTCCAATTTTGGAAACAGTTTTTTCAGTCGGCGGAAAAAAGATGATATAATAGACGCGTGTGCGAACAGTAAGAAATGACAAACTGGCAGAGCCGCCGAAGACTGAGAGCGGAAGATTGGGTGATGGAGTTGGATGCGCTAGACGTATTGATGAACAAAGAACGGATCATGGTATACTTTCAGCCGATACTGAGTGCAGATAAGCTGGAAATTTCTGCGTATGAAGTGCTCGGCCGCTTCCAGAACGATAACAGGACCGCCGAAACGCTGGAGAACTGCTTTCGGGACCCGAACGTGCCGTGGGAGTATAAGCAGGAAATCGACCGTGCCGTGCACCAGGCTGCCCTGGAAACATTTGTGGCCGAAGAACGGGCGGATATGATCTTTTTGAACGTGGATGCGGCCACCATTCTGGGGGACGGGGGAGACGGGCTGGTTGAATTTCTGCTCGGGTACGAAGAAAGGGGCATAGCCCCGACCTCGATCTGCCTGGAGCTGAAAGCAACGGATTTCCAGCAGGATCTGTCCCGCCTGAAGCATTTTATGCAGTACGCCCAGAGCGCCGGGCTGTCGATTGCGATTGACAATCTCGGCAAGGAAGCGATTCATCTGGAACAGATTGCCTATTTAAAGCCCAACGTGCTGAAGGTGGACGTGACGTTTTCTGAAAATTTTGCCGTTCCGAGCATTTACCGGGACGTGCTGCATTCGTTATCGACGCTGTCGAGAAAGATTGGGGCTTCGCTTTTATTTGAAAAAATCGAGTCGTTTAATCAGCTGAACTACGCCTGGCGCAACGGTGCCCGGTACTACCAGGGGTTTTATCTCGACAAGCCGAAAGAGACGTTCATTGAAAAGGATCAGTTTCAGGAACGGATGAAAAAGGACATCCACCATTTCATTGATGTGGAACGCAAAAAAATTGAAGCCCAGATCCAGCTTACTGCCGAACTGAACAAGCGGCTGAATGCCCGGCTCAAGCATATGGATGTGATGGAAGACATTGACGGATGGACGCTGAAAACCGCAGAGTCGCTCGAGGAGATGAGCTTCCGGGTATATGTGTGTGATGGGGAAGGGTATCAGCTTTCCGGAAACGCCTCGCGCCAGAACGGCGAAGCGTGGGAATACCGGATAGAGGAGCGCAACCGCAACTGGAGCTGGCGCCCGTATTTTCTCGAAAACATTGTGCGTATGAATTTTGAACAGCGGGGAATTCTATCCGATATGTATACGGATTTTCACAGCGATGAAATGATCCGGACGTATTCCCATCCGATTACGGAGGATCTGTACGTGTTTGTGGACATTCCCTACGCGTTTTTGTATGAAAAAGATTATCTGCTGTAAACAGCGCCGGCTTCTTCTGCTACGGAGGAGCGGCGTTTTTACATAAAAAGGAGCGCGGTAACGGTGCAGCGGCCAAGTCTTGACATGTATCAATGGAATAACGACACGGTCCGGAGCTTTTTCTCCCGGCATACATTTTCCCAGGCAGCGGTCGCCGTCGGCCTGGAGGAGCTCGTGGTCATGCCGGCGCTTGACGAAGAGGAGCAGAAGGACCTTCAGCGGCTGAAGGCGAAAAATAACGCATCGGCGTACCATGTCCTCGTATGCGGCCATTTTTCCGCCGGCAAAAGCACGCTGATCAATCAGCTACTGGAGGGGGAATGGCTGCCGGCCCACCCGGTGCCGACGAGTGCAAATATCGTTTCATTTACCACCGGCGGCACTGTCTCCTACGAGATTACCACCGGCGGACAGACAGCGGCCGTACCGCCGGAAGACTGGACAAACGCCTGGATGATGGCCGGAGAGACCGAGCGGGTGGAGGTGCAGCACCCGGATCTTCCGCTGCCGGCGGGAGTGACGCTTTTTGACACGCCGGGCATCGATTCCACCGAAGCCGCTCATCAACGGGCGGCGGAGTCGGAATGGATGATAGCGGATGAACTATTTTACGTCACCGACTACCAGCAGGTGGAGTCGGAAGAAAATTTTTTATTTCTGCAGCAGCTGAACGAGCAGTACGTCCGCCCGTCTCTGATTGTCAACCAGGTGGATAAGCATGAAGAGGAGGAGCTTTCCTTTCAGGCGTACCAGGACCGGATCCGGCAAAGCCTGGAACGGAGGCAGATCGAATACGAAAGCATTTTCTTTGTGTCTGCTCTTTATCCGGAACGGACCGCTGATTCCTGGAAAGCCCTGCGGGAAAAAATGCTGCCTGAAGATTCCGGGGAGCGGAAGGAGCGCATCCGCCAGACCTGTGCCTCGAGGGCTTATTACATCACTGTGTCCCATTTGCGGAGTCGTCTTGCCGCCGCGGAGCCGGACGGGGAGGTGCAGCACATCTGGGAGGCGTTTTCCACGCCGGGAGCTTTTTATGATGCGCTTGAGGCCGATCAGGAAGCGGCCGGGCAGTTCAGGCACTGGGAAACAAAGGCGGAAAAAGCGATGCGCCGGACAATTCTTGAAGCCTTTGCCCGGGCCAAGCTGATGCCTTATCACACACGGGCAGCCGTGCATGCGTATCTGGAGTCCCGTCTTGTCACCTTTCGTGTGAAAAGCTGGCTGGGAACGCAAAAAACAGCAAGGGTGCGTAAGGAACGCGAAGCACGGGTGATAGAAGAGTTGAATGAAAACATTAAAAATGAACTCGAAAATCATTTAAAACGTGATATGAAGCAGACCGCCGAACGATACGCCGGCAGAGATCCGGAAGTGGAAGCCGCCATTGAGACGATGGAGGTGCGCGCAGACGCCGCGATGCTCGAGGAAGCGGAAAACAAAGGGGCACGTCTCACCGAGGCCTATGCGAGAACCTACTGCCGCACGCTGGAGGAAAAAATGCAGACGGCCTACCGCCGGCAGCTCGCCGACTGGATGCCGCTGTTTTTGGAGAAGGTCCGTGCCCACAAAGAGACGGAAGCTCATCGCCAGGAAACAAAAATGGCAGCCCATCGAAAGGCATGGGAGGCTTATGAAGTGTGGCGAAAGGAATTTTACCGGGTAAAAGAACTGCTGGAGGCCGCGCAGCAGCGGTGGGCCCAGGAGGCCGTTCCGCTGGCGCAGCCGGCAGAGCGTGAGCCAGTGACGCAGGCTGTGGCTCCTTCGACGGGCGAAGAAGTCTATTCGGTGCACGAATGGTACCGGGATTACCTGGACAGTGCCGGCCGGGAGCGGGAAACCCTCCCGGACCCGGAGGAAGCGGCAGATAAGTGGCAGAAGCTGGCCCGGCTCGTACAGCCGTATGCCCCGCTTGAAGGCTTTGCCCGGCGGCTGGAGGCCCGGGCCCAGCGGCTTCGGGAGCAGGCGTTCCGCGTTTCCTTTTTCGGCGGGTTCAGCGCCGGAAAATCCACCGTGGCCAATGCCATGGCCGGAGAAACAGTACTGCCGGTGTCGGCAAACCCGACGACAGCAGCCATTACTCATATCAAAGCGCCGGACGACCGGCATCCGGACCGGAGTGCGGTGATTTATTATAAACAGCAGGCCGACGTCCTGCAGGACATGAATGACCTGCTCGCTTCGTTCGAGGTGCGCCTTTCGCATGTGACAGAATGGAGCAGCCGGTACGCCGCCTATGAAGAAGAGCTGCAGGAGCGTGCGGAGAAAGCAGAAAAGCAGAAACGGACGGAACTCGAGCAGCAGCATCTGGAGGCGCTTACGTTCGACGCCATGCGGGAGGAAGAAAAAAGGATGCTTGATCAGTATGTCGTGTCCTATGAAAAGCAGGAGAGCAGTGCCGGCCGTCCGGAAACGGTTTCCCTCGAAGCTTTTCAGCAGGCCGCGGGTGCTGAAGAAGCCGCGATGATGATCGAGCGGGCGGACGTTTATCTTTCTACGAGTTGGACCGGCAGAGGGATGGAGGTCGTCGATACGCCCGGCATACATTCTGTGTATCAGCGGCACGCGGACATTTCGTTTCAGGAAATGAAGCGCGCGGACGCTATTTTGTTTTTATCGTATTACAATCATGCGTTTTCCCGCGGGGACAAAGCGTTTTTGGAACAGCTGGCTGCGGTGAACCAGACCTTTTCCTATGATAAGCTCATTTTTTTAGTCAATGCAGCGGATCTGGCCGCCGGCAGGCGGGAGCTCGAGGAGGTTCTCCGGTACGTCCGGGAGGAGCTGGCCGCGATTGGCATTCATAACCCGCTCGTTTTGCCCATTTCCGGAAAAGTATCGCTTCAGGACAAAACGGCCGGCGGCCTGGAAGGATTCGAGGCCGTATTTGAGCAGTTTCTTTCCGCTACGCTTGAGACGACTGTCATGAAAGAGGGCAGCCGGGAAGCTGCGGAGGTCCTGGACTATGTGGAACGAACACGGGCGGATGCGGGCCGGACGGATGCCGAACAGGAACGGGAAAGGCAAAACGACATCGCGCAGCTGGAGCAGTTCATCACGCAGGACAAATGGACGGAATCATGGAAGCTCATCGAAAAGCGGCTTTCGGAGGAAACGGAGGAGTTGTTTTTTTACGTGCGCCAGCGGTTGTTTTATTATTACCGGGAGGAATTTCAGTTCTGGTTTTCGCGGGCGTACTTTCACGATCAGTCGTCGTTTCGCTCCCAGCTTCGCCGGAAAACGACGGAGGCAGTCCAGCAGGTGCTGCAGCGCTTCTTGCAGGAAACAAGGATTACCTCCGCCCGGATTGAGCAATGGATGCACCGTACCATGAACGAAGAAGAGCAGTACTGGAGAAAGCAGCTTCCGGACTCTTTCCGTTACGTATTTTCGGGGGAGCAGGCGGCTTTTCCGCCAATCGAATTCCCCCCGCCGGAGGTGCCGGCGATCGCAGAAGCAGTCGAAGGCGAGTGGAAGACGCTGACCCACTATGATTTTTTCATGAAGGGCCAGAACAAGGTGTACCGTGAAGTGCTGGAGCAACAGCTGCGTCCCGTCGTGGAACAAGAGCTGCAAACCGTGAAAAAAGACGTCTATGCGTGGGCAGAGGCGGCCGCACGGGCCCGGTGGGAGCAGCGCACCGCTGAGTGGGAGACGGCTTCCCGCCGCCAGGCGGAGTGGCTCAGGCAGGAAAAAACGGGAGAAACCGAACGGGAATGGGCCCAGCTTGAAGCAGAGGTCCGGAGGCTGGTTGGACAGAGAGAGTAAGTGTGTTATACTACAATTACTCTGTAAGATAAAGGATGGGGACATGAACGGAACAAATATTTTTTTAGACGACGTCCGACAGTCTCCGGATAATCACGTATTAGTGAAAACAGCTGAAGAATGTATGCGATTACTGCAAAACACGGCTGATGTCAGCCATCTGTCGCTTGACCACGATTTGGGAACAAAGTATTTTAATGGTTTTTCCGTCGTGCTGTATTTACTTGAAAAACAAATTATACCTTCAAAGATTACTATACACTCAGCCAATGCAGTCGGCGGTAAACGGATGTACCGGAGACTGATGGAAGCACGCAAGTCCGGGGAACTTCCTGAACGAGTGAAGATTCTGCACCGGCCGCTTCCATTGAATGCCTAAAAAGGAGCCTTTCAGGGCTTCTTTTTTTTATACTGGGAAGAGCTTTGCTATAATGGATAGAATCAAAGGAGGCACAAGCTATGCAGATAAACGTAACGGACCGGGCAGCGGAAGCGATCCGCCGCCTCGGCAGCAACCAGACAATCACGATTGCCTATGAATTCACGGGCGGGTGCCAGGGGCTTCAGGAATTCCAGCTGCACGCTTCACCTGGAACCTCGCCGGAAGTCCGGGCAGCCGATGAAGATACCCTGCACCTGATCGAGCCATCGCCGGTGCTTGACTATCATCCCACGCTTAAATGGATGCTGAAAAACAAAAATCAGACAATCGCAAACAATATTCATTTGTATGAACACACCGAAGCGTAAGGAGGCCAGACGATGGAGCGTTTAGTGGAGATAAAAAATGTCAGCATACGAACCAACGGCCGGGTCCGGCTTGACGGCGTCTCGTTTACGGTCAATCAAGGCGAGCACCGGGCGCTTCTCGGCTTAAACGGCTCCGGTAAAACCACACTCCTGCAGGCAATTTTAGGACAGGTGTGGGCAACTGAAGGAGAAGTGCACACCTGGTTTGGCCGTCACGGCAGGGTGAACATGCAGAACCTCCGCCGGGAAATCGGCATCGTCAGCAACGCCCTGGATGATCAGTACCAGCACCGTGCTGGGGTAACCGCCTTTAATGTCGCGTTAAGCGGTTATTTTGCGAGCATCGGTATTTATGAGCAGGCACCGGAAGAAATCACAGCACGGGCAGAGAATGCGCTGCACACGTTTGGGGTTTCACAGTACAGGGACGTGCCGTATGCAGCGCTCTCGCAGGGGGAGAAGCGCCGGGTGATGCTTGCGCGGGCCTGGACAACAGGAGCGAAGCTGCTGCTGCTTGACGAGCCGTGCACCGGGCTTGATGTAAAGGGAAGAGAGGAGTTGATCGAAGGGCTTGAAGCGTCGCTGAAGCACCCCGAGGCGCCGACTGTGCTGTATGTAACTCATCATCTCGAAGAACTGCCGGGAGCTGTGGAAGCCGCAACAATTATGAAAAACGGCCGGGTGCAGGCAGATGGAAAGAAACAGGACGTCCTGACGGATCGGGAGGTTTCAACTGCATTTGATGTGAACGGAAGCATTCAATGGCATGAGCAGCGGCCATGGTTTATTACCGGTGGAGCGACAACACGCCGGTAACCGGACATAGCGGTTCGGTTAGTAATAAAAAATTTCAATTACCATATTTATTATTAGAATAAAAACACATAGCTATGGAAAGCAGAAAAATTACTAAAAAAGAAGCCCTTTCTGATAAGAGAAAGGGCCCTGGAACATTTTATGCCTCGAACGATGCCACGATTTTTCCGCGTGTGTGACCATCCTGCATATCTTTTAACGCATCCGGAATCTCACTGAAGCTGATGGTCCGGCTTACGGAAGGCTTCACCTTTCCCTGGGAAGCCAGTTCTCCGAGTTCCCGGGCAATGAACCCGAGATCTTTAATTTGCGCTTCGTCATCGGAACGATAGACAAATCCAAGCGCCACTTCATGAATCGAAGGGGCGAGCGTTTTTGCTACGTAGTGGGAAAGATCCGGCCATGCCACAACAGCAATCAAATGACCGTTGAAGGCAAGATAATCCAGTGCTTCGGTAGCTGTTTGTTGTCCGACCAGATCAAGTACCACATCGACGCCGCGGCCGTCCGTCCATTTGTGTACTTCCTCCACCACATTCTCACTGCGGTAGTCCACCACATGATCGGCGCCCAGATCTTTAACATAGTCCGCATTTTCGCTCGAGCAGGTGGAAATGACCGCAAGGCCGAGATGCTTGGCGAGTTGGACTGCAAAGCTGCCGACACCGCCGGATCCGGCCTGAATCATGATCGTCTGTCCGGGACGGAGCGGGGCCTTCCGGTACAGCGACTGGTAGGCCGTAAAGCCGGCCGTTGGCATTGACGCGGCCTCCACATGCGTCAAGCCTTTCGGCACAGATGAAACCACATCCGTCCGGGTGGTGGTAAATTCAGCAAATCCGCCGTCTTTCGTCATATTTCCGTGATAATACACTTCATCTCCGACTGACCAATCGGTTACGTCCGCGCCGACTTCATCGATCACCCCGGACACGTCCAGTCCCAAAACATGAGGAAAAGACCATTCCGGTAGAGGGGACGCCATTAATTTATAATCGACCGGGTTTAAGCCCACAGCATGTACTTTAATGCGGAGCTCATGAGCTTCCGGCTCCGGCATGTCGATGTCTGCTTCCTTTAACTGGCCGGGGTCTCCGGCTTCATTTATCACAAGTGCTTTCATTCTATCAGCCTCCTGTCACTCCTATACCTTCCGCGTACGAGCCAAAAACATCTAAAAATAAAAACTCCTGACTGGATGCCTTTAATACCTGATGGGAGGGGCCGATATATAAAGTAAAGAGACCAGGAGGGGAAATGGCATGTCCTTAGCAAGCGAAAAAAATATTTTATTAGAATCCGGGACGAATGAGCTCGAAATTGTTCTTTTTTCCGTCGGAAGCAGTCAATTCGGCATCAATGTGTTAAAGGTGCGCGAAATCATTCATCAGGTGGAGGTTACTCCCGTGCCCAACCATCACGAGCACGTCAAAGGAATTGTCCGGCTGCGCAATGAAGTGATCCCGGTGATCGACTTAAAAAAAGTGCTCCATCACGACGGGGCGGACGACGTCCGGCATGACAAATACATTATCGCCGAGCTGAATCAGGTGAAGGTAGCGTTTCATGTCGAAGAAGTATCCCGTATTCACCGTATCAGCTGGGAGGATATTGAAAAGCCCAATGCCCTGTCCCAGGGACTCGAAGCACGCTCCATCGGTATTGTGAAAATGGAGCACGCCATGGTCTTTCTGCTTGATTACGAAAAAATCATCAGCGACATTTCCCCGGACACCCTATTTGACCAGCATCTGCCGTCGTACAGGCCGGACCGGGAAAACACGACCGTATTAATTGCGGAGGACTCGCCGGTGCTCAAGCATCTGATTGTCGATACACTCGCAGAAGCCGGCTATAAGCAGCACCGATCCTTTGAAAACGGACGGGAAGCGTACGAGTATCTGGAAGAATTACTGACAGAAGATGCCGCGGCAAACCTGCCGGATCTCGTCATTACAGACATTGAAATGCCGCAGATGGACGGCCATCATCTGACAAAAAAAATCAAGGACCATGAAAGCCTCCGCAGCCTTCCGGTCATTATCTTTTCCTCTCTGATTACCGCGGATTTGTTTCACAAAGGGGAAAAAGTCGGAGCCGATGCCCAGGTGAGCAAGCCCGAAATTAATACACTGGTAAAAACAATCGACAGCTGCATCCGCGCTGCTGCCGCCCGCTGAACCGTCGATAGAGCCTCTCTGCGATCAAGCAGAGGGGCTTTTTTTATAAAAAATTCAAAAAAATTAATAAATAACCGTTGACTGTATTATAACAACGGTATATAATTTGAATTACATTATAACAACATTAACGAAAAGGAGCGATTTTAGGATGCGTCATTTCACAAGATCGAAAGAAGACCGTTATACCCCGGAAGAGGAAAATCAGACGATTCTCGACATGATTAATGACTATCACACCAACACTAAATAACGCTCACGTCCCGACAAGGCTTCCCGCATACCGTTGCGGGAAGCCTTTTCTGTGTTATAACAACAAAAACAGCCGGGATAGAAAAACAAACATACATTCGCTATAATGGGAATATGCTGAGGTGAGCAACCATGAAAAAACAATCCCTACAGGAATTAATGCAGTGGATGAAAACTGACACGTCCATTGCGCCCAATATAGAATTCTGGCATACCGTGGAGGCACGGCCGCCCAAAACAGCGGCCTTCCCGGAACAGCTGCATGAGCGCCTGCGCGCCGGTCTTGCCGCCCGCGGCATCGACTCGCTGTATACCCATCAGCATTCCGCGTTTGAAGCAGCTTACGGACGCAAGGCCAATGTCGTCACCATTACGCCGACCGCCTCCGGGAAAACCCTGTGCTATAACCTCCCGGTGCTGCAGACGATCATGGACGAGCCGGAAGCACGCGCTCTGTATCTGTTTCCGACCAAGGCGCTCGCCCAGGACCAGAAAAGCGAAATCAATGAATTTATCGAGGAGATCGGGGCCTCCATCAACAGCTACACGTATGACGGAGATACGCCGCCGACCATCCGGCAGTCAATCCGGCGCGCCGGCCATATCGTCATGACCAACCCGGACATGCTGCACTCAGCCATTCTTCCGCATCATACCAAATGGGTGTCGCTGTTTGAGCACCTGCGCTATATCGTGATTGACGAGATTCATACGTACCGCGGCGTATTCGGGAGCCACGTGGCGAACGTCCTGCGCCGGCTGCTGCGCATTGCCCGCTACTACGGGGCAGAGCCGACCTTTATCACGACCTCCGCAACGATCGCCAATCCCCGTGAGCTCGCCGAGACCCTTACCGAACAGCCCTTTGAGCTTGTGGACAACAACGGAGCACCGCAGGGGAAAAAGCATTTCGTGTTTTATAACCCGCCGGTCATTAACGAAGCGATGAATATCCGAAAAGGGGTCCTTTCGGAAGTTAACCGGCTCGCCAATACGTTTCTCGAGCAGCACGTCCAGACCATTGTATTTACGAAGAGCCGGGTAATGGTGGAGGTCATTTTAAGTCATCTGCAGCATTTGAACAGCAAGCAGACCGGCCAGCAGAGCCTCGTGACCGGCTACCGCGGCGGCTACCTGCCCAACCAGCGGCGGGCTATTGAGGAAGGGCTGCGTTCCGGCGATATTATGGGCGTGATTTCCACCAACGCCCTCGAGCTTGGCGTCGACATCGGGCAGCTGCAGGTGTGCATCATGTCCGGCTATCCGGGCTCGATTGCAAGTGCCTGGCAGCAGGCCGGGCGTGCGGGACGGCGCCAGTCGGAGTCGCTGATCGTCATGATCGCAAGCTCCAACCCGATCGACCAGTACATGATCCAGCATTCCGATTACTTTTTGGAGAAAAACCCGGAAACCGCGCGCATCCATCCCGATAATCTGATCATTCTCGTCGACCATGTGAAATGTGCCGCCTTTGAACTGCCATTCCGGGACGACGACACATTCGGCGGCGTTGAGGTAAACGATGTACTTGAGTACCTGTCGGAGGAAAACGTCGTGCACCACCGGGGCTCCAAATGGTACTGGATGAGCGATGCGTTTCCGGCGCACGGCATCAGCCTGCGCTCAGCTTCGCAGGAAAACGTCGTCATCATCGACCAGACGGTGCCGTCCGCGTCCAAGGTGATCGGACAGATGGACCGCTTCAGCGCCATGACTCTGCTGCATGACGAAGCCATTTACATTCACCAGGGCGTGCAGTACCAGGTCATTTATCTGGATTGGGACGAAAAAAAAGCGTATGTGGAGGAGGTACGGGTCGACTACTACACCGATGCCAACATGGCCGTCGAGCTGAAGGTGCTCGAAGAGGATAAAACGTCCGACTATCCGTCGTACCACGCCGGCTTCGGGGATGTGATGGTGCACGCCAAGGTGACCATCTTTAAAAAAATCAAGCTGGCGACGTTTGAAAACATCGGCTCTGGAACCGTGCACCTGCCGGAGGAGGAGCTGCATACAAATGCCTGCTGGCTCCATTTTCCCGAAGATACCCAGGAGTTTGGGCGCGACACGCTGGAGCAGGCGATGATGGGGCTTGCGAATGTGCTCCGGCACACGGCGCCCGTCCGGGTCATGTGCGACCCGTCCGACATTCACGTGGTACCGCAGATGAAGGCGACCCATTCGGAGCAGCCGACTATCTTTTTATACGACCGCTATCCGGGCGGCGTCGGGCTGTCCTCCACCATTTTCACCGACCTGCCCGACGTGCTGGGCGACTGCGCCTCGTTGATTGAGGCCTGTCCGTGCCAGGACGGCTGCCCGTCCTGCATCGGGTCGGATATTATGCTGAGCGGAAACACGAAAGCGACCGTGCTCGCATTCATTCACCGGCTTCAGGCCGAACAGGAGGTGAGTACCGACCGTGAGCATGAAAAATAAACTCAAACGAATGAAAACGCATTTGCAGGAGGAAGCCCCTTCTGCTCCCGCTCCTACCGAAGAAAAAAAGGGGGAGGAGGGAGGGATTTTGCACCTCGACGAATGGGAAGCTTTTGGCGCGGTGCCGAAGCATTACGACGGGGAAACGATTTTAAAACGGACCGTGACGTATCCGCTTGACTATATCCACGGCAGCGCCTCGTTTGACGAGCTGTTTACCGTGTTTGACCGCTGGAAGGAGGAAGCCGCGTTTCATCCGCTGCACCCGGAGAACCGGAGGCCGGAGGACCTGCTGTTTTTCGATACCGAGACGACCGGGCTGAAAGGGGGGACCGGCACCACCATCTTCCTGCTTGGCGGTGCCCGGGTGTACGCGGACCGGGTCGAGGTGTCACAGTACTTTCTCCCCGGGCCGGAGCACGAAGTCGCACTTTATCACTATTTTTTAACCGAATGCTATTCGGCGGAAAACCTGGTCACCTACAACGGCAAATCGTTTGACTGGCCGCAGGTGCAGACCCGGCATACCCTCTTGCGCAACCAGGTGCCGAAGCTTCCGGCCTTCGGCCACTTTGATCTTCTGCATGCGAGCCGGCGCCTGTTTGCTGACCGGCTGGAATCGTGCCGGCTGAGCGTGGTGGAGCGGGATATTCTCGGATTTGTCCGCCACGACGACACCCCGGGCTACCTCGCGCCGATGCTGTACTTTGACTACGTGAACGAAGGGCTTCCCGAGTTTGTGACCGGCATCATGGAGCATAACGAGCAGGATATTTTGTCACTGATCACGCTTTATATTGATATTTCCAAACGAATTCTCGCTGACGGTACAAGTGAAAAACAATCGCTTGCCGTCGCCAAATGGTTTGATCAGCAGAAGGAATGGACGAAAAGCGCCCAGCACTACACCGCAATGGTCGAAAGCGGGGAAGAGGACGGCGAAACAATGCACCGCTACGGCGTCAATTTAAAGAAACAGCAGCGGCAGGCCGAAGCCATTCCCTGGTTTGAAAAGGTCTGGGAGCGCAACGAGGATTCGCGGTATACGCTTGAGGCCGGCGTGGAGCTTGCCAAATGGGAAGAGCACCAGGCGAAAAACCCCGAGCGGGCGCTGTTGTACGCTGCAGGGGTCCAGAGCAAGGCCGAACGGGCAGGGATCACGCTTCCGGCCGGGCAGCAGGCGGACCTGCACAAACGGCTTGAGCGGCTGATGGGCAAACGGGGGCGGACGTCTTGAGGCGGCTCGCAGCGACCGGGTACAAGCCGGCAGAGCTCGGCATCTTCAAAGACGACGCCCCGGAGATTGCCTACATCCGAAAAACGCTCGAAAAGCGGCTGCGGGCGCTGATTGAAGAGGGAAGCGAATGGCTGATTATTTCCGGGCAGCCCGGCGTGGAATGGTGGGCGGCTGAAGCATGGAACAGCTTACGGGAGGAGTATGACCATATTCAGCTCGCCGTGCTTGAGCCGTTTCTTGAACAGGACTCCATCTGGCCGGAGCACGTCCGCACCGCTTACGCGGAGCTGAAGCAGAGCGCAGACTACGTGGACGCGATTTCCAAGCGCCCGTATGTCAATCCGTCGCAGCTGAAGGTAAAAAACGACTTTATTATTTCCCATACGGACGCTCTTCTGATTTTGTATGACGAGGAGCAGGAGGGCGTGCCCAGGTATATGCTTGCCTCCGCCGAACGACGGCAGGAGAGCGATCATTACCCGGTCTATACCATCGTGCCGGAGGACCTTGAGGAAACAGTGCGCGAGGAAGCGGAACGGGAGTGGGACGGATAGTCCCGGGAAGGAAATTGACTTTTTTTATGTATTCTGAAAGAATATAAACAGATAAATACGCGGTTATCCGCCCGGCAGGTGCCGGCGGCCGCGAATGTATCATACAAATAAAGCAGAGGTGGTCCTTGCTGATGGAACAGACACAGTTATCTGCCAAAGACATTTTAGACAAAGATTTTAAAAACAGTGTCAAAGGCTACAACAAAGACGAAGTCGACCAATTTTTGGACATTATTATTCAGGATTATGAACGGTTCGAACAGAAAGTGCGCGAGCTCGAAGACCAGCTGAACCGCTCGCCGGAGCAGCGGACCGCCGCATCGCCGGAAGGAGATTCCCGCTACCAGCGAACCGTGACGTCGTCGACCTCCACCCGGTCCGAAAGCGGCGCCGGCAGTACGGACACCGCTTCGAACACCACCGCAGCCGAACCGGCGGCTGGGACAACCAATTACGATATTTTAAAACGGCTCTCGAACCTCGAAAAAGAAGTATTCGGCAAGAAACTATACGATTAAAGGCGGGGACGCGGGCATATGCGGACGATTCATATTGACGGAGCGAGCGCCGGACAGCCCGGGCCTTCCGGTATCGGCATATTTGTGAAGCACGATGACGGCAGCGTGGAGGAATTTTCCCGCCCGCTCGGCTGCCTCACCAACAACGAAGCGGAATTTGAAGCGTGCGTGCAGGCGTATGAGCTCTGCCGCGAGCGCGGCTGGTATTCGGCCTCGATCCGGACCGATTCGCAGCTTGTGAATGCGTCGGTGGAAAAGCGGTTTGTGAAACGAAAGCTTTATCAGCCGTATTTATCCAAAATCCTCCGTGCCGAAGAGGAGCTGCCCCTTTGTTTTCTCAAATGGGTGCCCTCCCGGGACAACCGCGCGGCTGACCGGCTGGCCAGACAGGCCGTGCTCGCTTCGGGCAAGACCGATCGCTGCTGATTCCCAGTTTCTTTGCTTGCTTCTTCTGCCCGGAACCGATATAATTGCACCTGGCCATAAAGAGCCGGGATTCGTTCAGGTAATCGCTGTATGTACCCATACAGAGGAAAGTCCATGCTCGCACAGCCTGAGATGGCTGTAGTGTTCGTGTCTGACGAAACCATAAGTCAGAGCAGCTTCGTTTCGGAGCTGACGGCGGGGAAACAGCCTGTGTCCGTCCGGATATGGCTGGAGTCCCCTGAACAGTGCCACAGTGACGTAGTCCGGCTGGAAACGGCCGGAGTGGAACGCGGTAAACCCCTCGAGCGAGAAACCCAAAATTAGGTAGGGGCGCCTTTCGGAAGAAATTCAACGGAACGAAAGGGCAGAACTTTTTCTGCAGATAGATGATTACCACCCGAGTGCAAGGTGAACAGCCGCTGGCAGCACAAGGGAACAGAACATGGCTTACACGAACGGTCCCGGCTTCTTGAAGCAAAACCCCTGGAGTATAATTCAGGGGTTTTTTTAGTAGATATGAACGGACCTTTACGTCCAAGGAGGAACCTATGACCCAACCAACATACACATTAATCGCTACGGCGACGATGGGCCTTGAAGCCCTGGTCGCCAAAGAAATCAAAGCGCTCGGCTACCGGCACCTGCGCACCGAAAACGGCCGGGTGGAATTTGAAGCCCCCGCTGAAGGCATTGCCCGGGCCAACCTGTGGCTCAGGACCGCCGGCCGGGTGAAAATCAAGATTGGAGCTTTTACCGCTGAAACGTTTGATGAACTATTTGAACAGACGAAGGCCCTTCCGTGGGAGCAGTTCCTGCCCGAAAATGCCGAGTTCCCCGTCAGCGGCCGATCGGTCAAATCCACGCTGTTCAGCGTGTCGGACTGCCAGGCGATCGTCAAAAAAGCCGTGGTGGAACGGCTCAAGCAGTCCTACGAGAGCGAATGGTTTCCGGAAAACGGATCGCTTTTTAAGCTCGAGGTGGCGCTGCATAAGGACGAAGCCGTGCTGTCGCTCGATACGTCCGGGGCCGGCCTGAACCAGCGCGGCTACCGGGAGACGCACGCCCAGGCACCACTCAAGGAAACGCTGGCGGCAGCAATGGTTATGCTTGCCAACTGGCATCCGGACCGCCCGCTCGTCGATTTATTCTGCGGGTCGGGCACGATTCCCATCGAAGCGGCCATGATCGGCCAGAACATGGCCCCCGGCGTGAACCGCTCGTTTGTGAGCGAAACGTGGCCATGGGCCGAAGCCATGCAGTGGGAGGCGGCGCGCCAGGAAGCCGAAGACCTCATCCGCGACGACCAGCCGCTCATGATCACCGGCACCGATTTGAATCCGAAGGCCATCGAAGTCGCGGAGGAAAACGCCAAAGAAGCCGGCATGTACGGCCTGATCACGTTCAAGCAGATGGCGGCGCGGGACTTTAAGCCCAAGGGCGAGTACGGCGCCGTTATCAGCAATCCGCCGTACGGGGAACGAATCGGGGAAATGGAAGAGGTGGAGGAAATGTACCGGGCGCTCGGCCGCATTGCCCGGGATACACCGACCTGGTCCTACTACGTGCTGACCTCCCATGAACAGTTTGAATCCCTGTTCGGCCGGCAGGCGACCAAACGGCGCAAGCTCTACAACGGCAACATCAAAACAGATTATTACCAGTACTGGGGGCCGAGACCGCCCCGCCCGTCCTAATTGTTCGGGTGATCGGTGTCCCCGAGCCGGGGATTGTCAAAATGAAGGTAGTCGATGGCCGGATGATAGCTGATCGTCATGCCATCGAGGTACCACTGGTCCTGCGGTTCCACAAAAAAACGCAGGCCGCCCGCTTCCGTCCGGTAACTGGTGCCGGATGGGTCCCCGGGCTCCACCCCGATGGAAAATCCGCCGGAACCCACGCCGCCGATACGGACAAACAGGCGTACAGCCGCCCCGTCGGCGAGGTCCATTTCCTGCTTGTAGTGGCGGCCTGCTTCTTCAGTAATCGTCATTTGCATACGTATCTTTCGCTCCCTTCCACTCTTTGTTATATCATGAAGGAGAGAGTCACACCAAACAGAGTTCATAACAAGGAGGAATCACTATGCCGGATTATGCACAGATTGAACGGGATTTTTTGACCGAACAGCGCAGCCTGGACGCTTACAAACAGGCGCTCAGCCTGCTCGGATGGGACGCACGGACCGGAGCACCCAAAAAAGGGGTGGAGGAGCGCTCCGAAGTAGTTGGGGCGCTTGCGACCGAGCTGTTTGCCCGGAAAACCTTCGGACGCTTGAAAGAAATGAGCCAGTATCTGCTCGAGCCGGAGGCAGCCGAGCAGGTGTCTTCGGTCGCCCGGAGAGCCGCGGAAGAAACGCTCACCGAGGTGGAACGGATGGAGCGTCTGCCCCGCGACGAGTATCAGGCGTTTACGACGCTTACGTCCAAAACGGAATCGTACTGGGAAGAGGCGAAAGCGTCCGGGGACTTTGAAGGGTTCCGCCCGTACCTCGAAGAAATCGTCGCGTACCAGCGCCGGTTCGCGGATTACCTCGGCTACAACGGGCACCCGTACAACGCGCTTCTGCATGACTTTGAGCCCGGCATGACTGTCTCCACCCTGGATACGACCTTTTCCAGGCTCCGCGACGGCCTGATGCCGCTCGTGGAACAAGTAAAAGCAGCATCGGTGCGGCCGGACACATCGTTTCTGCATGCGCCTTTTCCGAAGGACCGGCAGCGCGCCTTCAGCGAGCATGTGCTCCGGCAGATGACGTACGATTTTGATGCCGGACGGCTGGATGAAACCGTGCATCCGTTTGCGGTCGGACTGAACCAAAACGACGTGCGGGTCACCACCAAATACGACGAATCCGACTTCCGCACCGCCGTCTTCGGCACCATCCACGAAGGCGGCCATGCGCTGTATGAGCAAAACCTTGGCGCAGATCTGGCCGGAACGATTCTGGCGGACGGCGCATCGATGGGCATCCATGAATCGCAGTCGCTCTTCTGGGAAAATTTCGTGGCGCGGACCCGCTCCTTCTGGGAAAACAACTACGGCAAACTTCAGGAGCTCAGCGGCGGCCAGTTCCAGCACGTGGCCCTCGACGATTTCTACTTTGCCGTCAACAGCGTCGAACCGTCCCTGATCCGGATTGAAGCCGATGAAATGACCTATTCCCTGCATATCATTCTCCGCTACGAGCTGGAAAAAGCCCTGATCGAAGGCAGCCTGCAGGTGAAGGATCTGCCGGAAGCGTGGAACGAAAAAATGAAGCAGTACCTCGGCGTCGTACCGTCCAATCACGCGGAAGGCGTGCTCCAGGACGTACACTGGGCGGGCGGTGCCTTTGGCTACTTCCCGTCCTATGCGCTCGGCTATATCTATGCGGCCCAGCTCCAGCAGGCCATGGTGCGCGATCTGCCGGCGTTCGATGATCTGATCACAAGTGGTGACCTCGCACCAATCCGGCACTGGCTGACCGAACACGTGCACCAGCACGGCCGGATGAAACGGCCAGCCGACATCATTGCAGCCGCGACCGGGGAAGGGACCAACCCGGAGCCGCTGCTTGCCCACCTGTCCCATAAATATCAGAGCCTGTACCGCTGGTCCTGATCCCGCTGCCCTATGCAGCGGGGGTTCCGCCCCGGGACGTTTGAAGGATGCACTTTTGTGAAATAAAGTAGAGACTCTAATAATTTAGATGTCCCTTGCAACAGAACCATTAGAGGGGGATTGGCATGATTACATTCACTGACATTGCAAAGACGTTTGCCGGTGCCGACGACGCGGCCGTTCAAAACTTTAACGCCACGGTCGAGCAGGGGGAATTTTTCGTCTTGATCGGCCCGAGCGGGTGCGGCAAGACGACCACGCTGAAAATGATCAACCGGCTGATCGAACCAAGCACCGGCACGATCCGCATCCAGGACAAGGACATTCGGGAGTGGGACCGCCATGAACTGCGGTGGAATGTCGGGTACGTGCTGCAGCAGATTGCGCTGTTTCCGACGATGACCATTGCCGAAAATATTGCGGTCGTTCCGGAAATGCGGCGCTGGAAGAAAAACGAGATCAAGGAACGCGTCGATGAACTGCTGCAGATGGTCGGCCTCGACCCGGATACATACCGCAACCGGAAACCGTCGGAGCTCTCCGGCGGCCAGCAGCAGCGGATCGGGGTAATACGGGCACTCGCCGCGGATCCGGACATTATCCTGATGGATGAGCCGTTCAGTGCCCTCGACCCGCTGAGCCGGGAACAGCTGCAGGAGGACATCCGCGCTCTGCAGCAGAACATTCAAAAAACGATTGTTTTCGTCACCCACGACATGGACGAGGCACTTGCCCTCGGCGACCGGATCTGCCTCATGAAAGACGGCGACATCGTCCAGGTCGGCACGCCGCGCGAGCTGAAAAATGAGCCGGCCAATGATTTTGTGCGGGACTTTATCGGGGATCGCCGGGACGAATGGGACACCCCGGTCCGTTCGGTCATGAGCGGCCGCGACAGCCAGTACATCGCAAGTGTCCACGACATGCCCGAAATGCCGCTGTACCCGGCTCCGCTGTATATCTTCGACCAGAACGACACGTTTCTCGGCCGCCGGGACGGCGACTCCATCGCCTCCCAGAAAACCGTGATTTCCCCGGATCACGTGCTGTACGACGCCCTCAAGACGTTCAACGACACCGACGCCGAAGCGCTGCCGGTGCTCGAAGAAGGACGGCTCGTCGGGGCGCTCAGCTACAAGGACGTGATGCAGTTTCTACAGAAAGCGAAACTCGCATCCGCAGGAGGTGACACGGAGGCATGAACTTACTCGAAAACACGTATCAGCTGTTTACCAACGAGCAGGGCCAGTTCTGGACCCTCGTGTGGGAACACGTAAACATGAGTCTGATCTCGCTTCTGTGCGCGTCCTTTATTGCGGTCCCGGTCGGCGTGCTCTTAACCCGCCGCCAGTCGATTGCCGAGCCGATCATCGGCATCGCCGCTGTGCTTCAGACCATTCCGAGTCTGGCCTTGCTCGGGTTCATGATTCTCATTCTTAACCAGATCGGCACCGTGCCGGCCGTGGTCGCGCTGACCGCCTACGCGCTGCTTCCGATTCTGCGCAACACCTACACCGGCATTGCCGGCGTGGATCCGGCCCTTGTGGAAGCGGCCACCGGCATGGGGATGAATTCCTTCCGGCGCCTGCGCAAAATTGAGCTGCCGATGGCCATGCCGGTCATCATGGCCGGCATCCGGACGTCCATGGTGCTGATTGTCGGAACCGCCACCCTGGCAGCCCTGATCAGTGCGGGAGGCCTCGGGGATTTCATCATGACGGGCATCGACCGGGCGGACAACGCCTACATTCTGCTCGGTGCCATTCCGGCCGCGCTGCTGGCTCTGTTTTTTGACCTGGTGCTGCGTATCACGGAACGAACGTCCCAGGGCAAAGCACTTGCTCCCGTGGCGATTGTTCTCGGCGTGGCGCTGTTAGTGGTTATCACTCCGGCGCTTGCCTCCACCCAGCAGGAAGAGCTCGTCATCGGCGGGAAGGAAGGGGCCGAACCTGAAATTCTCGCCAACATGTACTCGCTGCTGATTGAGGAAAACACCGACCTTGATACGAGCGTGGACGCCGGACTAGGGAGCACAAGCATTGCGTTTAACGCCCTGGAGTCCGACGATATTGATATTTATCCGGAGTTCACCGGCACCGTCACTGCCAACCTGTATGACCAGGGCGTGCCGGCCGGAAGCACCCGGGAAGAAGTATACGAGGAAGCGCGCACCCTGCTTGCCGATGACGACCTCGCCTATCTCGAGCCGATGGAGTACAACAATACGTATGCTCTGGCGCTCCGCGAAGAGGAAGCCGACAGCCTTGGCATTGAAACCATTTCCGATCTCGAGCCGCATACCGATGAGCTTGTGCCCGGGTTTACCTTTGAGTTCGCCGACCGTCAGACCGACGGCTATCCCGCGATTGTCGACACCTACGGCTTCGAGTTTGATGAAGTGGAAACCCTCGACGCCGGCCTTCGTTCCAATGCGCTGCAGGAAGGCCAGATCGATTTGATTGACGCCTACTCCACCGATGCGTATATCATAGAGTACGGGCTTACCGTACTTGAAGACGATGAAAATGTATTTCCGCCGTACCAGGGGGCTCCGCTGTTAAAGCAGGAAACCCTGGATGACAACCCTGGTCTCGAAGAAGCATTAAACCGCCTCGGCGGCCAGATTACCAATGAAGAAATGCAGGAAATGAACTACGAGGTGGACTATGAAGGCGCCGACCACCGGGAAGTAGCCCGGGACTACCTCGAAGAAAACAACCTGCTTGGCAGCAACTAACAGGCAGTAGATTCGTATCTCAAGGAGGGACCACCAATGAAAAACCCTGAACGACAAGAAATACGGGCCATTCTCGACCGAAGCAAACGCATCGCGGTCGTCGGCCTGTCGGATAACCCGTACCGGACGTCCTACCAGATCAGCAAAGTCATGCTTGAAGCGGGCTACGAGATTATTCCGGTCAATCCGACGGTGGAAAAAGTCTTTGACATTCCGGCCGTCGACTCGCTGAAGGACATTGAGGGCCACATTGATATCGTCAATGTGTTCCGCCGCAGCGAGTTCCTCAAAGGCGTGGCCGAGGAAGCAGCCCAGGTGGACGCAGACGTATTCTGGGCCCAGCTCGGCCTGGTGAGCGAGGAAGCGTACGATATTGCGGCCAATGCAGGCATGACGGTGATCATGGACCGCTGCATTAAAGTGGAGCATGCGATCGCGTAAGCACCGATTATACCGAACAGTATCCAACCTTGGCGGGGCTATCCTGCCAAGGTTTTCCTGTCTGGAGAAGGGATGGCCCCAAAATCAAAACATATGTTCCCGTTCATTGACAAACTGTGTTAGTATGAAATATAACTAGAACGGAGAACGAAGAACGAAGAAGGGAGAGACAGGAGTGGCAGCAGATAAATCCTATCAATATAACGATGAATCCATTCAGGTACTGGAGGGGCTCGAAGCGGTCCGGAAACGTCCGGGCATGTATATCGGCAGCACGGACAGCCGCGGGCTTCACCATCTTGTTTTTGAAATTCTTGATAATTCGGTCGATGAAGCGATCGCCGGCTACGGCAGCGTGATCGAAGTGACGCTGCATAAAGACGGGAGCGTCTCTGTATCCGACCACGGCCGGGGCATGCCGACCGGCACCCACAGCTCCGGCAAGCCGACTCCGGAAGTCATTTTGACCGTGCTTCACGCCGGCGGAAAATTCGGCCAGGGCGGTTACGCTACAAGCGGCGGCCTGCACGGCGTCGGGGCCTCGGTGGTTAACGCGCTGTCGGAATGGCTTGAAGTCACCATTTACCGGGACAACCAGATTTTCGAGCAGCGCTTTGAAAACGGCGGCCGTCCGGTGACGACCCTTGAACAGAAGGGAAATACCAAAAAAACCGGGACGACGATCCGGTTTAAGCCGGACGCTTCCATGTTCAATTCAGTGCACTACCAGTTTGATGTGCTGGCCGAACGCCTGCGCGAAGCCGCGTTTCTGTTGAAGGGCACAAGCATCCGTCTGCATGATAAGCGCGACAAAGAACCGGTGACCGAGGAATTTCAGTTTGACACCGGCATTCAGGCGTTTGTGGAGTATTTAAACGAAGACAAGGAAACCCTGCATCCGGTCGTCTCCTTTGAAGGGAAGGCCCAGGATATCGAGGTGGACTTTGCGTTTCAGTTTACCGACGGCTATACGGAGAACATGCTGTCGTTTGTGAACAATGTCCGTACCCGCGACGGCGGTACGCATGAGTCCGGCGCCCGTTCGGCGTTTACCCGGGTGCTCAACGAACACGCCCGCAAGCTGCAGCTGTTAAAGGAGAAGGATAAAAACCTTGACGGCAGTGACATCCGTGAAGGACTGACCGCCGTGGTCTCCATCCGGATTCCGGAGCATCTGCTGCAGTTTGAAGGGCAGACGAAAAGCAAGCTCGGTACGCCGGAGGCCCGATCCGCGGTGGATCAGTACATTACGGACCGCCTGACATATTTTCTGGAGGAAAACTCGACGGTCAGCACAATGCTGATCAAAAAAGCCATCAAAGCCGCCCAGGTGCGGGAAGCCGCGCGCAAAGCCCGGGAGGAAGCCCGGAATGGTAAAAAGAACCGGAAAAAAGACGCGCTCTTGAGCGGCAAGCTCACCCCCGCGCAGTCCAAAAACCCGGATCGCAATGAGCTGTATCTCGTCGAAGGGGATTCGGCCGGCGGCTCGGCCAAGCAGGGGCGCGACCGTAAATTTCAGGCTGTGCTCCCGCTGCGCGGCAAGGTCATTAACACGGAAAAAGCGAAGCTCGATGATATTATGAAAAACGAAGAAATCCGCACCATCATCTATGCCCTCGGCGCCGGGGTCGGCACGGACTTCACACTCGAAGACCGGAATTACGACAAGGTTGTGATTATGACAGACGCTGATACCGATGGTGCTCATATTCAGGTGCTTTTGCTGACGTTTTTCTACCGCTACATGCGGGAGCTTGTGGAATCGGGGAAAGTCTATATTGCCCTGCCACCGCTCTACAAGGTCAGCAAAGGAAGCGGCCCCAAGCAGAAATCCGAATACGCCTGGGAGGAGAATGGCCTCCAGGAAGCTATTCAGCGCATTGGTAAAGGATACGCCATCCAACGCTATAAAGGCCTCGGGGAAATGGACGCCTCCCAGCTGTGGGAGACGACCATGAATCCGGACAGCCGGACCCTCATCCGGGTGACCGTGGAGGATGGCGCTCGCGCGGACCGTCGCGTATCCACGCTGATGGGCAATAAAGTGGAGCCCCGGCGCAAGTGGATTGAATCCAACGTGGCGTTCGGCATGGAAGAGGACTTGAATATTTTGGATAACACTGATTTGCAGATTATTAAGGAGGAACCGTAAGTGGCTGATGCAGAACAATACTTGGATCTTCGTCTCGAAGACGTTCTCGGCGAACGCTTCGGGCGCTACAGCAAATACATTATTCAGGAACGTGCCCTCCCGGACGCACGCGACGGGTTAAAGCCCGTGCAGCGCCGGATTCTGTTTGCAATGCTTCAGGACGGCAACACTGCGGATAAACCATTCCGCAAAGCAGCAAAAACGGTCGGGAACGTCATCGGGAACTATCATCCGCACGGGGATTCCTCCGTGTATGAAGCCATGGTGCGGATGAGCCAGGAATGGAAGGTGCGTGCCCCGCTCGTCGAAATGCACGGCAACAACGGCTCCGTCGACGGCGACCCGCCGGCGGCGATGCGTTACACGGAAGCGCGTCTCGCGAGCGTCTCGTCCGAACTGCTGAAAGATATTGAAAAGGAGACGGTGGAGCACGTAACCAACTTTGATGACACGCAGGAGGAGCCAACGGTTCTGCCGGCGAAATTCCCGAACCTGCTGATCAACGGATCCACCGGCATTTCCTCCGGCTATGCGACCGATATTCCGCCGCATCAGCTGGGGGAAATTATTGATGCCGCGGTCGCGCAGCTCGAAAAGCCGTCGGTATCAACCGACGAACTGATGCAGTACGTGCAGGGACCCGATTTTCCGACCGGCGGTGTCATTCAGGGCAAGGACGGCATCCGCCAGGCGTATGAGACCGGCCGGGGAAAAGTCGTCGTCCGGGCCAAAACGAGCATCGAGCAGGTGCGGGGCGGCCGGGAACAGATTCTGATTACCGAGCTGCCGTATGAGGTAAACAAGTCCACGCTCGTAAAGAAGATGGATGAACTCCGGTTTGACCGTAAAGTCGACGGGGTCGCCGAAGTGCGTGATGACACGGACCGGACCGGCCTCCGGGTCGTCATTGAGCTCAAAAAAGATGCCGACGCCCAGAGCGTGCTGAACTTTTATTACAAAATGACGGACCTTCAGGTGTCGTACAATTTCAATATGGTCGCCATTAACGACCGGACCCCGCAGCTGATGAATTTAAAGCAGCTGCTTGATGCCTACATCAGCCACCGGCGGAGCGTGGTCACCAACCGCTCCCAGTTTGACCTCAACAAAGCGGAGCAGCGTCAGCATATCGTGGAAGGCCTGATTAAGGCGATCAGCGTGCTCGACCAGGTGATTGATACGATCCGCCAGTCGGAAAACAAGAGAAACGCGAAGGAAAACCTGGTGGAGCAGTTTGCCTTCACCGATGCGCAGGCCGAAGCCATCGTGAACCTGCAGCTGTACCGCTTAACCAATACCGATGTTACTCAGCTCGAAAAAGAAGCCGGAGAGCTCGAAAAAGAAATCAAGCGGCTCCGCGGTATCCTCTCGAGCGAAAAGAAGCTGCAGCAGGTCGTGAAAAAGGAGCTGCAGGAAGTCAAAAAGCAGTATGACGACACCCGCCGCACCGTGATTGAAGCGGAAATTGAAGAGCTTAAGATCGACCGCGAAGTGATGATCCCGTCCGAGGATGTTATTGTAACCGCCACGGCAGAGGGCTATATTAAACGAACGAGCCAGCGCTCCTACGCGGCTTCAAATACCGAACCGCCGGGAATGAAAGAGGAAGACGCCCTGTTGTTTTTCCGCGACATGAATACGACAGATATGCTGCTCTTGTTTACGAAAAAAGGACAGTTTATCTACCTGCCGGTACATATGCTCTCCGAAATCCGCTGGAAGGATAACGGCCAGCATATCGGCAATATCTCCCCGCTTGATCCGGGGGATGCGCTGGTCGCTGTTGTGCCGGTCCAGGAGTTTACCGAAGAGGATTATTTTGTGTTTATCACCCGCCAGGGCATGATCAAAAAAACGGCAATGAACGCCTATCAGGCATCGCGCTACGGACGCTCCATGATCGGAGTGAATGTAAAGGACGGAGACGAAGTACTTTCCGTGTACCAGACGAACGGGGAGCAGGAGTTGTTTCTCACGACCCATCAAAACTACGGTCTCCGTTTCCATGAACAGGAGGTTTCTCCTGTCGGTGTCCGGGCGGCTGGTGTCAAAGCGATTGATTTAAAAGACGGGGATGTGGTCGCCGGGGCGCATGTAACCTCGGCCTATAAAACCGAGGATGCGGTCATGGTCACCCAGCGCGGCGGCGTTAAACGCATGAGTCTCGATGATATTCCAATAACGAACCGGGCCAAGCGGGGGGTCGTCCTCTGGAAGGAAGTCAAATCCAGGCCGCACCGGATCATCGCGAGCTATATTCTGGACGGCGAGCCATTTGTGCTGAAGGCCCGTACGAAAAACATGACGGTCACCATTGACCCGGCAAAATACCGGCGGGTGGACCGTTACAGCAATGGTTCCTATGTTATTGATACGAAAAAGCACGGAGTGATTGAAGCCGTATGGAAGGATATCCCGTACCAGTAAATCACACTCCGCTCGCTTTCAAAAAGGACGCTGAACAACCATGAAAGCAGGAACACATGTGATCGGAGCAGTCACGGGCGGCCTGGCCGTTCAGTGGCTGACGCCAGTGCCGTTTGCCTTTTTTGAGTGGGAGACCAGTATTTATGTCGCAAGCCTGGTTTTCGGGGGTCTGGTCCCGGATATCTGCCAGCCCAATTCGTGGATGGGGCGGCGGGTGCCGGGCATTTCCCATCTGATTTCGAAGCTAGTGGGGCACCGCACGTTTACCCACAGCCTCCTGCTCGTGCTGCTCGTCTTTTTGTCGCTTGCCCAGTGGCAGGAAGGATGGGGACTCGCGCTGCAGTGGGGCGTCAGCCTCGGAATTTTAAGCCATATTGTGCTCGACATGATGACCACCAAAGGCGTCCATGTGCTGTTTCCGCTGCATTATGCCTTTCGGTTCCCATTTACGACAAAAACCGGATCCACCTTTGGTGAAGGCCTGATCAACGCCTTGCTCATCGCCGGTTTATTTTATGTGAGCTTTCAGCTGTTTTCGATTGATCTCACGCTGTAAACCAATACGCCAGAAATCAATGGAGGAAGCATCAGTACGGAATAATACTGATGCTTCTTATTTGTTTTGTCTCAAAACACGAAGTTATCTTTAGTATTGAAACAATATATCATTAACTTCCGATAATATATATTATGTTAACTAGAAATAAATGAAGTACTTCAGGCTGTCATTTTAGCTTTATATCTCCGCCTTCCCTTTCAGGAATCAACTTTCCTATGCAGGCTTTGCCTTGAATCGTCTGTACTGTCACTCCGACAGATTTGATAAATTCTATGCGGGTCGTTTCAACTGCGATAACTGATACCCTTCATGCTAAGCGTTCCCCGCCGGGCTCATTATTTAACACTGCGTGCATTCCTGACCGCATCCAAGACGATTGTTCATTTCAGCTGCCAACAAACTTTTTAATTGTAATGACGGTTCCCGGCAGCTGATGAAAAGAATGATGCTGCTATGATACCAGCCATTTTCAGCGGCTGTTCAGATACTTTTGATGCGTGTCCGTCAGTTTCAGATTCGGTTTCTTTACAAGCATTTTTTAACCCGCTCCTAATAGCCGTTTATTTCCCTTGCTATTTAATCAACACAAGCTTCTTGCTTCCATTCATTCCCTGGAGCCATTTGAAACTCGAAGTGTTTTCTGTGTCCATGAGCAATAAAAAAGACCCCCGAAGGAGTCTTTTCAGATCATTTCCGGCATATCGCCGAAAAAATGACGTTCCCGCTCTGTAAAACCGCGGGTAGGTGCTGTTTTAATTGCCCTGAGACACCGCTCCCGCTCCGGGCCATTTCAAAGACACGTATATGTCCCTGTAGGCAGTTAAATTACTGAGAGCGCGCTGCTTATATTATGAAGAATCGTGCCAGCCGCTAGTCCCTACCACGGCTGGTCAGTGATTTCCTGGACCGTGCCAATGTCTTCGCTGCGGTTGACCGTAAAACTGATCTCGTCGCCTTCCTGCATCAGCACAGCGTCAGCATCACTGGAGGTGTTGTAGACATAAAGGGTTTCATCGCCCTCAAGCTTAAACTGGACAAGATTGGCGTCCTCGGCGCCGGACGTGATGACGACCCGGTCGACCGTTCCTTCCGCTTCTTCCCGGTCGGCTTCGCTCGCTTGCACGCCTTCATCGGTAGAGGCAAGCGCGGATCGGTAATTTTCCAGCGCTCCCTGCGCGGTGTCGCCAAACGCGTATACGTCGGCATCATTCGCTTTAATGTAGGCGTACTGCCGGAACAAACCTGCCGGATCGAGCGTATTAACCACCCACGTCGCATTGCCGTTAATGTTGTACATGATCGGCATGCTGCCGGTCCATTCTTTCTCGGGGAACTGTCGGTTCACGATGCCGCGCGCTCCCTGGGTGTCCATCGCACCTGTATATTCCTCGCCATTGTACAGACGAAGCTCTCCGGTGCGGGCGTCAATAAAGGATACGCCGAGCGTGGAATCCGAGTCTTCATTCGGACTGGTAAAGTCGGTAAAGTAGCTCATATTTCCCTCTGCATCAAAAACCGGTGTGACCTTATTCTCGGTTCCGTTTTCATTTGGAATCAGCACATCCTCTTTTCCAAACATGTAATTAAAAAGCCCCTGGCCGTATTTTCCGTACTTGTCGTTCATGTCACTCGCCATCGCCGGGCTGTACACACTTTCCACAAACGGCGGAGCGTCATCAGGTTTGTACTTGGACGCGTCCCCTGTTTCAGGATCAACGATCACCACCTGCGCGTTGGTATGATCCGTGTGCCACGTTAAGGTGCGGTTCTGATAGACCGTTTGAACGTACTAGGGTTTCCCTTCCTCATCCACCTCCAGATAGGTGCTCCCGCTCTGGTACCAGGATGGAAAGGCGCTGTAAATCACCCGGTTCAGTTTCTCGTTAAAAAAGCTGCTGTTGGTATACTGCATGGACGATTCTACAAAGGTCGGATTGTCGTTCGGGTCGACCGCAGAAATCTGGAAATATCCCGGCGTTCCATCACCACGGAACCAGCGGAACAGGTTCGTGTAATCCACATTGGCGACATACATCGGCTCCCCGTCAATCACCTGGGCCTGAATGTCTCCAAAGTCATAAAACTGCGCGTTCTCCACTTCCGACATTGCTTTTTGCATTTTATTACGGGCGGATTCAGGCGCCACCTGCACAGGCGTCTCCTCCTCGGAAAACGAAGGGGGATTGTCCGCTACCTGGCTGTTGTTGTCGATCGCTTCGTGCGTCTCCCCGTAGCCAAACAGGCTCCGTACCAGAAGCACAATCAGAAAGAGAAGGATCACCGCACCGCCAAGAGCGGAGATATTGATGCTTTTATCAGGCACTCCTTCTCCTGAAGTCCTGGCCAGGGCGTAAAAGATGGCGCTGAACACCAGCAGGGCGACGAGGTTGGGCCCAGCCAGTGACAGCATCGTCCAGGCCGGAAGGAAAAAGTAGCTGGCAATCGCGGCTAAAACAAATGTCAGCCCAAGCGCAGGCAAAACGGATTTAACCAATAAACGCGGGCGGAGAATAGCAATAACCAGAGCGGCAATAAAAGAAAAAATCATCACAAGTAAAGCAGTCAGTAAAATAGTCAAAAAAACACTCCAAGCGTCATAGAATTAGGTTCGGTTGGCATCTAAGCGGCATGATCCGCCTATTTAGCCAGCGGTCTTAACCGTTTATATGTACGTTCATTGTAAAGCAGCAACGGGCACTTGACTTGTCTTATAGGGGGAATTCCCGCCTTAGTACCTGACAGATTATCGTCTCCTTCCTCATAGGTGATAAAAAATGCTCCCGCTCCACCATAGCATGGGCGTCCATCGTGCCACTCGTATTTTTCAACCGCAGAAGCATCCGATCACTCTCCGGGGATATGATCACTTTTGAGATAAATTACGAAACGCACACCAAACTCCCCTGTAAGCAGCAGAGGTATGTGCCCTTTTCTCCGATGGCTGCTGTCTATGGGATGAGATATTCGTACCCTGCTTAAAATGGAAATAAATAATCTTTCTCCCTGCCGAGCGGCATTCAGGCAAAAAAGAAATGACGAAGATATAGAAGCAAAGCATAAGTTTTATTGTATCAGCCATATCACTGTAAAAAAATGGTTGTCTATGTAAAATAAAAAAGCCCTGACGCCAGGGCTTAAAATTCAACTTGATCCTGATTGGTAACCACAAGCAGCGTTTTGCCTTTTTGCAGTTCTTCTTCGAGGCGCTCGGACTTTTCTGAATCAAAACCGAGCTTCTGCAGCTTAGTTAAAATGGTTTTCGTTTTCCCCCGGAATACGTTTTTCAGGCTTGTGCCGAATCCGACCACCTTCATTCCCACTTTTTTAGCGTCGGTATCTTTTCTCGCCCGGCGGTCGTGATCATTATCGTACGCCAGGATGTACATATCCTCGTCCCGGATCCCGTCATTGCGAAGTTTATCAATCGTTTCACTCAATGTTTCGTCGTTATGAAAAATCTTGAACTTAGGTTCCATTCGCTTCACCTCATTAAATTAGTATAAGTTCACTTAGGCATTGGATGCTTTTTTTAATTTTTTGATTGCTTTTGCCGGTTGTTGCGTCGAGGCTTTCGTGCCTTCAAATTTTTCTTCCTCGTACTCTTCTTCCTGCTCCCAGGCGTCTTCGGTTCCGCTGCTGTCAGAAGCTTCTGTAGCACTTTCCCCGGTTTCAGACGAAGGCTGCCCCCTGCTGTTCTCACGATCAGCAGCGGTCCGCTCAGGGTCATACGCAGGGCCCTGAATTTTTTCGCCAGTATGAATGACGGCTTCACCCACATGATAGCGCAGAGTGTAAATTTTCTTTTTAATCTTTTTCGGCACCTTGGCCATTGCAAAGGCAGCCGCTGATACTTTGGCGGCCCGCTTGACGGTTTTCACCGTCCCCTTGGCTTTTTTCTCCATGCCCTGCCCGGATTTAATGGCCTGGCTCAGCGGTTCCGGACTCAGCTTCCGGGCTTTTTTTGCGGTCTGGTTGACGTTTTTTTCTGTTTTTTTACCGATATCTTTGCGCAGCAATGGCAGCGCCCCGCCGATTAAACTGCCGGCAGCCATGAACGCGTAGGTAAGGTTGTCATTGCTTTTGGAGCTTTTCTTCTTGCTGCTCACTGTCCCACCACCATTCAAAAGTATGATTGCATGTACCATACCCGTATCTGTTTGTTCTTAAGCCACACTCGTTTCATAAACATACTTTAGGTCCAGAGCCCGCGGGAACATGCTCCCGCTCAAGCTCAAACTAAAGAGGCGCCCGGCGGTTAATGTATTCATCCCATAAAAAAAGCGGCCCTGGGAGGGTCCGCTCTTCTGTCATGATATGCCGCCCGGTTTCGTAAAACCTGAAGCCATTACTCTTTGTGCCCCTCCGAATGCTCGAGGATCAGCGTGTTGTTTTCCTGGCGGATGTGCTTTTCCTTCAACAGCGAACCAACCGCCCGCTTGAACGCTGCCTTGCTGAGACCAAATTCCTTCCGGATGGTTTCCGGACTGCTCCGGTCCCCGAATGGGAGCGTGCCGCCCTCCCGCTGCAGCCGATCCAGAAGCAGCCGGGCGTCTTCGCCGATCGCTATTTCCTTTGGCGGATACATCGAGGCGTTTAGCGACCCGTCCTCCTGGCGGTGGGTAATACGCGCCTTCAGTTCTTCCCCTACGCGCGGCCGGTGGGTCCAGTCCGATTCATGGATGAAGATTTTATAACGGTCTGCGGTTAATAAAAAGGCCCCGAACGGCGGTGAACTGTAAACCGTAGCATCGAGCCACGTATGGTGCAGCTCTGCGGGGGCAGGTGCCATCAGCTGCTGCACATCGTCTTCATTTGCCGGAAAGGCTCTCAGGCCGCTGGCTGTGTACTCCAGGTGCACAAACAGAAACTCTCCCGGAGCGGGCCAGTACGCTTCATCCTGCAGGTAATCATGCCGTTCCACCGGCGCCTTCCACCGTTCGTCGACCGCTACTTCGATGCCATGGCTTGCGTCGCTTGTCACGACTGCCCGCCAGGCAAAGCCTTCCTCTTCTACTTCCGGCAGATGCACATCCAGCCGCTTGTTTCCTTCTTCGTCAAACCAGCTGATCGCCTCCACCTGGTCCCCGGAGGAAAGCTCTTCGTCAGTATCTTCTTTATACAGTCGGGCAATTTGGGCTCCCGAAGCGAGAACATAGTACTCGCCTTTATCATTCAATACGTTCCATCGCTGCATGCGTGAGAATAGTTGTTTCAATGGATTAGTCCTTTCGTTGTTCAAAATGTTTGGATAAAGCGACAATCATGGCGCCCATCCGTTCGTTTTCCGGCACCACGTAGTCTTCAATGCCTCTTTCTTTTAACGCTTCCGCCGTTACTTTCCCGACCGCCGTCGGAACCACCTGGCGGCTGAGCGCTTCCTGCAGCTCTTCGGTGCGTCCTGCCTTTGCGGCATGCTGAAAGAGAGCGTGCACCTGAATGGCGGTTGTAAAGCAGATAGCGTCACTTTCTGCATTCAAAAGGTCTTCGAGGCATGCGGACGCCACAGCTTCTTCCGGAGGCGTATGCTGATACGGCAGAATGTCATACACGTCGGCTCCGTGATCTTCAAGGTACCGGCGGAGCCTCGGGTTTTCAATCCCGTGCAGCTGCACCGTCACCTGCTTCTGCCGGAAATCGTGGCCGTCAAGAGCACGGATCATGCCTTCGGTCGTCCCGTCATCATCACGGGCCGCGATAGCGCAGTCCAGGCCTTTTAGGACATTAGCGGTCTTGTATCCCCGGGCCGCCACCTTTGTCTGCTGGATTTTTTGCACAAAAGCTTCCCGGAGTCCTTCCTCCTCTGCAATATCAAGCATTGCGTTCAGTCCCATGCCCGTCATGAATATGCTCCAGTCCACCGGCTGCTCCAGATAGGCCCGCATCGGAGCCCGAAGCTGTTCTTCATTTAAAAATGAGGTGCCCTGGAGCGGGTAGTTAAGCGGCTCTCCCCCCTGCCGCCGAATCAACTCTTCCATTTCCTCTGTTTTCCGGGATGCGGCAAGAATCACCTGCCGTCCGCTTAATCCTTTGGCCACCGAAATGCCTCCTTTGGTCTCTAACCGTTTTCTGCATTTACTATATCATGCTTTTTCTGTATCTGACAGCAATGCCGGTCTTCTTTTCTGCGGAAAACCGTCCCTTCCCCTGTTCATTTTGAACTGCTGCGTGTTAGTATGAAAAAGACTGTTATTTATAAAGGAGATATGAACATGATTGATGTACAAAACGTTGGGCTCCGGTTCGGGGATCAAATTTTATTTGAAGACGTTAATATAAAGTTTACTCCCGGCAACTGCTACGGCTTGATCGGGGCGAACGGGGCCGGCAAATCCACGTTCTTAAAAATTCTTTCCGGGGAAATTGATTCCCAGAGCGGAAATGTAATCATGGATAAAGATTCGCGGCTTGCCGTGCTGAAGCAGGATCACTTCGCGTATGAGGAATACACGGTTATCGATGTGGTCATTATGGGCCACAGCCGCCTGTATGAAGTGATGAACGAAAAAAACGAAATTTATATGAAACCCGACTTTTCCGACGAAGACGGCATGAAAGCTGCAGAGCTTGAGGCGGAATTTGCGGAAATGAACGGGTACGAAGCGGAAACAGAAGCTGCCCAGCTGCTGCAGGGCCTCGGCATTACAGAGGATCTGCACCAGAAGCCGATGTCTTCGTTAAGCGGTTCCCAGAAAGTGAAAGTACTGCTCGCGCAGGCATTGTTCGGCGATCCGGACGTTCTGCTTCTCGACGAGCCGACCAACAACCTGGACGTGCAGGCGGTTCACTGGCTCGAAGAGTTTCTGATCAACTTTGAAAACACGGTCATTGTCGTTTCCCACGACCGTCACTTTCTGAACCAGGTATGCACGCATATTGCGGACCTCGACTTTAACAAAATTGAACTGTACGTCGGCAATTATGACTTCTGGTACGAATCCAGCCAGCTCGCCCAGAAGATGGCCCGCGAGCAGAACAAGAAAAAAGAGGAACAAATCAAGGAACTGAAAGATTTCATTGCCCGTTTCAGCGCAAACGCCTCCAAGTCCAAACAGGCCACCTCCCGGAAAAAGACGCTGGATAAAATTTCTCTTGATGACATCAAGCCGTCCTCGAGAAAGTATCCATTCGTGCAATTTAAGCCGAACCGGGAGCTTGGCAAGGACCTGCTGACTGTCGAAAATCTGTCGAAAACTATTGATGGTGTCAAAGTGCTTGATAACGTCAATTTCACCCTTAACAGCGGGGACAAAGTAGCGTTTGTAGGCGAAGAGGAAACGAAAAAAACCGTTCTGCTGCAGATTTTAGCCGGCGAAATGGAGCCGGACAGCGGCGACTACAAATGGGGACTGACCACCAGCCGCTCCTACTTCCCAAAAGACAATTCTGCTTACTTTGAAGGCCTGAACATTAATCTGGTGGACTGGCTGCGCCAGTACTCCCCGGACGATCAGAGCGAAACATTTATTCGTGGCTTCCTTGGACGGATGCTCTTTTCCGGCGAAGAAGTATTTAAAAAAGCGGATGTGCTTTCCGGTGGCGAAAAGGTCCGCTGCATGCTTTCCAAAATGATGTTAAGCGGTGCGAACGTTCTTATTATGGATGAGCCGACCAACCACCTCGACCTCGAAGCTATCCAGGCATTGAACAATGGCCTGAAGTCCTTTAACGGTTCGGTCCTCTTCACTTCTCATGACCATGAATTTGTTCAGACGATTGCCAATCGGATTATTGAATTCACTCCGGATGGTATGATCGACAAAGAAATGAGCTACGATGAGTATATTGAAGAGCAGTATGCTCGCGCGTAACGTTTTTATGTAATCTATCAGGCATCAGGGTGTTCGTGCCCTGATGCCTTTTAATGTTCATTTATAATTTTGCATTTCTTAATTATAAAATTAATTTTTTGATATAAATACGGTAAATGAAATTTTTATTTATTTAGAATAATTACCACGAACCTGCCCCATCCGCGGTAATATGCTGCTTTTAATTGTCTTCTGTTCGAGCGATTGCCTCGTGCACCTGCTCCACAGGTACCGCGAGTCCGTATCGTTCCCCCTGATATTCTCTGCTCGCAAACACGACCCCGGCCACCTCTCCTGCTTCTGTCAGCACCGGGCTGCCGCTGCTTCCGTTGAACACGGGAGCTTCAAGCACCAGCTGCTCTTCCTCCCTCTCAATGATCTCTCCCCGGTTGGCGACATCTGAAAAGCCGAGCGGATTCCCGATCACGATAACGTCCGAACCGGCAGGTGCACTCGTGTCCGCAAGTGTAACGCCGCCCCCTTCCCACTGCTCATTCATTGTCACAACGGCAAGGTCAGCCTGCTTATCTACAGCTTCCACTGCTGCTTCTGCAAGGTCGCCCTCCCTGGTTTCGACCGCTACACTGTCCGCTCCTTCGACTACGTGATAATTTGTAATGAAAACGCTGGCGTCTTCAACGAAAAAACCAGTCCCAAAAGACGTTTCCCCGTTTTCTATTGCCTGTATTTTCGTGACTGCCTCTTGCCACTGCTGAACATCCTCCTGCTTGGAAAGCTGATAAGAAGCGGTTAAAAAAGACCACGCATCCAAACGGAAGGTATCAATTAAATAATAGGCGGATTGAAAAACCAGCATCCCTGCCATCAGCAATGCTACTACCCTGAACAAACCACGGCGCTTATTTTTCGGCTTTCGCGGCGGACCCGGCTCAAAGTCTTCCGGATCCGGTTCACCTTCGAGGCGTTCTTCCCCTTCTTCGTCTCTTCTCATACACCTCTCCTTTTCCGCCTCTTCTCATTCTCTACTTCTGTATTATAATGAGAAAAAGGGACTTCCGCAAAAAGGAGGATTATCTTATGCATTTTCTCCAATCTTTCTTTAAAAAAAGCATTGAAGATAAAATCTATGACATCGCGGCTCAGCTGGCTTATTACTTTCTTCTCGCTATGCTCCCTCTGTTAATGCTGATGATCAGTATTATCGGATTTTTTTCCATCAATACAGACGATATCCTTTCGCTTATAAGCACCTATGTTCCGGGGGGAGCCTTTACGATTATTCAAAACAACCTAAATGCCATTTTGAATTCCCAGTCCGTAGGCCTGCTGTCACTCAGTACAGCCGCTACACTCTGGCTGAGCCTTATGGGCACACTTGCCATTATCCGTGCAATTAATGCTGCCTACCGGCTAAAGCTTCCTTCCTTTGTATCCATGTTGGGAAAAGGCATCATTATCGTTTTATCTCTGCTGCTCGCTATCATTTTATCCCTCCTGCTTCCTATTTATGGTGAACCGCTCGGTGCTTTTCTTTTTCGCTTCATCGGCCTAGATGATTATTTCCTGCAGCTTTGGAGCTGGATTCGCTGGATCATCAGTTTTTTAGTCATAGGTGCGATTCTTGCCATGATTTACAAAGTAGTACCGAATCGCAAAACCACCTGGAAGGAATCCCTTCCCGGGGCTACTCTTGCCCTGTTCACCTGGCAGGCAGCTTCTTTTGGATTTTCATTTTATGTCAGTATCAGTGATTATTCTATGATATATGGCAATTTAGGCAATCTAATCGTACTCATGCTCTGGTTTTACCTTACAGGGTTTGCAATTCTTCTTGGTGGAGAATGGAATGCCTGTCTTCATGAAAGAGACAAAAAAGCTATTTGAGTATAACTTTTTTCAATCCTGTTTCCCACCGGTGGACAGCAAATGTTCACGCCAGGATCCTGAAGGAATAAGTGGGTAACGTTCTGCCTGGGAAAGGGTGTACGTGTAAATCCACCCTTCTTTTTCTCCCCCAGCGTCTTTCACCCATACCCTTTCATATTCGTTCGCCTGTCCCGGCTGTTCATACTGCTCGAGCCAATCCAGTACACTCATAGCCCCATCATCTATTTGTATCCATTCTCCTACAATATTCATTCCGTTTCTATCGACAACAACTGCAGGGTACGGGCCTGTATTGTATAAAAAACCCTTCACTATCCCTTGTTTCGTTTTATATACACTGTTTTGAATGTAATGATAATTGTTTAATTTTCGCAATAGCGTACCATATACAAATACTGTCTGCATTCTAGACCTCCTCAAATTGACAAACTTCATGTCTAAAGCTATAATAATCCTTAGTAAATTAATCAGAATAGTTAACTTTAAAGGAGGAAATGTTCATGCCTCAGGTTTCCCGGGTGCTTCCTGGCGCTGAATCACTTTATTTTCCTGGTGGTGAAACGGCTGTACTGGTCTGTCATGGTTTTTTAGGCACCCCGCAGAGCGTACAGTATGTATGCCGCCAGCTGGCCCAAAACGGCTTTACTGTTTATGCTCCCAGACTACAGGGCCATGGCACCTCCTATCAAGATCTTGGACGCTTTACGCACCACGATTGGATCAAAGACATTCATACCGCGTACCGGTCGCTTCGCGCTAAACACAGTCGGGTTTTCATTGCAGGGCAGTCCATGGGAGGAACTCTCGCCCTTCACACCGCTGCTTTTTTTCAGGATGCTGCCGGGATTGCTTTAATAAACCCAGCCATAGACGTTCCGGAAATGGAGCGTGCAGTTACGCAGACGTCCTCTGCTTTCATTGAAGAAGAGCGACCTGATATCCGGACTCCTCAGGAAGAAGAAATTACGTATTCGTATGTGCCGACAGCGTCGGTATATTCGCTTCTTAAGTTAACTGCCGCCGTGCGCCCTCAGGTGCCTTCTATTTCATGCCCGGCGTTTGTCGCAGCCTCACGGATTGATCATGTTGTGCCTCCGGCAAATGCAGTCGCTATACATGAAAATCTTTCTTCTTCTTCCAAGTCATTTGAATGGCTTGAGCATTCCTATCACGTAGCGACGCTTGATGCTGACCGGGATTTCCTCTCCGAACGATTATCCTCCTGGGTGTCTTCGGTCGTTGCTGCTGATTCTTCTAATTCTCATAATTACATTATGTAAACCAAAAGGAGCTGCAGCGATTGCAGCTCCTTTTTACGCTTCTTCAAAGTAGTCTTTATAAAACCCGCCGATACGCCCGGTATTATCGATAATGAAAATGAATTCATCCGTTTCGTTTTTCACCGGGTACTGCTTCCCCGGGGTCAGCACGCTGTCGACCTTGTATTTGGCGGCTTCAGCATGCCGGCATGTCACATATTTTAGGGTTTCACTGTTTTTCCACTGCTCATGGATCATGGTAGGCCTCCTAATCATTTGAGTATTTTTTTATTGTAGCATATCACCTGCTGCGACGCCGTAATTGATACAAAAAAGCGCCCCTTCGAAAAGGAGCGCCTGCGATGGTTCTGAATTTACAGTACGAACATGCCGGCAATCGATGCACTCAGGAGCGATACTAAAGCCCCGGCTGCTACTGCTTTCAGTCCCATTTGGGCAATATCGTTGCGGCGCGTCGGCGCCAGCGAAGCGAAGCCGCCTAAAATGATGGCAAGGGATGAAAGGTTCGCAAATCCACAAAGCGCAAAGGTAATGATCGCCTGGGATTTTTCGCTGAAGGAATCAATCTCCGGTGCAAAGTTCGCATAGGCGACAAATTCATTCAGGATCAGCTTCTGGCCGATAAATCCGCCCGCCTGGAGAGCTTCACTCCATGGAACACCAATCATAAAGGCGATTGGGGCGAATACATATCCAAGAAGCAGTTCAATTGTAATACCTTCTGCTCCAAAGAGTCCGAAAAAGCCTCCCAGCAGAAGGTTTGCAAGAGCAATCAAAGCGACAAACGCAATCAGCATCGCCCCGACGTTCAAGGCAAGCTGCAGGCCGGTAGAAGCTCCACGCGCTGCTGCGTCGATCACGTTGTGGGACTCAGTATCCTTTTCCACTTTAATTTCATCCGTGGTGAGGCTGAGATCCGGTTCCGGGAAAATCACCTTTGCGATAATCAGACCGCCCGGCGCAGCCATAAAGCTTGCTGCAAGCAGATAATCCAATGGAATACCTAGTCCTGCATAACCGAACAGTACCGAGCCAGCTACCGACCCGAGCCCCCCGGTCATAACAGCGAACAGCTCGGACTTTGTCATATTCGGCAGAAACGGACGGACAACAAGCGGTGCTTCCGTCTGTCCAACGAATACGTTGGCTGCTGCAGACATGGATTCTGCTTTACTCGTTTTCAGCAGTGCGGAAAGTATACCGCCGATAAATTTAATAATTATCTGCATGACACCGATGTAGTACAAAATGCCGATCAGCGAGGAGAAAAAGATAATAACCGGAAGCACGGTAAACGCAAACGCGCCGGTCTCCGTAATGTCTTCCCCGAACAGGAATATGTACCCTTCCTGGGCAGAGTCGATCACGTTCTGCACGCGGACGACCAGCCACTCAAACGCAGTGCTTCCCCACGTGGATCCCAGCACTAAAAACGCAAATACGAGCTGGAACAAAAGCCCCACGAGTACAGGACGAAAACGGATTGATTTTTTGCGGGAAGATAGTAAAAAAGCTAAAAACAAAACAAAAACAATTCCCATCAATCCCCATAATATGTTCATATACCCACCACCATGTATGTAAGATTGATCTAATCCATAAAGAATAGATCAAAGTTAATGTATCAAAAGGAGGGCATGAAGTAAATAACTATCTCCTTTTATGCTTAAAAATTGTGTAATTTCTCAATTGTCAGTCAGGTTAGTCCAGCTGCAATAAGAAAGCGGTTACGAAATTCGAAAGCACTAAAAGTAGAAAACCCTGGTGCATTCGCCAGGGTTTTCTACATAGCATCAAATTTACTCTACACTTAAGCGGAGATCCGGTAAGTGATTTAAAATAAACTGAGCTTTATTTGTGTCTACCTTCATTTTAAACTGGCGGTAATATTTCAATGCTGTTTCAAAATGTGCAGGCATATGATGATATTCATCCATAACGCGGTCAAATGCGTCATAGGCGAGCATTAATGAACTGACCATCTCTGTAAGCGGTAAAATATATTTATCAGTGCCGTGATGCGGAGATGTGCACAGTGTCATCTGCTCTACCTGATCGTCAAAAAAAGCAGCTGCGTCCTCCACGTACGGACGGTACACGGATTGAACACTTTTTGCTTTTTCTTCAAAATACGAGCGCCATTCGCGGCAGAAGCTGATCATGTACGGAAGATCGTCCCGCGTAATAACGATATCAAAGCCTGCCTGGCGGACACGATCCATACTCATTGGTTCCATCTTCTCCTGGTGTAAAGGCAGATAAAAGAATTTGCGACGATACGCTTTCATGCTGCACCCCGTCTTTCTACTATTTTCGAGCATATTTTAAAATATTATAACATCTTGCTCCAGTGTTTCCTACTGTTTTCCCTTACTTTTTTCAGATTCGCCGTGGCTTATTTACCATTCGAAGGAAAAAGGCATGTCCGTATCCACAGCCCCCCGGATCTTCGTGATACGCAGCGGCTCTTCGTTCAGCCATCCTGCAAACGGCAGAAGCACCGGATACCGATTTCCGCCGATTCCGACGTATATCTTTTTTTCCGCGGGAATGTACTGGGCTGTATGAATAGTGCCCGACCAATGCTCGTAGTCATTCGAATAAATGGAGTCGGTATCATGATTAAAGCGGGCAAATGCGCTGTAAGCTGTTTCATGCTCCCAGTCAATGGAGCGGATGCGGGCTTCACGTTCCCGGGAATTGCCCATTAAGTGGCGATTTTCCTCCTGCATGGACGGCACGTTAAAATGATTGGTGCATGCTACTTCCCCTCCAGGACGCACAGCTGTACCCCGGGGAGACGCTTCCACTACTGCGCTCTCTCCAGAGGCATCCATCATGGAGTAGTTGAACGAGTGTCGGTGCGGAAGCTCCTGCAGAAGCCGCACCGCCTCTCCTGTAGTGCGGCACGTTTCAAGTACAATCCTGAGCAGGTTGGAGCAGACAATTCCGGGTTTTGGCTTAATGCGGTGGACGAAATGATACCCGATAGAAAGGCCGTATTCATTCATTGCATCCGATCGGCCGATAATCCGCTGGGCAAACCCCGCTGTAGCTGGTCCATTGACTGGCTTTGTGAACAAAAACCGCCCTTCATACGTACTCGGCAGGTAGTCATAATTTCGAATATACATGCCGTTTGCCATTAGTCCGCTGCAGCCGGAGCGCACCTTCGATGCCTGATAACCGCTGAACTCATGGAGCACATCATGAAACGACCATTCGAGCCCTTCGGCCAGCCCCTTTAATTCTTCCCATAAACCGGGTACATACAGCTGATAAAGTTTTTTTACGTCTTCCACCGGCACCTCAAATTTTGCGAGTGAACGCTTCAAACGTTCATTATAATGGTAGCGAACAAGCGGTGTATGTTTTAAGTAGCGGCCCTGCTGATAACCGATGTCTGCGTAGGTTCCTTTGTATGCTTTTACGTCAACATGAATATTTTTCATCGATCTTGTGGACTCCTTTGTCCTGCTTTTCTGTTCGCTTTTAAGTATAGAAAAAACAGACCCAATTATCGAATCATATGCACATCAGCATAAAAAAACGCCCAAAATACGGGCGTTTGAAAGAAATTTTTAAATTTTACAGGCAGGACCAGCGTCGTACGTCACTGATAAGTTCAAGGGTTTCGCTGTCGCGGAAGGAAGTCTGCTCTAGCGTTTCTTTAAACAGATAGATGACAATTGTATGGCGGTCCCGGTTGTCAATCATTTCTACGCCAGTTTTCCCTTCGTTACCTTTCACAATATCGAGATCCAGGCGTTTACTTACATCTTCAATGGAAGTCCTTCCTTTAGGAATATCAAGTACCACTTTCAGGAAGTTTTCCCTGTCATCATTAATCATGCCCCAGCGTTTTCCGAACCAGGCCCGGCAGCCGGTCATACTTACTAACGTATATCCATACGGAGGAGTTGGGACGAGTTTTGTACTGGCCCATCCTCTTAATTCCATCGCATTTGACAATTCTTTCGCCTTTTCCTGAACGAATGTCATTTGATTTTCCTGTACTTCCATTTTATAGCCTCCTTAAAATCTCGTTTCACCGTTTGGTTCGCTTACCACTCCCCACGATATACATTCGTCCATGTGTGTAAATAAATATATCATAATCGAAAGCGGTTGTCGATAAAATGAAAGAAAATTCAAACAATGTTCTTTAATGCATTCAATGAGAATGCTTTTATTTATACCTTATTTTCATACTTTTAAAACATCTCGTAAAAATCGTACTTTTACTGTTAGAATACGATAGAGAGTGTTAATATAAGGAGATGAGTTTTTGAGCTGTTCAAAGGTGAAAGTTCGAGGCGTTTCTTTAGATGAAGAAACAAGATGCGCCCATTATCATACATCTGTCGATATTGTTGCCATGAAGTTTTACTGCTGCGGCCGCTGGTACAGCTGCCACGCCTGCCATGAAGAAAGTGAGAGCCACCCCATTAAACCATGGCCCTCTTCATTGTTTGCCGAAGAGGCAGTTTTGTGCGGAAGGTGCCGGCGCACTATGAGCGTATCTGCTTATCTTCATGCTGATCATCGATGCCCGAATTGTCAGGCGGCATTCAACCCAGGATGCCAGCGCCATGCTTCCATCTATTTTTCGCTGTCATAGGGCTGAGAAATTTTTGAAAACCATTAGGTCTTCCTAACCTTTCTTTTCAGTATAAATGCCTTTATTATAGATTAGTCGTCAATAGATGAGACGCTGGCGGAGTCAAATGACGTTCAAAAACTACTTAGATCATCCAGAAAGGAGTTTGACCCGACCCGTGAATGCACAAAAAATAACGTACATACTTGCTGCGGTAGTCGTTGCAGGACTACTCATTTACGTAGGAGTAACAAATTTTGGAGGAAGCGACCAAAGCGGCTCCGGTTCAGAAGAAGAAAGCGCTCAAAACGATTCCAACTCCAGCTCAGGCGCTTCGAGTGACATAGCCTCCGGATCCGACTATGAAGGATACGGAGTCAGTACGGATAACGAACTCGCCACAGATGCCGGCATGGAAATCCTTGAAGAGGGAGGAAACGCAGCGGATGCTGCAGTTGCCACCTCCTTCGCCCTAACGGTAACTGAACCATACGGTTCCGGCATTGGTGGCGGTGGTTCAGCTCTTGTGATGAATGGACCGAACGCCGACCCTTCAGTATATGATTACCGCGAGGAAGCTTCCACCACTAACCGGGCTTTGAACGCAGCAGTACCTGGCTTTGTCAAAGGTATGGCTGCTCTGCACGAAGACCAGGGAAGCGGTCAATTTACGCTCGCTGAATTGATGGAACCGGCTATTGATTATGCTGAGAATGGCTATGAGATTAATAGCTATCTTGCCAGCCGCATGTATTATGCTCAACCGAGGTTAAATCAACAAAACTCTCCTGACTTCTTCGATGAAAATGGAAACATTCTTACTGAAGGTGATACACTCGTCCAGGAAGAATACGCCCAGACGCTCCGCACGCTTCAGGAGCAGGGACCGGAGAGCTTTTACAGTGCAGATGGAGCTATTTCTCAGCAGCTGACCACGGATTATTCACACATAACCCCGGAGAGCCTCGAGCAGTATGACGTACAGACGCCGGATGTGGCTCAGGGAACATTTGAAGGGCAAAACGTTTACAGCGCTCCTTCCCCTCTGTCCGGTGTGACTTTAATCCAAATGCTTGGCATGGGCGAACGCCTGAATATCGGCGAAGCGCTGCAGGGAAATGAAGCGGATTATATTCACACGATGAGCGCCATTACCCGGGAAGCTTATTATCAACGCCTTGAAAACTTAGGGGATCCGGCGTTTAACGAAATCTCCACTGAGGAATACGTGAGTGAGGGTACGATCGACGACCTGGCACAAAATGTCCGGGAAGAGCGCCTTGATACCGAAGAACTTGAAACCGAGGTAGGGTACGAGTCTTCCGACGGGCAAAATACGATCACCCACTCCAGTACCACCCACGTGAATGTGATGGATGAAGACGGAAACACAGTAGCTCTTACAAACACGCTTGGTAATTTCTTTGGCAGCGGACAGACGTCCGGCGGTATGTTTTTAAACAACCAGCTGAACAACTATAACGAAACTGAGGCTTCCCCGAACAATATCGAAGTTGGCAAGCGTCCGAGAAGCTTTATTGCTCCGACCATCATTCAGGACCCTGAGGAAGGTACAGTAATGGGTGTTGGGTCCCCGGGCGGATCACGAATCCCAGTAGTTATGGCAGAAGTTATCTTCCGCATGGAATACCTTGACCAGAGCTACGAAGAAGCTTTCGCAGCAAACCGTTCCTTTGTAGACGTTGTGGAAGGCCAGGCAACACTGGCAGTAGAAAATGGCGATCAGGCAGAAAATGCTGAGCTTATTGAAGAAATCAATAACAAATACGGGGATCGCTACTTTATAGCCCCGGACAAAGGCCCTTCCTATTTCGGAAACGTCACGGCACTGATTAAAGATTACGACGATGAAGAGATGCAGGGTATCATTGACCAGCGCCGTGGAGGCTCTGCTCAGACTCAATAAAGGAGAAGTGAATGTGAACATTTTAAAGAAAATCGGCCCTTACCTCTTTTTGTTTGCTTTAGTACTGTTTATGTATTTCTTTAAGGTGGATGCTGAGTTGTCTACGACCGAAGAACTTGAAATCAACAATGCATTGAATACCCCACCAGAAGAAGAATTACAGGAAAGTTCAGATACACAGTAACTATTTTCTTAAATTAGCGTCTTAGTAAAGGCATTGTTTGCAGGAGTGTCTCTTGAACATGAGAGACACTCTACGCTTGCAATGAGACGATTACTCTGGACAGAAGCGGGTATGGAATACTGTTGGTGTTATTTGACATTCAAAGGGAGACAATATTAGAGAGTACCAAGGAGGTAAAGCGTCGGATGTTATTATTATACGGTTCATGTATAGCGATCGCGGCAGTAGGCATTTTTGAACTGCGCCGGCACCAGAAAAGGGTCGAGCAGATTCCGCTCCGCGTTAATGTGAACGGCATTCGCGGCAAATCAACAGTAACCCGCCTGATTACGGGGATGCTGAGCGAGGCTGATTACAAAGTAGTTGGAAAAACGACAGGAACACAGGCACGGACAATTTACTGGGACCGAACGGAAAAGCCCATCGAGCGTTCACTCGAGGGGCCGAATATCCGGGAACAGAAAGAGATTTTGAAGCATGCTTCAAGTCTTGAATCCAATGCATTTGTCAGTGAATGCATGGCGATCAATCCGGATTATCAGCGCGTACTGCAGGAGAAATTCCTCCAGGCAAACGTCAGCGTTATTTTAAACGTATTCGAAGACCATATGGAAACTCTTGGCCCAACGCTGAAATACGTAGCAGAAGCATTCAGCTCCACGATTCCATACAATGGCAAACTTATTTTGTCCAACGGCCCTTACTTCCACTACTTCAGTGAAATAGCCGAAAAAAGAAATACGGAAGTGTATCTTGCCAATCCGGAGGAAATTCCGGACGGCTTTATCGACAAATTCGATTACATGCTTTTCCCGGAAAACATTGCTGCCGCCCTGGCTGTAGCTCGCGCGGTTGATATCGATAAGCGCACGGCTCTTTCCGGTATGCTTAATGCCAATCCGGATCCTGGTGCTCTTCGAATCGTTACTCTTGAAGACGGCAGCCGGGAACGTTCCCACTTCGTGAACGGCTTTGCGGCAAACGATGCCCGCTCCACACTTGAGATCTGGTCACGTGTGCGTTCGTCAAGCTACATGACCGACAACCCAATTATCATTATGAACTGTCGTGAAGACCGGGTAGACCGGACCGAAGAATTCACAAAGTATGTTCTGCCTTATTTACCGGCAGAGAAACTAATTCTTATCGGCGGAAGCGTGCGCCCAATCACCCAGGCTTTTGACCAGGGCGAACTGCCATTTAATTCCGTTATCAATTTGGAAGGCGAAGATGCAGATGCCATTTTAGCCCGGGTAAAACGGGAAGCTTCCCATTCACTTATTTTCGGAATTGGAAACATTCACGGTGCTGCTGAAGAATTTATGGAAAAACTTTATGATTCACCGGAAACACTCATTAGTAAAGTCGGCGAGGAGGCCATGTAACATTGTTTGGTACAGATCTTTATATCGCATTAGTCGTAGGAGTTATTATTAGTTTGATATACGCAGAAAAGACAGGAATTATGCCGGCCGGGCTGATTGCGCCCGGCTATTTGGCCATTGTTTTTGATCAGCCTGTTTTTCTGTTAACGATTTTTCTTATCAGTTTTCTAACGTATTTGATTGTTGCCCACGGATTGTCCCGTATTATGATTCTTTACGGACGCCGGAAATTTGCGGCCATGTTGTCTACAGGGATTGTATTAAAGCTGATCTTTGACTACTTTTACCCTATCCTGCCTTTTGAAATATACGAGTTTCGTGGTCTCGGGGTTATCGTACCGGGATTGATTGCAAACGCGATGCAGCGCCAGGGCGTCGTCCCTACCGTAGCAAGTACACTGGTTCTGACCGCTGCGACATTTGTAATCATCACGCTATACTATTTAATTTAGGGGTTCTTACATATGGCCAAGCGATTATTAAACTTCAAAGAAAAATATTTAGCCTATACCAAACGCCAGCGGCGGAAAGCTGGTAAACATGCTTTACTCGGCATTATCATTTGTTTGGTGGCAATGACCCTGATCCGTGTTGTAGAACCCTCTGCTGCTGAAAGCGAGTATGAGCAGGAGCAGGATACCATCTTTACTTCTGCTATGGTCGGCGACATGATGACCGGCCGCCACGTAGAGGAAGTAGCTGAGCAGGAAGGATACGAGTCACTCTTCCAATATGCAAAACCAACGCTCGAAGCTGCTGATTATACACTTGGTAATTTTGAAAACCCAATTGTAGATAATCCGGATGAAACCGAAGAAGCCGATAAGATTATTAACCTTTCTTCGAAATCAGGAGCGATTGAGGGAATGGAAGATGCCGGCTTTGACGCCGTTAATCTGGCGAACAATCATATGATGGATTACCAGTATGAAGGCTTGAATGAAACCTTGCAGGCATTTGAAAATTCCAGCATCGATATCGTTGGTGCCGGTACCAATGAGGATGAGGCCCACGGCTATACGCTGAGCACGCACAATGGCATGGATGTGGCAACTCTGGGCGTAAACGATATTACGTATGCGAACATGGAACAGGCTGGTCCGAGTTCTCCGGGGATTTCAACAAGCCAGGATCCGAGTGCTTACATTGACGCTGTGCAGCAGGCTGATCAAGAGGCGGACCTGGTTATTGTGAACGTCCACTTCGGTCAGGAGTACGACAGTACGCCGACGACGCGTCAGCTTCAAATGACAGAAGCCATCGCTGATGCAGGTGCTGACGTTATCGTAGGAACTCACCCGCACGTGCTTCAGTCTGCGGAAGTATACAATGATACATTCATCATGCACTCCATTGGTAACTTCGTATTTGACCAGGGCTGGACAAGAACGAGAGACAGCGTTATCGCGAACTACTCTCTCGCCTCCGATGGTACAGCTCATCTCGAGATGCAGCCATTCCGGGTATTTGAAGCATCACCTCGTCCGGTTGAAAGCGCGTTCCACCGCGAGCGGATCTTCCGTCAGCTGACGAAGGATACACAAAACAAAGATGCTATTGTGGAAAACGGAGAACACCTTGTGTTTGAAGCAGACCACTCCAATGTAGTTGACAGCATGGAGCAAAATGGCAACCAGAACAGTACTCAAAATTAATAAAAATGATCTTTGTACACCTGCCGGTTTTAAACTGGCAGGTATTTTTTTATTGTGAATTTTAAAATCATTAAATTACAGTAAATGAAATTTTTGTTTCTTCTATAAAAAAGCCCCTGATTTCTCAGGGACTACATCGTTTCCATCATGATAGTCGATCCATTACCTCCAGGGCTTGCCGGAGTCACCATCAGCCGTTTTGGCACACGCTGCTGCATGTCCGGCACGTGGCTGATAACCCCAACCGATAAATATTCCCCGTGAAGGTTTTCCAGAGCCTCCATTACCGTATCGAGCAGATCCTGATCAAGCGTGCCAAATCCTTCATCCAAAAAGAAGAATTCCAGCGGATACTGCCCTTTCAGCTGAATGGATGTTGAGAGCGAAAGGGCAAGAGCAAGGGAGGTTAAAAAAGTTTCTCCCCCGGAGAGCGTGGAAACCGGACGGTACACTCCTCCGTTTGCATCATCACGAATAACGAAAGCATTCTGCTCGTTTACTTCAATTGCATAGCGACCTCTCGTTAAGGCATGCAGCCGCTGGGAGGCTTCTCTTGTCACCTGCATCAGCTGTTCTTCAGCCAGAAACTCGACAAATTTTCTTCCCTTCATAATTTGATCGAGATCTGCCAGCCGCTCTTTTTCTGCCTGTCTCTCGATCCGGTTTTGTTCAAGTTCCTGATAACGTTCTACTTTTCGTTCAATATCTTCAAGCTTTTCTTTGATGCCGCCGAGTGTTTCTTTGTAATTATCCCACTTATCCGAAGCTTCGTTGTACTGCTGCTCTATTTTATTAAATGCCTCTTCGTTCACCTGTTCGTTTTGAAGCTTTGCCTGCAGCCGGTTCTGTTCGTACCGCAATTCTTTTTGTTTCGTGTCAAACTCTTCTACCTGACGCTGCAGCTCTCTTTTTTGATCTTCCGATAACGAATAGGCAAGTACCTCTTCTGGAGAAACAGTTGAGCCTTTCTGCTGTTTTTGGCGAAGCCATTCGTCTTCGGCTGCTTTTCGTTTAACTTCAGATTTTTGCAGCGATTCAGCGCTTTCTTTGCTTGAGGCTTTCGTGCGCTCGTATGCTCTTTCAGCTTCTCTCTGCAGCTCCTGCAGCTTTTCTTTTTCTGATTTAAGCGCATCCTCCCGCTTGGCCACCGCGTCTTTCCATTCCTGCTTGGTCCTTCCCCCAAGCTGTTCATTCAGCTTCTGTTCCGCTTCCTGCCTGGCCTCTATAGTCTGCTTCCATTCTGACGAGGCAACGGCCTCCCGGCTTTTAACCTCATAAAATTGGCGTTCCCGGACAGCTCGTTCGTCCCTTTTTTCCTCCAGATATTTCTGGCCGTTATCAATGCGCTCCTGGATACCTTTAATGGTCTCCCTGCGCTCTTTCGCCCGTCTGTATTCCTCATCAAATTGGTCCAGGCGAAGAGGAGTGAATGTCTGTTCCCACTGGTTTTTTTTCTCCTGCCACTGGTTTTGGAGCTGTTCAAGCTTATTTCCCTGTTCTTTAACCTCCGCTTCCTGCTCAGAGACTTTCACAGAAAGACGGTCTTTCCACCGGTTCCACTCTTCCCAGGAACGGTTCACTGCCTGCGTCTGCTCCTTTAGCCGGTCGATCGTCTTCATCTCTGCTTCCCACCGGGCAAACGCGATGCTTTCCTCTGTCTCCTCCGGGTGATCCTCCTCTTTCTGCTCTTCTCTGTACGAAAGCGATGAAGCCACATGCTGGAGGCCAACTTTCGTATGCTCCCAGGTCGTTTTCCACTGACGCAATGCCTCGATTTCTTCTTCTGTATGCTCCTCTGCTTCTTCTTCCGGGCTGGCAGCCGGGGCCGGGTGCTCTACAGCTCCGCATACCGGGCACGCTTCTCCGTCTTTTAGTTCTTCTGCTAACGCATGCAGCTGCCGCTTCTGTTCAGCCTGCTGCTTTTTTTCAAAACGCTTTAACTCCTGCTCAATAAGCCGGATATGCACTGCCGCCCGGCTATACCAGTAGTAGATATTATGCGCCGTCTCCTTCGTGCGTTTTTGAAGCGCCTGTTTTTCTTTTTCTGCCTCATTGGTTTCTTTAAATGTTTCCGCCAATTTTTCCTTAGCCGCAGCTTCCCCGGCACGCTGTTCATTCAGCTGCTGATGAAGGGCATCCAGCCATTGCTTTTCCGACGAAGCCTCCCCCATATCCGGCAGGTGCTCTTCTTTCTGCCGGGCATCGGCATATTCCTGCTTGAGCTTTTCGAGCAGCTCACGCGCTTCCTTCTCTTTATTTCGCAGGTCGGTCACCTGAGCGGAAGCTTCCTCGTATAATCTGCGCTGTGTTTCGACCTCCTGAAGCTTTTGTTTCTCCAGCTCATTGTGCCGTTGATATTCAGCTTCAAGCGTTTCGATCTGCTCGAACCGGCGATGCCAATGCTGAAGCAGACCCTCTTCCTCTTCCCATCGTTTTTCGTTCTGCTCTGCTTTTTTTCCGGCTTGCTGTTTTTTGCGTTTTGCCTCTTCGTACGCCTTTTGTTTTTCTTCTAAGTCGCGTTCCTGCTCCCCGTGCTCCTGCCTTGATTTTTGAAAGCTGTCCGCGTAAGGATACAGCGCTTCATACATTTCGTTTTCTTTTAATGTATGCCGTTTTTGTTCAATTGTATGTCTCGTTTCTTCCCATTCCCGCATGGTAGCTTCCAAAAGCTTAAGCTCTTCGGTCCAGTGAAACTTCTGCCTCGCTTCTTCGTACTGTTTCCTTCGCTCCTCCACATGCTTCTGCTGCTTTTGAACAAGCTGAATCCAACGGGCATGCTCTTCCCGGGCTTTTTTTAGATCCTCCTTGGAAGCCGGGCCGAGTCCCTGCTGTTCTGCTTCGATGTTATGTACGTCCTGCTCGGCAGATGCTTTCCGGGATTTTACGGAGGCGATCAGCTGATTGCCGTACCGCTCGAGATGAAAAAGCCGCTCGAGCATTTTGCTTCGGTCGCTGCCTCCGAGATGGAGAAATTCGGCAAATTTCCCCTGAGGAAGTACGACCGCACGGGTAAAATCATCGAGGGTGAGGCCAAGAAGTTCTTCGATTTTCTGATTGACTGCTTTTGTTTTTTCTGCAAGCACTACCGGCTCCCCGGTCTGATCGGTCAATCGGCACAGCTTTCCTGCCATGGTCGCTTCCCCGGTGCGTTTATAGTGCCGCTCGATATGATACACCGACGGGCCGAGCGAAAACGTAAAGGAGACGCGAAGCTCGTTTTCTGACTGATTCATGATTCCTTCGGTTTTGGAAGCCCGCTCTACATTTCCGTATAAGGCTAAAGTCATGGCATCGAGCAGCGATGATTTTCCGCTGCCGGTCGGACCGAAAATACCGAATACCCCGTTTTCACAAAGCGTTTTAAAATCTACCGTCTGTCTTTGGCGGAAGCTGTGCAGTCCTTGTATCTGCAGTTGTAATGGCTTCATTTTATCCGTCCTCTTGCTGAATAAGTTCTAAAAAGAGATTGGTCACCGACGGGTCAGGCACTGCTCCGCCGGACTGCTTTTCATAAAAGCGTTCAAACAGCTGATCGATGGGGATATGTTTTTTACTTTCCACAGGTTCAAGCTCCTGCCGCGAATACACCGGACGAATCGTCAGAAGGCCCGTATGCTTTGTCCGCAGGGCATGAATATCTTCAATGGACAGCTGGTTTTCCACGTACACGTCCACCTCTACCCATGCATTCCAGTCCCGCTTTTCCTCCACCCACTGCTGAAGCTCTGCGAGTCCGTTTCTTGCTTTCCATATGCTGAGCGGCTTACCCGCCGTTAAAGGAATAGTAGAAATACGGGCTTCCTTCTCGTGGTCGTTTGTGTCAATAATCGTCACCGACTTCTGCTGTCCTGCTTCAGAAAAGCTGTAGGCAAGCGGGGAACCGGAGTACCTCGCCGGCCCGCCTGCTCCGCGTACATCCTGGGGCCGGTGCATATGGCCGAGAGCCGTATAAACTGCGTGCTCGGGGAGGCTGTCGGCAGTCACAGTATACGCCCCGCCAACTTCAATCGGTCGTTCAGAATCACTGGCATCGCTTCCGGCGATAAACAGGTGACTCATCCCCACAAGCGTATCCCCCGCCTGCCGGGAAGATGCAAGCCGCTGAAAAATCTCCTGCACTTTTTGATTGTAGGCCTCGCGGAGATCTACTTCTGTTGCCTCCTGCATAAATGCCTGCTTCAGCCGCGATTCCGAAGGATATGGAAGCGTCTGCACATACAGCCGCTCCTCTGAAAACGGGACAATCACCGGGTCGATGCCCGGATATCCACGTAAATGAATGCCATGCTTTTGCAGAAGCGTCCGCGAGGCCGCCAGCCGTTCCGGATGATCATGATTACCGGCAATAACAATGACCGGAACCCGTCCATTACCACTCATCCTGGCCATTGCCTCGTAAAACATTTCCTCTGCAGCCGCAGGCGGATTGACGGAGTCAAACACATCCCCTGCCATCAGGACCGCATCAATATTTTCTTCTTCGATAATCTGAATGATTTCATCAAGTACTGCCTGCTGTTCTTCGAGCCGCGAACGCCCTTCAAGCGTCCGTCCTAAATGCCAGTCGGCGGTGTGCAGTAAGCGCATAAACTACTGCCTCCTTTTCGTTCTCTTATCGGCCGTTCATTGAAATGGTCTGCATGCCGTCGAAGGCAAAAATGTATACTTCGGGTATGGCCGTTCCCCATATGCTCTCAAGGGATGAGCGGTATAAGTCCAGCTGAGTCTGGTAGCGTTCCCGCAAAAATTCCTGCTGCTGCTTGGGATTTCCCGGGAACCGGGACTGCACCCGGTCCGTTTTATAATCAATCAGCACCCAGCGGCCGTCTGTTTCCTTTATTACGAGATCTGCAATTCCCTGAAGCAGCTGCCGGTTCTCAAGGCCGCTCCCGGTTACTCCAGCTGTAATAGGAACTTCCTTCTGAACTGCTTCGGCAGCCAGGACGCGCCGGCCCAATTCAGTTTCGAAAAAAGCAGTGACTGCAGTGGTGTCAACGCTTTCCGCCTGGGCGGCAGTAATGTATTCCTCGTCCGTCAGCCTGCGAAGCAGCCGCTGCACCCGTTCTTCGTCCGGGACGCCTGTAAAGGAAAGCTGCTCCATGACGATATGAAGAACGGTTCCTTTTTCTGCCGGACTTACGGCTTCTTCCATCATAAATGACGGCCTTCGTGCATAGGAGGAGGTAAAGGTAACGGCATGCCGCTGCTCCGCCTGGGGGTCTTCCGAGCGCCGTTTCCATTCGCTCACCGAAATTTTGGCCGCATGCCGGGTATCTTCCTCAAAAGGGTATCGAAAGTACATGCGGCGCCTGACTTCTTCGTCCCATTCCTCTCCCGCCGGCACCTCTTCTTTATTTTTTACCGCCTGCATCCAGTCCTCCGCTGACGTCTCCTCCTGCACTGACCCGATCTGCAGGTTTGAGGCCGGTATAATATGAACCTTCCAGGAGGAATGATCGGACAGGTTCTTTGAGGTCTGCTGCTCTAACGGGTCGACTTGCGCGTGCTGCAACAAAACAGGCATCAGCCAGTCAAATGCGTGCTGTGCTTCCAGGCGGTCATGCAGTTCAAGAGTGTTTCCGGCCTGGGCACTTTTCTGCTCCCATTCTTCAAATTTCTTTTCTACCCGCTGCATCGAGCTTACGAGAATCAGCTGTTCCTCTGCCCTTGTAAACGCGACGTACAGCACACGCAGTTCTTCAGCAAGGCTTTCTGTTTTCATGCGGTGTTTTATCGCCGCATGCGGCAGTGTCGGCCAGCTGACACGCTGCTTTGGATCGACATATTTCATGCCGATGCCAAGCTCTTTATGAAACAGAAGAGGCTGCCGCTGATCCTGCACATTAAAGCCCTTCTGCAGTCCAGCAGCATAAACAATCGGAAATTCCAGTCCCTTGCTTTTATGAATGCTCATAAACCGCACAACATCTTCCTGCTCCCCAAGCGCCCGCGCAGTGCCCAAATCCTCCTTTCGGTTTTTCATGCCTTCAATAAAACGAAGGAAGCGGAATACGCCGCGAAACGACGTCGATTCATACACACGGGCACGGTCATACAGCGCAAGCAGGTTCGCCCGCCGCTGTTTACCTCCGTGCAGGCCGGAACAGAAGTCCAGGTATCCGGTTTCTTCGAGCAGTGCCCATATAAACTCTGACAGCGGCTCATATTTGGACCGGCTGCGCCAGCCCTCCAGCTGTTCCAGAAACGCCTGGGCCCGGGGCTGCATACTGGAGGTGCCGGCAGCGGCCAGTTCCACGCACTGATAAAAGGAAGCATTTTTGTCCTCCAGCCGCACTTCTGCGAGCATCTCTTCATCCCAGCCGACAATCGGCGAGCGGAGCACAGAGGCGAGCGGAATATCCTGCAGCGGATTATCAATGATCTGCAGCAGGGAAATCATAATCTGAATTTCAACTGCCTGAAAATACCCGCCGGACACTTCTGCGTAGACCGGTATGCCATACGCCTGCATTTCTTCCATCATTTCATTCACCCATGGCATCGAGCGCATTAAAATCACGTGATCCCGGTACACCGGCCGGCGCTTTTCACCCGTCTTTTGATCGGTCACCCAGCCGTTCTGCATCGAATGGCTGACTGCCTGCGCGATCCACCGGGCCTCCGCCCGGGCGTTGGTCAGCTCCGCTGCCTGAGGATCATTCTCGACGACATCCTCCTGATCAATTACGGCCACCTCGGTCACTATGTCCCCGATGTCCGGGTATTGATCGTTGCCCCACTTCAGCTCTGCCTCGCTGTCATAGGCAATGCCGCCAAGGTCATTATCCATCAGCTGGCGGAATAAGTAGTTAACGGCATCAAGCACCTGCCTGCGGCTGCGGAAATTTTTATCGAGCATAATTCGTTCCCCGTCATCGCTTCCCCCGTACCGCTTGAATTTTTCCAGAAACAGATCCGGCTCTGCCAGACGAAAACGGTAAATGCTCTGTTTGACGTCTCCGACCATGAACAGGTTATCACCGGAAGAAAGCTGGGTGACGATTTTTTCCTGCACAAAGTTGGTATCCTGATACTCGTCCACGAGCACTTCCTGGAAAAATTCGCGGTAATGTTCCGACGCTTCTTCAAAAGCCAGAATCTGCAGACAAGTGTGCTCCAAGTCGGAAAAGTCCATCATGGCCCGCTTTTGCTTCACTTGGTAGTACCGCTCGCTGAACGTCTGCACGAGCTGACAGAGCTCCCGGACTGATGGGTAAAGATCCGCAATATCGCTCAACGCATCCTCCGGGTTTTCCGCCACCATGTCCTCCTGAAGCTTCTGAATAACCTTTTTGGCTCCGTCCCGGTTGTTTCTTATCTGTTCCCGCCGCTCCGGCGTCGCGTCTTCCTCCTTTTTGCTGGCCAGTTTTTTAAAGGTGAACCCGGCAAGCGTCTGCTGCATGTCTTTCCACGTAGCGGCTTCGAGAGCCTTCCGGCACGTATCAAGCTCCTCCTGAAGAAGCCCAAGGTTTACTTTTGGGCCGTCCGGCTGTCCGGCAGCTGCAATCGCATTTTCGTATTTGAGCACAGCACCGGCAAGAGCAGTCTCTGCCTGCTGCATCATTTCACGTCCCCACGGGAGCTCTTCGATCGACCTGCTTCCATCTGTACGGTACTGTTCAGCCACCTCCTGCAGCCATGACGCCGGATCCGCGTGTGCCCGGGAATACTGAAACAGACGCAGCACTGCTTCACGAAGCGAATCATCGCTCCGGTCTTTATTCAGCCGATCGGCAAGCAAAACAAACTCGTCATTATTTTCGGCCGCATAGTTTTCCTCGAGCAGCTCCTCAAGCAGCTCCTCCTGAATCATGGCCCCTTCATTCTGGTCCATGATACGAAACTGCGGATCCACATCCACAAGGTAATAATACGTTCGGATAACGTTCATACAGAACGAGTGAAGCGTGGAGATGGACGCCCGGTTTAACAATGCCAGCTGTCTGCGGATATGCAGATTGGCAGGGTCTGCTTTTAACTTTTCCTCGAGCGCCTTGCCTACCCTTGTTTTCATTTCAGCAGCGGCTGCGTTTGTAAACGTTACGATTAAAAGCCGGTCTACGTCCACCGGGGCTTCTGCCTGGGTGATTTTCCGGATAACCCGCTCCACAAGCACAGCGGTTTTCCCGCTCCCTGCGGCGGCAGAAACTAAAATATTAGATCCTTCCGCGTGTATTGCCTCCCACTGGCTCTCCGTCCAGCGGACGTCTGTTGGTTTTTCAGGAATGGTCCTCAGACTCATCGTTTTCCTCCTTCTCCTGGAACAGCGTTTCCCATTTCATGCCGCCGCTCCGAAAGCTCCGGAATTCGTTGCCCGGAAATCCGCGGTCAAATTGGCATACAGAATGAAATTCACAGTAGTCACATGCTTTCTTTTGTTTCATCTGAAAAGGCTGGATACTCGTATCGCCTGCTCTCAGCTGTTCGCCGATATGGCGGATTTTGTCACGAATATGGCCGCGAAGACGCTCAAACTGTTCTTTTGAAACGACCGGTGACTGTTTATTAAACCCTCCACCTTTATTCAGTCGCGCAGGGACGATAAACGAATCGACGCCCGCCTCAAGCCGTTCATCCATCATTTTGGCGATGCCGGGGTCATCCGGCAGAATGCCTTTCATGCGGAACTGTTTCATCATCTCCTGTTCAATGTCCTCTGGAGACCATGATCTTCCCGCCTGAATAATAGGATTGTGCACGTTGAAATACAGTACGCCGGCCGGATCTGCTTTCGTTCCGAGCCATTCTTCGGAGAAGGAGAGCACTACATCCAAATAGACGAGCATCTGCAGCGCCAGTCCGAAAAACACCTCTTCCGGACGCAGGTCCTTGGCACTGGACTTGTAATCAATCACCCGCAGCAGCACCCCGCTGTCTGACACCGCCTGGTCGACGCGGTCAATTCTTCCCGCTACTTCCATCTGGGTTCCGTCAGCCAACTCAAATAAGAGAGGCGGAATTTCTTCGCTTGGCCCAAAGCCTACTTCAAGTCCGATAGGCGAAAACCGGCTGGATTTCGCCTGCTGGCTCAGAATCATTGAGGCCCGCTGCACGGTTTCTTCGAGCTTTTTCAGTAAATACTGGTGTCTGGAATTGCTTAAAAGAATCTGGCGCTGAATAGCCGGAGCCAGTTCATGCACCGCTTCTTCAGCATAATCACGGGCGTTCTGCTCGGAAAGCTCCTCCCACGTCCGCCCGTCCCGGTAGACGGCTTTTGTTACGTCCTTTAAAGCTGCGTGAAACAGCTGGCCAATATCCGGTGCTTCGAGCTTGTACAGCTGCCTCTCCTTCAGCTTTAACCCGTATGAAGCAAACTGCCGGAAAGCACAGGCTTCATACTGCTCCATCCGCGATACGCTCGTTTTCATTTTCCGGCCGTAGAGTTCCCGGGTCGTTTCCCTGGAAAGCGCTACTGCCTCATTACGGTAAAACAGGCTTTTCGTCAGTTTTTCCAAACGGTTGTTTTTGACAAAAACATTGTACACACTCCACCAAAGATCAGCCACATCTTCTCCCTGTTTACAGCGTTCGAGTTCCCCAATCAAAAAGCTCATCGTTTTCATGGAGGCATTCACAAAATGCAGCTGTCCCTCTTTACTGTAACCCCCTGGTTCGTTTTGAATCAGCACCGGCGCCTGATCCGGAAACATGTCGAGCAGCTGCTGGATGACGATTGAAGGCTGGAGCCGCTTTCCTTCCTCATCAGCCATCGGATAGCTGACAATCAGTCTGTCGGAGGGCAGACTCATCGTGCGGTAAATGAGAAAGTTTTCATTCAGGAGCTTTGCCTCCCCGCTTTCTTCAAGTTCAACGCCTTGCTGCTCCAGCCAGGCCCTGTCGGACTCCTGCAGCATGCTGCTTTCTTCAAGGGCAGCCGGAAGTATGCCTTCGTTTACGCCGAGCAGGTAGACCACTTTAATACCCAGCAGCCGCGAACGTTCCATATCAGCCGCGGTTACCTGGTCCAGAGAAGGAGGTACAATCGAAAAAGTAGCTTTCGTAAAGCCTGCTTCCATCATCTGCTGAAAGGTCTGCATACCTGCTTTATCATCGCCGGCCACCTCTACCATCTGTTCAAGCAGGTCTACGGTCATGTCCCAGATCTGCTCATGCTCTCTTGCCATTTCCAGGCGGTTATGCCTGAGACAGTCATCGCGCATCATTTCGAGCTTTTCCGGTATCCGGAGCTCCTCTAAAAATGTAAACAAGGCCCCCGCTTTTTCCCGCACAGTACGGGCTTTTTTTAGTCGTGCCTGCAGGGAGAACAACGGGGCGCTTAACCGCATTCTTGTTTGATGAATATCTCTTTCGATCTCGTGGTTATCTTTATGCTCCCAGTCGTCCTCTACATTTGTGGCATGATACCGGTAGACCCACTGTTCTTCGCTTTTCCAGTCTTTTTCTCTGACGTTTCGCGCGAGTACATAATTTTCCAGGAAATCCACCTGTTTTCTCGCTTCTGGCCAGGACTCATGCACATCAAACAGCATATCTGTTTTGAACGTCCGGAACACCGACTCGTATCTCCACCGTTCTGCAATGGTCTCAAGCGCCGAGCGGATAAATTCCACTACCGGGTGATTCAGCACCGGACGCGTTTCATCCACAAACACCGGGACCCGGTAATCCTGAAATACGGTCTCAATTATATGATTATAGTCCCCCGGATTTCTGGCTACGACGGCAATGTCTTCATACCTGTAATCATGATCCCGTACAAGCGCTGCAATATCCCGCGCGCATTCCTCGACTTCGGTCCGGCGGTTGACCGCATTTTTAACCGTAATAGCATCTCCGCCCGAACTAGTTTTATAGGAACGGTTTTCCATGAACCTCTCTAAATGCTGAAGTGCTTCGTGTTTATTTGTCGTGCCGCCATTAAACCAGTACGGCCTATTCACCGATACAGCATGGTCTTCTGCCAGCGCACTCAGCTGGTAATATGTTTTTGCTGTCTGTCTGAACATATCCGGAGCCGGATGTGCGTCTTCCTTGTTCGTCAAATCATCGAGCGTCAATGCGATCCGCACATCCTGCGAGTACTGAAGCAGCTGCTCAACTACCGACAGCTCCTGCGGGGTGAAGCGGTGGAAGCCGTCAATATAAATGACTGCTTCTGCAATGTAAGCAGAGGAACTCACTTTTTCAGTCAGCCAGAACAGCTGCTCCTCGCTTCCAATGTAGCGGTCACCGATGACCTTATCCATCTCTTCCCAAATCAGCAGAAGATCCTGAAGCTTCGCTGTCAGAATACGATCAGCCCCGGTTGCCCCGCTTTTTTCCAGCCCCTCCACCATATCGTGCATAGCCGCTTTGGACACATTGTGGGTTTTCCATTCTGTAATTACTTCATCCACCTGGTCAATGAAGCCGTCCGTATAGCTCGACGTTTCATACAGCCGAAAATGCTTGCGCTGTTCACTGATCACTTTGCGAATCAGCATCTGTTTGCCTGTTTTCTGAAGCGCGGTTTTGGCCGCTCCACCTGTTTCCTGAAAAATCTTCCACGCAAGTCGCGGAAAGCTGTAGACCTGGGCTCTTGTCATCCCTTTTTCCGACAGGCGGACAAGCTGCTGTTCTACCTGAAAAGTCATTTGGTCAGGGGTAATAACAATTACCGGCGGTCCATTGGGATCACGGGTAATCATCTCATTAATTTCTTGATGCATGGCGGTGGACTTACCCGTCCCGGAACGCCCAAGATAAAATTGTAGGCTCATGAACATTCTCCTCTGCCGGATTAAAAACCGGATCATATGTTTGGTTTTATTATATCAGATTTTTATTTTTTTGTTTAATACAGTATGTGAAATTAATTAATTTTGATAAGAAAAACGCCCTGCTGCCAGGACGTTCTTCAAATTATTAGGAAACAGCATCTGCTGTTTTTTGTGGTTTGCTGAATCGTTTCACTCCCGCGCAGTTGAGATGTTCGAACGGACCAAATCCATGGAGGAATAGGCGCAATTCTTTTTTCAGCTGCAGGCGTTCATGGACGTACACAGAGATGTCTTCAAACTGGTAACGCGTATACATGGCAGTTTCAGCAGGTGTGCCTACCTGTACTACTGTATCGACTGGACCTTTGTCTTTTTTCTGATTCCAAAAATAAAATGGGTCCAGCGTAACTACGCCTCCATCTCTTCTAATACGCGCAGCTGTTTTTCGGTCCATTTTAATATTGCTCATACTATCCCTCCTTGGTATATCGTGTTCTCTCAACGATCACATATGTGATTATATCAATAGATAGAAACGGAACGCAAGCGTTAAACGAAGAAAAAATCATTTATTTTCATTTCATCTCTATTTTTACGATAAAATGGCTGAAAATCAGAGATTATCGCGAAATATCAAAAAATGTGTGTTTTCTTATCGCCGGGCTGGCACCGACAGAAATCATACCTTCTGCGTTTCTGCAAAGAAAAAAGCCCGCCGGAAAGCGGGCTTTGATCATATTGTATTATCCTTCGAGCAGAAGGTTTTCTGGATCCTCAAGCAGCTGCTTCAGCGTTACAAGGAAACTTACTGCTTCTTTTCCGTCCACAATGCGGTGATCGTAGGAAAGAGCCGTATACATCATCGGCCGGTTCTCCATCGTATCCTGGTCAATGGCCACCGGACGCCACTGGATCGTGTGCATTCCAAGTATACCTACCTGCGGAGCGTTCAGAATCGGTGTCGACAGCAGCGAACCGAAAACGCCGCCGTTCGTGATTGTAAAGGTACCACCCTGAAGATCTTTCAAGGTTAATTTATTATCGCGGGCCTTTAATGAAAGGTCCATAATTTCCTGTTCGATTTCAGCAAACGTTTTTCGATCGGCGTCCCGGACTACCGGTACGACGAGGCCATCGTCAGTGGAAACAGCCATGCCGATATCGTAGAACTGCTTTTTGATCACTTCTGTAGCCTGGATTTCCGCATTCAGCAGCGGGTATTTTTTCAGTGCTGCAATAACACCCTTCGTAAAGAAGGACATAAATCCTAGGCGCACGTCGTGCTGCTCCTGGAACGTATCCTTCCGGCGTTTTCTCAGGTCCATGATTGCTGACATGTCCACTTCGTTAAACGTCGTCAGCATAGCTGTTTCCTGCTGGACTTCCTTCAGCCGGCTCGCGATCGTCTGACGGCGGCGGGACATTTTAACCCGTTCAACCGGCTTGCCTTCGAATTCATCCTTCTCGCTTTTGGCAGCAGGCTTCTCAGGCTGTTTTTCCTCTTTTTTGCTGCTTCCTTTTACTTCATTATCCACATCTTCTTTGCGGACGCGCCCCTTCGGATCGCTCCCGGACACTTCGTTCAAGTCAATGCCCTGCTCGCGCGCGTATTTGCGCACAGAAGGAGAAGCAACCGGCCGGTCTGCCGGGGAATCTTCTTTCGATTCTTCTTTCGTACCTTCTTCCGATTTATCCGCTGCCGGCTCTTTGGAAGCTTCCTGCTTTTCTTCGCTTTCCTTTTCCGGAGCTGCTTCCTCTGAGCTTTTTTCTTCTGAGCTTCCGCCTCCGGCTTCACCGTTTTCGTCCACTACGGCAATTACCTCGCCGACTTCTACGTTGTCGCCCTCTTCTTTTAACAGTTCCTGGAGGACACCAGTTTTCTCCGATGGGATTTCCACATTCACTTTATCGGTTTCAAGTTCAGCGATGTTTTCTCCCTGTTCGACTTTGTCCCCTGGTTTTTTTAACCATTCTGCGATTGTTCCCTCTGTAACGGATTCGCCTAGTTCTGGTACTTTGATCTCTGCCATGACTGCGTCCTCCTTATTCGTTTCCTTTTAGGGCTTCCTGAATGATACGGTTCTGTTCTTTTTTATGGATTGTAGGGTCGCCTTCCGCCGGACTTGACCTTCTGCGGCGCCCGATATAATCCACCGATGCTCCTTTTGGTGCCAGATTATGCAGGAGCGGGTACATGTAATACCATGCGCCCATGTTTTTCGGCTCCTCCTGAACCCATTGGATCGATTTTACGTTTGGATACGCTTCTAAGATGTCACGGATTTCTTCTTCCGGAAACGGATAGAGCTCTTCAATCCGGACGATATGGATATCGCTCGGCACTTCACCGTCGGCCAGTGCTTCATGCAGGTCGATGGTCATTTTTCCAGTACCTACGAGCAGACGTTTTACTTTCTTTTTGTCTTTGCCCGTCAGCGGGTCTTCCACTACGGATTGGAAAGCACCTTCCCCGAAAGCCTCCGGCTCGCTAGCGACGGTCTGATTACGCAGCAGACTTTTTGGTGTCATGAGCACAAGCGGACGCATTTCGTCTTTTCCGAGAAATTCCGCCTGCCGCCGGAGCAGGTGGAAGTATTGCGCTGAACTCGAGAGGTAAGCGACATTCCAGTTATTTTCTGCTGAGAGCGTCAGAAAACGTTCGAGTCTTGCACTTGAGTGTTCCGGCCCCTGTCCTTCGTAGCCGTGCGGGAGCAGAAAGACCATACCGGACTTTTGTCCCCACTTAGCGCGGCCCGCAGAAACAAACTGGTCAAATATTACCTGTGCAGCGTTACCGAAATCACCAAACTGGGCTTCCCAGAGTGTCAATGTTTCCGGTGCCTGCACATTATATCCGTATTCAAAGCCGACGATACCGTTTTCTGAAAGCGGACTGTTGTAAAGTGCAAAGGCGGCATTTGCTTTCGAGAACGCATGCATTGGGGAATAAATATCTCCGTTTTTATGGTCATGGAGCACCAGATGTCTCTGTGCGAACGTGCCGCGCTGGGAGTCCTGACCGGTTAAACGCACCGGTGTGCCGTCTGCGAGAATTGTTGCAAAGGCTAACGCTTCGGCATGGCCCCAGTCCACTTTGCCGCCTTCTTCCATAGCCGGTCCACGGCGTTCAAGAATTTTTCTTAATTTCGGAAAGACATTGAAGTTTTCGGGCCAGGTAATAAGCTCCTGGTTAATTTCCTTCAGTTCGTTTAAATCATAGCCGGTTTCGACTTTAGGAAGACGTTTTTCCACTTCTTCCGGCACCGGTCCAAGCTCCGTCTCCGCTTCTTTATCCTCTGCTACTTTGTTGTACTGATCCCGCAGATGATTCAGCGTATCCTCTTTCAGCTGATCGGTTTCGGATTTTTTCCAGAATCCGATTTGGTCCAGATGATCCGCGTAATGCTCACGAACAGACGGATGCTCACGAATCAGTCCGTATAAGTATGGCTGGGTTGCTGCCGGCTCATCTGTTTCGTTATGGCCGTAACGGCGGTAGCCGATCAAATCGATCACAAAGTCTTTATTGAATTTATTTCTGTATTCATAAGCCAGCTGCACGGCCGCGAGACAGGCTTCCGGTTCGTCTGCGTTCACGTGAATAACCGGGATTTCGTAGCCTTTGGCCGGGTCACTTGAATAGGTCGTACTTCTTGCATCGTGCGTATCGGTGGTAAAGCCAAGCTGGTTATTGGCAATAACGTGCACGGTACCGCCCGTCTGATACCCTTTCAGCCGGCTCATGTTCAAGGTTTCTGTGACGACTCCTTCGCCTGGAAAAGCCGCATCGCCGTGCACTAAAATAGCCATGGCCTTAGAGCCGTCCTGCTGCGGAAAGCCCGGCTCACTGACGTCATCCTGCGCGGCCCGTGTATAGCCTTCCACGACCGGATTGACGTATTCCAGGTGACTTGGATTGTTGGCAAGGGAAATACGGGATTCAAACGATTCCTGATTAATGTTTTTATCTGCTCCCAGGTGATACTTTACGTCTCCCGTCCAGCCGTAGTTGATCCCAACGGAACCTTCCGAAGGTACGAGATCTTTGTTGGGGGAGTGCTGAAATTCGGAGAAGATCAGGTCATAAGGCTTCCCGATAACTTTGGCCAGAACGCTCAAACGCCCGCGGTGGGCCATGCCGATCATAATGTTTCTTGCCCCGTCCTGCATCGCGCTGTGGGTAAGCTCTTCCATAATAGGAGCAAGAATGTCAATTCCTTCTATAGAAAAGCGTTTCTGGCCGACAAACGTTTTCTGCAGAAATTGCTCGAAGGCTTCTACTTCCGTAAGGCTTTTCAGCAAAGCTTTGCGTTTATCATCTGACACAGCGCTGTATATTTCGCCTGACTCCACCTTGCGATTGAGCCAGCGGTGCTCTTCCACATCATGGACGTGGTCGAATTCAAAAGCGATGGTTTTTGTATACATCTGTTTTAAATGCTCGATTGCTTCGAGTCCGTCAGATACTGATTCCGGAGCGTCCGGACATAGAATTTCCTTCGGAATGGTCCGAAGATCTTCTTCACTTAGTCCGTATTCTTCTATGCGAAGAAATGACGTTTCTCCGTTTGGTTCCTGAAGCGGGTTGATGTCTGCAGAAAGATGGCCGTGAATACGGATATTTTCAGCAAGTTTAACTGCATCCGCGATCTTTTCCATATTAAGTCCGGCACCGACTGCCTGGTCTTTTTCATCCACAGCAGGAGCATATCCGGCTGATGCTTCCCCATTTGACGATGGCGGTCCGTACTGGTCAAACCAGCTTTTAATCTCCGGTTCCACAGCGTCAGGATCTTCCTTGTACACGTCGTATTGTTCCCACATATAACCCAGATTGGGACCATAAAATTCCTGCCAGGCTTCTTCAGCCCTGGATTGATGCTTACTCATCGAGTGATACCCCCAGCTTATGTGATCAATAAGTTTTCTAAACTATCATATTAGTCGTTTAATATCTATGAAGGTGAACCATTTGGAATGGAGTTTCCACCATCACTTCCCTTCTTCGACTCAACCAATTCTTCGAGAACATGCCTTTTCATAAATCAGACATATTTTAACATGCTTATAGCAGGTACTCAAAACCTTACCCAGCCAAGTATACGAAAAATATGTATGCTCCTCGCTGCAGGAGGCCGAAAATCCGATTGATTTTCACTTTCCGGCATCTTTAAAGCGCGATCTCCTATGAAGCGTTCTCACACACCTACATTGTACACTAATTCTTTTCACTTGACAGTCCCTAAACTGAATTATTTGCTTTTCCAGGCAGAACGGCATATTTCTTTTTCTTAAACATTAATCGCTGTGCTATGATTTATACATACATTTTCACTTTCACAGGGGGATTTTCATGAAAACACTTATTTTTGATTTAGACGACACCCTGCTCTGGGATAAAAAAAGCATCAATGAAGCGCTGCGGGCCACGGCCTTTGACGCCGAGATACGCACTGGGGTGCACGCACCGCTGCTCATGGAAACCGTGCAGCAGACTGCACCCGAACTGTATAAGAACCTTTCTGTATATGACTTCACTAAAACGATAGGCATTAACGCATTCGAAGGCCTCTGGGGGCACTTTGACGATATTGAGCACCGGCGCTTCCAGGAAATGAGCCGGCTTATTTCCTCCTATCAAAAAGAAACATGGACGCGGGCGCTTGCAGCCCACGGCGTCCACCAGCCGGAAACAGGAGAATGGCTTAAGGACCGCTTTATTATGCACCGGCGTCACCTCCCCTATGTATATGCTGATACGTTTGAAGTCCTTCATACCCTAAAGGATGACTATCAACTGCTGATGCTCACAAACGGCTCCCCCAGTCTTCAGCGGCTGAAGCTGTCCCTGACCCCGGCGCTCGTGCCTTTCTTTGACCATATTATTATCAGCGGCGAATTTGGCGTGGGAAAACCTGATCCTGCCATCTTTACTCATGCGCTGCGCCTCGCAGACGCTTCTCCTGAAGATACACTGATGATCGGGGACAATATGAATACCGATATCGCAGGGGCAAAAAAAGCCGGTATCAGCAGCGCCTGGATCAACCATGACGGGAGCGTCCCGACTCATGAATTCCGGGCAGAACATGAGCTGACGGCTCTCGGGGATCTGCTGCCTCTGCTCCGCTGAGCAAACGCCCGCACCGCATCTTCCGGTTCATAAAAACGGACGAAGTTTTTTGACGTAGCTCTTCACACGGAACAGCACCTCCCGCTGCAGCGCGGCCCGGGGAATCTGGGAGGCTACTGCTTTCACGTCAGGGTAGACGCCGTAAGCGTGGTAAGCCACCGGAATAACAGCTTCAAATAAAATATCGCCCTTTTCACGGTGTATTACTTCCGTTCTCACCTCCGCTATATGCGTCCTGAGCTCATCTTCCGGCTCTTTTAAATACACGGATTCAACGTCAAAGATATATTGCGGCATAGTTTGGTCGTTTCTCCTTTCCCTTGAGACGGATAAAAATGTGCTTTGCAAATGGCGGTTTTCGTGTTAATTTAGTACAATGTTTGTAGTAATTATACATAAAACTGTATGAATATCGAGGTGAAGAAAATGAGTTCCACTCCATCCACCAGGGCCTCGAGCGCCCTTAAATTTATTATTCCTTCATTGATTGGGATCTTTTTATTTATGGTCCCCATTTCTACTGATGATGGCTTAACCGTTCCGGTGGCTCTTCTTGCCGGATGGCTCGAAGGCTTACTGAGCGGTATACTGCCTGCGATGGGCGTCATTTTTATCGGCATCTCCGTAGTCGGTGCCATTATTGCCCGGTTCCGTCCGTTTTCCTCAGGTATCGCCGTGTCGTTGTTTCATGTAACCAACGGGTGGCTTCTCATCCGCATTTTAGGCTTTATTTTTGCTTTTTTAACCCTTTTTCAAATTGGCCCGGGCTGGCTTATCGGAGACGCTACCGGTGGTCTTCTGCTCTATTCCCTGATTCTTCTCTTAATTACCGTCTTCTTTTTTGCCGGTTATTTTCTGCCGTTTCTGCTTAATTTCGGTCTGCTCGAATTTTTTGGTTCGATCCTGACGATTTTAATGCGCCCGTTATTTACCCTTCCGGGCCGCTCCTCGATTGACGGTCTCGCTTCGTGGTTAGGCGATGGCACCATCGGCGTGCTTTTGACAAGTCAGCAGTATGAAAGCGGCCACTACACGCAGCGCGAGGCTGCTGTTATCAGTACGACGTTCTCGGTAGTCAGTATCACATTCACCATTACAATCCTTGGGGAACTGGATTTGCTTGCCTACACGCTGCCGTATTACCTCACCATCGTTGCAGCCGGCGTGGCCTGCGCACTCATTATGCCTCGGATTCCTCCGCTGTCGCGGAAGAAAAACGAGTATTACAACCAACAGCCTGCAGAGGAAATAGCGAACGGCCATACAGGTAAAAATCCTGTGTCCTCCGGGTGGGAAAAAGCACTCGATAAAGCTTCACGCACTCATTGGTCTTCCGTGCTGATCAGCGGTACAAAAAACGTGCTTGATATGTGGATCAGCGTCATTCCGATTGTCATGGGCCTTGGCACCATCGCAGTTGTTATTGCAGAATTTACGCCGTTGTTCGCCTGGCTCGGTGCTCCGTTCGTGCCGCTCCTGCAGCTGATGCAGGTGCCGGAGGCAGTAGCAGCCAGCGAAACAATGCTCATCGGATTTGCGGATATGTTCCTGCCGGCTATTCTTGGTACGGATATTGAAAGCGAAATGACCCGCTTCATTATCGGGGCCCTGTCGGTCAGTCAGCTCATTTACATGTCCGAAGTTGGCGGTCTGCTGCTCGGGAGCAAGCTTCCGGTACGCTTTATCGACCTTATACTCATCTTTCTCGAAAGAACCATTATTTCACTTCCAGTTATTGTTTTGATCGCTCATTTTATCTTCTAACAAACCAGCAGACATATAGAAGAAATCGTAAAAAGCCGGCGGGGGTCCGCCGGCTTTCTTTATGCTTCAGTACGCTGTTTTCCGTACCAGTCATCGAGTACTTTTGCATCGAGTATTTTACTTTCAATAAACTCCTGCTGCTTCGTTTTGAACTCTTTCTGCCAGTCGATATTCAGTTCCTCTGCGAGCTCTACCGTAGTAAGCAGCTCCTGCCAGGCTACATACCGCTTATACCAGAAAAACTGCGGCTGTTCATTCATATACGGATATAAATCGTCAAAAGCGGTGTGTTTACAGTCGATGGTGCGCTCAAATTGAGTTTTGGCTTCCTGCAATTTACCGGCAAAAAACGTGCTGAGATTCGTTTCGTTTTGACTCATCAGCTCTCCATCCCTTCTGTATATTTACCTACATTCTGCCACAGAAACGCCTAATCGAAAAGAATTATGTTCTCACTGGGTTTTCAAAGCAATAAAAAACGCTGCAGCTCTGCAGCGTTTTGTTCGTCTATTAACCAATCCGGTCAAGCCGGCGTTCCATCCGCTCAAGCTGATGGTCTCCCGCTCTCTTTTTATTGGAGGCTTTAATTACTTTCTTCAGCTTTTTCTTCGTTGTCCCTGCCGGAAGAAGGCCCTCACTGATCAGAAACTTGTAAAAGAAATCGAGTCGCCCGGTTTCCAGCTGATAAGCACGCGGCACCTGCTGCAGGTACGAACTGACCGCATCTGATAAGGAGGCGTTGTGAGCATCCAATTCGCTGTAACGTTCTTTATACATGCGGTAATTGTTTTCACTGAGGCGGTTCATAAGCGTCAGCAGAAAACGTTCCTCATTTCCTTGAAGCTGAAAGCCTTTCTTCTCAATCAAACGAAGAAATACAGCAAGATCCGTGTTGTAAAAGTCGAGCGCAAGCTTCATTTCACTTGTGACAGAGAGTGTCAGCGAATACTTCCCCTGCGCACGGGCAAGAAGCCGGTTGTAAAGCGCCCGGTTCACACGGTCGTTTAAAAGAAATGACGGATGGATCGTATACAAATATTTTTCAATATCTTTATTGAGAAGTTCATCAGTCCAATCATCATTTTCACGTCTCTGCCTCATCTGTACCTGCAGATCCGTATTGTAATCCTGAATCCGTTCTTCTGTTTGCCGGGCAAGCTGATCGCGCTTGTCCATCCATTTTTGCTTCATTGCTTTTAGCATATGAAAGCCTCCCTTCCTTATCCTCTCTCTTATAGGCTGGTTTATCCAACCCTCTCTTTATTTCCTAGAGCAGTGTATCACATCACAACTTAAAATAAAATAGAGCATTTAAAAGTTTTTCGTATGAATTTAAACCTTTACGCTACTGAGTGCTTTTATTGGACTCACAGAAGGATATATCACATTACAAAGGCATTCATTTCTTTTTTTTGCAGCAAAAAAACCTTTCCAGTCCGGAAAGGTTTTAAGTATCGAAATGCAGGCGGGGGCCCGCAGTCGTTATGTATGATGGATTAATTGAACTCATGCAGGCCAAGGCTTATTTCCAGACCTTTACGTACCTGCTCCATGGTTTCATCATCGAGATGGGTAATTTTATCAGTTAACCGCTGCTTATCAATAGTACGAAGCTGCTCGAGCAGGATAACGCTGTCACGGTCAAATCGATGCTTGGCTGCATCAATTTCTACGTGTGTCGGCATTTTTGCCTTTTTAATCTGTGCCGTAATAGCAGCTACAATCACCGTAGGACTGAAGCGGTTACCAATATTATTTTGAATGATAAGTACGGGGCGGACGCCTCCCTGCTCTGATCCAACTACCGGAGACAGATCCGCAAAAAATACGTCCCCCCGTTTAACTACTTTTTTATGATGCTGATTGTTTTGTTTCGAATCACTCAAACCACCCATTCACCTCCTTTTCCGGTTGCGCGCTTATGCTGCCGGACAGGATGAACAGCTAGTCTTGTTCATGCAGCCGTCGTTCTGTCGTCTGTGTAGATTCTGTTTCGGCATATTCAAATTCAGCGCATATTTCAGCATTTAGTGCAGCCATTTCTGCATATCCGTTCTTCAATTGTTCCTGCATGTCTGTGGATTTTTGTTTTTCAATTTGATCTTTTAATACCTGATGAAAAAAAGAATCCTTTTCTGACTGGGACAGATGTTCGATTTCCGTATAGAGTTCTTTTGGAAGTTCTAGAGCGATCTGCTGAAGCTGCGACATACGTAATTGGCCCCCTAATGTTCTGTTTTCCCTCTCTCATTATATAAGAAAGATTCACTAAAATGAAACGTGTTTTTAAAAATTTTTTGCCCGCCGCGGGCGGAATCCGCTAAAACAGTTGCGGAGAAGGGATAAACAGACAATATTTAATTATGTTTACTCACGCTAAAATCAGGCAATATAGAAAAGATAATTGATTTTCTGCCGTACTATTGTCTTTCGGGGCGTTATCTGCTATGGTGTAGTTAATTAATTTCATATCCTGCTTCTTTATTTGAGAAGTGAGGTTAGAGGCTGCGAAAACTATTAGTACGCTTTAGGAAGAGAATGAGCTCTGGTGATTAAAGCGGAAAGGGGTTTTTGCCGAAGCTGCGGACGACTCAATCGTTCAACGCTGGTCTCGTATTGAATAAATGCGGGACTGTCATACAGATTTTCTGTATGGAGGGCTATCTCACGCACGTGCGGTTCTGCTTAACAGCTGAAGCGTTCCTGCAACGATGGGCTCTTTCCATGGTTGCTTTTTTCGTGTCCGGACGGAGACGAAGACGTGAAACCGCAAGCCCTCTCTTTTTAGGCAAGACTATACTTTTAAGAGGGTGAGTAAACATGAATTTTGGCAGATTGAGTACAGCAATGGTGACTCCATTTGATGAACACGGAGATATAGATTACACAGCATTAACCAGACTGATTAATCATTTGATCAGCACAGGAACAGAAAGCATTGTGGTGGCAGGTACGACCGGCGAATCCCCAACGCTCTCCCATGAGGAAAAAATCTCGTTGTTCCGTCATACTGTCCAGACTGTAAACGGCCGGGTGCCGGTTATTGCAGGCACAGGCTCCAACGATACAAGAGCTTCACTCGCTTTGTCCCTTGAAGCTGAAAAAACCGGCATTGATGCCGTCATGCTTGTAACTCCGTATTATAACAAGCCTTCCCAGGAAGGCATGTACCAGCATTTCCGTACAATTGCTGAAGGAATTAACACTCCGGTTATGCTTTATAACATTCCAGGGCGAAGCGCGGCCGGTATGACACCGGAAACTATTGTACGGCTTTCCCATGTCAGAAACATCTGCTCCATCAAAGAAGCGAGCGGTGATCTCGAAGCTGCGGCCTATATTCTGCAGCATGCACCGCAGGACTTTACCTTATACAGCGGCGATGACAGTCTGACGCTGCCACTGCTGTCTGTTGGAGCTACCGGCGTCGTTTCTGTTTCTGCGCACGTGGCCGGAGAGAGCATGCAGGACATGATCCAGAGCTTCTTTAACGGACAGCCGGTTTATGCCGCTTCCCGGCACCGCGATCTGCTGCCGCTGATGAAATCCATGTTCGCAGCGCCTAGTCCGACTCCGGTAAAAGCAGCTCTTGAGATGCGCGGTATCATTTCCGGCGATGTCCGCCTTCCAATGGTACGTTTAAACGCGGAAGAAGAAGCACTTCTTCGCCAGGTGGTTGAACCAGCAGCCTCCTTTTATGTCGGTTAATACAGAAGTAAGGTTTTAACCCCGCCGGTTCAGGCGGGGTTTTTTAGTTCTGCTTTTATTTATGCTACGCTTTAAGTGCAAAAAAGACTATAGGAGTGCGTATGTATGAAAAAATTGATAGTGGCGTTGATCCGGCTGTATCAACGTTATATTTCCCGGTTCACGCCCCCCTCCTGCCGTTTTTATCCCACCTGTTCGCAGTACAGCATTACTGCCTTTGAGCGCTTCGGATTCTGGAAAGGGGCCTTTTTGACAGTTCGGCGCATTGTCAAATGCCATCCATTTCACCCCGGGGGCTTTGATGAAGTTCCGAAAAAAAAGCAGGCGTCCGCTAAGCATCATACTTAGCAGGCGCCTGTTTTCGTTTTTTTAACAGCAGCTGGTCCACCCACCCGGTGCCAAGCAGCACTCCGGCCACAATGAATATGAATCCTCCAAGCTGAGCCGGTGATACGTTTTCTCCGAGGATAAGCGCCGAGCTTAACAGGCCGAAAAAAGGCACAAAGTTATTAAATATGGCAGTTTTCCCCGGGCCGATTTTCGAAATCGACGCGTTATATAAAATCTGGCCGAGGCCGGTAGCAAATACTCCGGAAAGTAAAAACACGAGCCACACCCAGCCAGGAGCTGTAATATACGACTCCCACCCGGACGGGGACAGCACAAAACTGACTGCGAACAAACCAACAGAGCCGAGCATCAGCGTGTAGATCGTTAATACTCTCGGTGCCACCAGTTCAGACGCTTTTTTAATGAATAAAAAGCTCACGGCCTGGGCAGTCATTGCTGCAAAAATAAACGCATCTCCCCTCGCTGCTCCCTGAACAGCTCCCCCGCCTTCTCCGGTGAGATTAATAAGTACTGCCCCGGCAAACCCGGCAAACACCCCGAGCCAGCGAAGCTTCGTAAAGGCATCTCCCAAAAACAGCATGGACAAAAGAGCTGTTGTAATAGGAAGAAGAGCCAGTATGAGCGAGCTTTTTACAGCAGTTGTTTCACTCAGTCCTATAGCTAAAAACGTATGGTGACCGGTCATGCCAAACACTGCAGCCAGCAGAATATACATAAAAGCAGCCCTCGGCACCCGCTCATGCTCTTTGCGCAGAAAAACAAACAAGGCGACAGACAGGCCGGCGAGCAAAATGCGGGCCGCCTGCATATAAACCGGATTTATTTCAGCCACCAGCACCTTCAGCGCCACGACATTAAGTCCCCACATCAGCATAACAAGCATGACGGACCCGTATAATTTTCCAGCTTCGAGTGGACGCATGCCGCATTCTCTCCTTCATTTTTACATTACCGTTTCTCCCAGTACAAATAATACAAGGCTCAACACGACGGCAGCGCTTAGAATAAATGCTGTATTTTTCCTGATTACCTGAATGGTAGTCGCCCCCATTAAATGAGATGTCATAAGTATCGCTCCTGTAAATGGAGACACCTGAACGCCGAGCATCCACGACATGAGCAGCAGCACGGCCATAAACGGAGCCCCAACCCCAAAGATTTCCGGCGAAAGAGCCCCGCCGAGACCAGTGACAATTATTACGGGGTGAATACCTACCGCAGAGAGCCCCATTACGATAGCGACCACCCAGGCAATCAGCAGAATCATATAGCCCTGGGACAAAAAGCTGATGGCTTCAGAAAGCCATCTTCCGGCATCGCTGCTTCGAAGCGCCACACTGAAAAATCCAGCCGTCACAAAAATACCAATTTCGTTGTACAGGCGTTCAAACGAACCGCTTACGTGTTTCCACGTTGACTGTGCAAACGAGACAGCCTGTTTTCGCGCAAAGGCCCACACCCACGGATACAAAAGGGCGAGCACCGAAACAATTGTCAGCATGCTGTATGGCAGCAGTGCTTCAAGCAAAAAAGAAGCAGCAAGCAGAATGCCTAAAAATAGTAAAAACGTGCGCATCGAAGACACCGGCGGATTGGCTTCTTTTTCTTTCTCTGGAACCGTCCAGGCATCATCGTCGAATGCTGACGAGCGGAAAAATACAACGACCAGAGCTGTCAACACAGCAGCCATCACGATCCCGTAGGGTCCGACTTCTCCCCAGCTCAAATCATAGATGCTTAAAATCAGGGCCATATTTACAAAATACGGCGACCAGAGCATACACGAGCCAAATCCCCTGAGTACCGTTAATGCCATTCTTTTTTTCTCAAAAGATGGAAAGCTTTCTTTAGCAATGCCGTACACAAGCGGCATGGAGCCGAGGTTCAGAATGGCACCAATGCTTGCTGTCACGCCGTAGCCAAGCCGGTGCGGCGGCACTCCTCTTTTTTCGTTCTGTTGTTCGAGATATTGTTGAAAGGCATGCAGATGCCCCGCTTCCGACATGTACGTCCCAATCAGCGGCACCGTTAAAAAGAGGGCAAGCAGCGGCAGGTTTTCCCCGAAGCTTGTCCACACCGTCTGCCAGGAAACACCGTACGTCCAGAACAAAGCAATGCCGACAGCAATCAGCACGTAAACCACACGCCGGTTCAGGGGCGGCATCACAGGCAGGGATGCCACTAGCAGCACCCCGGCAATAAAACTGTATCCGTAGTCGACAAACGGAACGTTTAAAAGCACTTCTAAAAAATAGCAAAATACAGCTGCAAAAGCTGCAGCTCCCAGTGTTGGTTTTATGTAAGCCTGCCGGTTCATGATCATTCCCCGTTTTAGTCAAATCTTCATTGCAAACACCTTTATGCTACCACTATCCGGAAAAAATAGCCAACACCCGCATATCATTCATAAAAAAGCGGACTCCTTTTTTGGAAGTCCGCTGCCTGTTTCTTATCTATAGTGGGCGTTCAATCGGTTTTCCGCAAAACCGTCACCGAGTACCCCGGGTTCTTTTACATACATATCCCGTGGCACGTGACTGAGCAGTTCACAGCCATTTTCCGTAATGCGGATCGATTCTGTAATCTCTACCCCGTGGTCATCAAGCCAGATGCCAGGCATCAGGTGAAACGTCATGTTCGGCTGCAAAATAGTGTGATCACCCTTCCGGAAGCTGACAGTATGCTCGCCCCAGTCCGGCGGATAGCTGAGCCCGATGGAGTAGCCGAGGCGGGATTCCTTAAAATACCCGCGTCTTGCGATCGTCCGGCTCCACACGCTTTCCACTTCTTCTGCCGTCATCCCCGGCTTAATTGAATCCATCGTAGTTTCGATGCCTTCAACGACCGTTTCCGAGAGATCATACATTTTTTCAGGAGCCTGGCCGATTGCCATCGTCCGTGCCATTGGAGTATGATAGCGCATATACGCCCCGGCAATTTCAATCGTTAAAAAGTCCCCGTAGTTATATTTCCGGTCCGTCCATGTCAAATGCGGGGTAGCTGTATTTTCGTTCGCGGGAATCATCGGCACAATCGACGTATAATCTCCACCGAATTCCTTTGTTCCAAGAATCTGGGCATTGGTGATAGCCGCAGCTACTTCATTTTCACGAACGCCGACATCTACCGTATCAAAACCAGCCTGCATGGCATTTTCGAGTATACGTCCGGCGCGGTACATGCACTCAATTTCCGCTTCTGATTTTACTAGCCGGACCCAGTTGACAAGCGTGCTGAAATTACGGAATTCGGCATTTGGGAGACCAGCCTGGATTCGTTCATAGCACATGGCGGTAAAATAAAATGCATCCATCTCCAGTCCAATTTTACGGTTGCCCTGGCCGATCTCGGTCAGGATGTTCGCTGCGAAATCCATAGGGTGCTTGATCGTCGACTGCACAAATTCATCAGGATACGGAATGATATGGTCTTCGTCAAGCCATGTAGTGACGGTAGCGCTGTGGGCATCCATTTCCCGACCGATCCATAATGGCTGATCTTCGTCAATCATCACAATCACCATTTGATGCACATAAAACGACCATGCGTTATATCCTGTTAAATAGTACATGTTCGATGGATTGGAGACCAATAGCACTTCAATACCGTATTCCATCATTTTCATTTTCGTCTGGTTCATTCTCGTCAGGTACTCATCTTTTTCAAATAACATGAGCTGATCCCCCCTTTTATCCCGTTTACATTTAATTATTCATCAATGGTAAAGCATACGAGCCGTTTTTCCGACATTTCTTCAATGGCAAATGCTACGCCTTCGCGGCCGATGCCTGAATGCTTAACGCCGCCAAATGGCATGGCATCGATCCGGAAATCGCTGCTGTCGTTTACCATGACACCGCCGACGTGAAGCTTGCGTACAGCCTTCAGCGCTAAATTGATATCATTCGTATAAATGCCGGCCTGCAGACCGAAAGGCACACTGTTCGAGCGTGTGACTGCTTCATCAAACGTTGCCACAGAAGCAAGTATTACTACCGGGCCGAACACTTCTTCTTTTACAATCGTTATATCCTCCGGCACGTTCGACAGAACAGTCGGCTCGATAAAGGCGCCGTGCCGTTTGCCGCCGGCAAGCACTTTGGCTCCTGCCTCCACTGCTTCTTCAATCCAGCTTTCAATCCGTTTGGCTTCTTTTTCATTGATTACCGGGCCGATATCCGAATCCTTATCCATCTTTCTGCCTGCACGCACCTGTTTGGCTTTATCTACAAACGATGCTTCAAACGCTTCGTAAATTTCTTCGTGTGCATACACCCGCTGGACACTCAGGCAGTTCTGGCCGGCGGCTCCAAACGCTCCGTCCACGCCTGACTGGGCCGCCTTTTCAATGTCTGCGTCCTTCCAGATAATAAACGGGGAATTCGAGCCCAGCTCCATGGACAGCTTTTTCAGTCCTGCTTTATGGGCAATGCTTTTTCCTGTTTCATAGCCACCGGTAAAGCTGATCATCTGAACGTCTTCTGCTTCAACCAGAATGTCGCCGATGTCACGGCCTCTTCCTGTAATTACTGTGAGTACTTTTTTCGGCAGACCGGCGGCAATAAACGCTTCGGCCAGCTTTAACGCACTGAGCGGTGTTTCTGTTGCCGGCTTCACAATCACAGCATTCCCGGCGGCAATCGCCGGTGCTACCTTGTGTGCCACTAGATTCAATGGATCGTTAAACGGCGTGATAGCTGCTACAACGCCTACCGGGAAGTGATAATAGTACCCCATCCGGTTCGTATTGCCTTCCATCTGGTCGAAATTAATCGATTCCCCGGAAAGACGGCGTGCTTCTTCCGCTCCAAGACGTATCGTCTCAGCGGTCCTGCGTGCCTCACCGGAAGCTTCCGCTATCGTTTTGCTTCCTTCAAGAGCAATGATTTCCGCAAACTCCTCTGATTGATCAAGCACATAATCCGCTACTTTATTTAATATATCCATACGTTCCCGGACGCTCAGCGCTTCGGCGATTTCCTTTCCTTCCACAGCAATCCGCACAGCTTCGCGCGCATCTTCACTGCTTGCCATCGGCACTGTGCTGATAACGGACTGATCCTCGGGATTGACGACGTCCAGCGTTTGTTCCCGGCCGACCCATTCTCCGCCGAGCAGCATCTTTTGCTCTGTGATTTTTGTTGTCATATTATCCCGCCTTTATATAGTATTTCGGTCCATGTTAATCAAATCGATCAACAATGCAAATCCTGTTTCCGGCACGCCGGCCCCGGCGCCCATCAGCGTAATCGGACCGCTCAGGTCGCATTCATAAGTGACCGCGTTTACCGCACCTCCGACGTTAGCGAGGGCGTCATCTTCAGAGAGGAGCTCTGGTTTTACAGACCCCTTGATTGTGCCGTTGACGTTTTCAACGCGCCCGATCAGCTTCCAATGCTTATTTTCATTTTTTGCCTGCTGCATATCTTCTGCAGAAAGAGATGTAATTCCTTGGCGTTCCACATCCTCTTTTTTCAAATCTGCTCCCATAACCACGTTGGCTAGAATGACTACTTTATACAATACATCATAGCCTTCAACATCGCTCGTGGGATCTGCTTCCGCGTATCCGCGGGATTGTGCCTCTTTTAAAGCTTCGCTGTATTCCATGCCCTGCTCCATCTGGGTAAGCATGTAATTGGTCGTTCCGTTCATGATTCCTTTAATGGAAGTAATCCGGTTTCCGGAAAGGCTTGTAAGCGGCATCCGGATTGCCGGTGTTCCGCTCATGACCGTTCCTTCGAATAAAAACCGTACCCCGTTCTCTTCCGCCAGTGCCTGAAGCTCTTTGTAGGCAAGGGCTACGGGGCCTTTATTCGTAAGAACAGCATTTTTGCCGGCCTTGAACGCCGTTTTACAGTGGTCAATCGCCGGCTGGCCGGTCTCCACATTGGTGAACGTAATTTCGATCACGGTATCAGCGTTCGACTGGGTAATCGTTTCGATGCTGTCCCACCCGCGAACGAGCCCTTCGGTATCAGGGTAGTTTTCGACTGTCCCGTCTTTTTTCAGGCAGTCGAGCACCTTCTGCATGTCAAGGCCGTCCGGGTGGTGAAGGGAGCCTTTGTACAAATCGGAAACAGAAACTACCACAAAGTCGGAACCAAACGTTTCCTTCAGCCAGCTTCCCCGTTCCAATAGTATTTCTGCAAGGCCCCGGCCCACTCCGCCAAACCCTATAAAGTCTAATTTATGCGGCATATTTTTTCCTCCCAGTCTAATCTGTCTTGTGCTTTGTCATATAGTGTACAGCTGCTCCTGCAAGCAGGGAAGCTCCAATTGGTAAAATGGTTTCTTCAATATCAAACTGGGGCATGTGCAGCCCGCTGTCTGCGCGATCAGGATAGCCTGCGCCGAGAAACATCATGCAGGACGGCACCTCGCGGGCCATGTAACTGAAATCTTCTCCGCCCATGCCATAGGATTCTTCGTGAATAACCGTTTCCGGGTATAGTTCTTCAAGTACGGCCCGGTAGGCCTTTACTGCTTCGGGACTGTTGACGAGCGCCGGCTCTCCTTCAGCGATCGTTACCTCCTGGGAGGCATTCATCGTCTCGGCTATGCGGAAGGCCTGCTGCAGCTCCTCACGCAGCCGCTTGCGGGTGGCGTCCGAATAGCTGCGCATTGTGCCCCGGATACGGACTTCGTCCGGTATAACGTTCGTAGAAGCTCCTGCCTTTAATTCGCCGATACTCACCACTGCCGGCTCAAGCGGAGACGTCCGCCGTGAAACGATTCCCTGCATCGCCTGCATCACAAACGTGCTGATCCACACCGGGTCAGTGGCAAGATGCGGATAAGCACCGTGGCCGCCGCTTGCACGAATGACCCCTTCAAACGTATCGATGCCTGCCATGCTCGGGCCTTCCTGCAGCCTTACGTGACCAGGCGTGAACTCAGGGTCCATATGAAGGGCAAAGGCCGCCCGGGCCCCTTCAAGCCAACCGCGACTGATCAGATACGGGCTGCCGGTGCTGCCGTATTCATCTGTATCTTCTTCTGCCGGCTGAAAAATGAAGCGGATGGTTCCGCTTAAAAGCTCCCGCTGCTTATGAAGCACAAAGCAGGCACCGAGCAGCATGGAGGTATGGGCGTCGTGCCCGCACGCATGCATTTTCCCTTCATACGTGGAAGCATAATCACAGTCGTTTTCCTCCTGGATCGGGAGGGCGTCAATATCTGCGCGCAAAATGACGAGAGGGCCGTCACCGGCCCTAAGCTCTGCAATTACGGCCGTATCGAGACCCGTTTCTTCTCTGCCGCTGTAAATTCTTAAATCCTGAAGTCCGGCAAGCGTCGCTTTAATAAATGATGCCGTTTCATGCTCTTCAAAGCTCAGCTCGGGACGGCGGTGCAGGCCGCGCCTCCACTCCACCAGCTGCTCCCGGATCGCTTCTGCTTCTTCTTTAATCGTTTTGGTCACTATAGTCATCGCTCCAACCGCCCTTTAGTTTTGCACGCTTTCGGCTTTTGGCAGCGAAGCCAGTGCCTGTTCCAAATCGTTAATAAGATCATCTGTATCTTCAATTCCGACCGAGTAGCGCACGAGGCTTTCCGGAATACCGAGAGCTGCGCGTTCTTCCGGTGTATTCTCTACGTGGCTCGTCGTTCTTGCCGGTCCTACCGTCGTTTCCACCGATCCCAGATTTGCTGCACGGTTGGCGTACTCGAGTTTTGGCAGGAACTGGCGCACAGCATCCATTCCGCCTTTTAACGAGAAGCTGAACATGCCGCCGAACTGTTTCATTTGTTTCTCTGCAATATCATGACCCGGATGAGTTTTGAGCCCCGGATAGAATACCTGGTCCACCTGCTCATGATTTTGCAGGTGTTCAGCGATCCTCATAGCGGATTCGCACTGCTGGCGCACCCGGAGATGAAGCGTCTTCATGCCCCGGATCATCAGGTAGGCAGCCATTGGATCCATCGTCGCTCCGTTGATTTCGCGGTAATGGAAGATCTTTTCGACCAGATCCTTACGGCCGCAAACTGCCCCGCCGAGGGCATCCGCGTGCCCGCCCAGAAACTTTGTTGCGCTGTGAATAACAAGATCCACACCAAATTCGATCGGGTTCTGGTTGATTGGGGTTGCAAATGTGTTATCGACAAACACAAGCGCTCCCACTTCCTTTGCCACCCTAGTCATTCGTTCGATATCAGTAATTTTCACCGTTGGATTGGTTGGTGTTTCAAGGTATAAAATATCGCAGCCTTTACGGACTTCTGCCTCAATCTCTTCATGGTTGCCCGTTTCACAGAGCGACACATCAATATCCATGTGCGGCAGAAATTCGGTAAAGATTTTGTTAGTACCACCGTACGTATCCTTCATGGATACTACCCGGTCGCCCGGACGGAGGAATGTAGCCAGAGAGTTACTGATCGCAGCCATGCCGGTCGAAAAGCTCGTAGCCGCCTCAGCATCTTCCAAAATTCTGATTTTTTCTTCGAACGATTGCAGGGTAGGGTTCGTATTCCGACCATAGATATGCCCTTCTTTCTTTCCTGTTGCTACGTCATACCAATGGTCCAGATCGTCGTACGTATAGGCAACACTGTGGACTACCGGAACCTGAGTCGCTCCAAATGCCCGGTATTCTTTTTCTCCTGCCCATACTGCTTTTGTTGAACGATTAATGTGTGTGTTTGTCATGATTGAACACAACCTTCCCTGTTACTATTTTTTCTCTACCTTCAGTGTATAGATTATCTGTTTAAATTCCATTCACACAATTGTATGAAGTTTCGCACTTTCTTTTGCACAATGTGCATGACACATTATCTTCCATGCAAATATGGTAAAATAATAATCAGAAGATGAATTTACGTTTTGGTATTGTAAAGGGGTGTCTGGCGATGATTTCTATGCAACAAGTATTACAGCTTCCAATTATGAACACGGCCCTTCCACTCACATCGAATGCCGATTCAAGCTCTATTACCGTTTACTGGGCATCGGTTATAGAAACACCTGTGGAAGATTTCGTCCGGCCACGGGAATTAATTTTAAGTTCCGGGATCGGATGTCAAAACGAGAAGGAACTGCTTGAGTTTATTGAAGAGCTGATGGAAGCAGGAGCGAGCGGTTTGATTTTGTCTGTAGGCCACTACATCTCCTCCATTCCTGACAACGTGATCGACTTTTGTGAGTCAAAAGCGTTTCCGCTCGTGGAAATTCCGTGGGAGATCCGTTTTTCGGACATTACAGAAGCGATTTCCGAAGCCCTTCATAAAAGCTCTCTCCGCTCCATCGACGTTTCAAATAAAATCCGCACAGACCTTCTCGAAATCATACTTGAAGGCAAAGGCATGGAGGCAATTGCCTCTTACGTATACGAACAGCTGCATATACCAATGCTTGTAGTCGATAAGCGCGGACGCCTGAAAACGCAGACGGACCGTTCGTCGGGCCTCGCCGAATGGTGGAACCAGTATTTAAGCCAGGGAGGGAATCCACTTTTCCCCCCTTTCCAGCAGTCAGATCCCGAAAAAAGCCTGCCGGCCAACATGGAATGGATGGATACAGATACCGGCACCCTGCTGCGCCTAACCGTGCAGACGACCCAGGATATTCAGGGTTATATGATCCTCCAGTGGCCTACCCACAAAGAAAAGCACGATGTATTTGAAGAATACACCCTGCTTCTGCTTGAACATTCGGTCACCACTTCCGCTCTCTGCTTTTTGCATGACCAGACAGCGCTTGAAACCGAGATGCGCCTGAAGGATGATTTTGTCTGGAGCCTGGCAAAGGATAATTACGAATCCCGGGACCAGGCGCTTTCGCGGGGTAAATCATTAGGCTATAACCTTGAGCTCCCTTATATCTGCTTTGTGGCCAAACCTGAAAATGTCGAACGGGTGTTTCACGCAGAATCCCCGCCGCTTTCCTATGATCACTGGCTTGAACAGATTGGCTATATGTTTGAGGAAGAAGTTTCCCACGCGAGCCGTTATTTAAAAGCACGCGTGATGAGCACGTTCCAAAAATCCGAGCTGATTGTGTATCTGGAAATGCACCCAACCATGATGTATGACACGGTATATTATTTTGCAGAAACGGTGCAGTACCGCCTCGAACAAAAAATCCCCCACCTCATCATTTCCTGGGGGGTAAGCAAGACAGCTGCACCCTGGGAATTTGTTACAAGCTTTTCGGAGGCTTCCTCTGCTCTTGATGCCGGACGCAGGCAGCGGGGATTCGGCTACATTCATACGTATGAAGACACGCGTTTTGACCGGGCTCTGATGTCTCTGTCTAAAAATGAAGAAATCCGCCAGATCGCTGAAGCTACAGTTGCCCCCCTCCATCATTATTCCGTCGAACGGGGCATTGATTTAATGAAAACGGTCCGCACCTACAATGAATGCAAGGGCAATGTCAGTCAGACCTCCCGGGAATTAAATCTCCACCGTCAGTCCCTGCTATACCGTTTGAAAAAAATCGAATCCCTTACGAGCTGTGATTTGAATAATTCCGATGACCTGTTTTTAATTGAACTGTCTATTCGGCTCCATACAGCCGGAGCCCTGTTTGTTACCGATGAGCGCACTCCTCATGTATAAAAAGGATAAATACAAAAATAACTCTGCCCGCGGGCAGAGTTATAGTAGTTTTTGCCGTTCATAATCAGCTTTTACCGCATGGAGCGTTTTCAGCGATTTCTGGGAAAATTCGTCCTCTTTGCTTTCGAGCTCCCGCTCGTAAGCATCAAACGCCTGTCGAAGAGACTCTTTATACGTCATGTCCGGTACTGTTTCAAGCGGCTTCACCGCTTTTTTCTGCACCCAGATTTTTTCTTTTTCCGCTAGTGCCCGGCGTTCATGGAAAATCGGCACATTTGTCTTCTTCGGCTGGTGCAGGTCTCCCTGCCGCGGGTGTTCGAGCACCACTTGTACTTCCATCAGCCACTGTTCGGGATTTTCTTTTACAGGGATTCCAACGTAAACTCCTGATTTATAAGGAAATCGATATTGTTCCATCTTTTTTCCACCTTTCCTGTCAGCCTCCCGGCGTTATAGCGACAAACCATTCCCACAGCTTTTCTGCCCAGGGGACCAGATGCGTGTTTGTCCATTCATTGTATTCGTTCCATCCAAAAAGCACCTGGGCCATCTCCCCGGAAAATGAAACCATTACAAACAATAACGCCGTTGCTAGAATAAGTACGATAATGATTGCATAAATAATTACTGCTGTTAAAATCCCTTTTGCAACTTTTTTCAATGTGACTCCTACTCCAACAAAGTTTTAATCTATTGTATCAGATTATTAATAAAAATTCATTACAGTACGTGAAATTTAATAATCTTTTCTTGAAAAAGCCCGGACCCTCCGGACTTTTTCATTCTACTGCAGGTTAGTCGTTCCCATCAGGAAACGGTCGCATTCGCGGGCCGCTTCACGTCCTTCATGGATAGCCCAAACTACAAGGCTTTGACCGCGGCGGTTGTCGCCTGCTGCAAATACTTTTTCATGATTTGTAACATAGCTTCCGTATTCAGCGTTCACTGTACTTCTTTCTGTACGTTCGATTTCCATCTGCTCAAGCAGCTCCTGCTCGGGTCCTGTAAAGCCAACGGCGAGCAGTACGAGATCGGCTTTCCATACACGCTCGGTTCCAGGCACTTCGTGACGGACTTTTTTGCCGTCTTCAAAGACCGTTTCCACTTCCACCGTATGAATTTCCTTTACCTGCCCTTTTTCGTTTCCGACAAATTTCTTTGTCATTACTTTATAGGCACGCGGGTCCTCGCCCTGCAGAGCAGCTGCTTCTTTATGCCCGTCTTCCTGCTTATAAACAAGTGGATACAGCGGCCACGGGTTGTCTTCCGGACGTTCATTATTTTTTTCTTTATTGATATCAAACTGGGTCAGAGAAGCGCAGTTGTGACGGAGTGAGGTCGTAATACAGTCCACCCCGGTGTCCCCGCCGCCGATGACGATCACATGCTTATCCTTTGCACTGATATATCTGCCGTCTTCAAGGTTCGAATCCAATAGGGATTTTGTATTGCCACGCAGAAAGTCCATCGCATAGTGAATTCCTTTCAAACCGCGTCCTTCTGCCGGAACATCGCGATGATTCTGCGCGCCTGTACAGAGAATAACTGAATCGTATTCTTCATCGAGCTGTTCGGAGGTAATATCTTTTCCTACATCGACACTCGTCCGGAACTCGATCCCCTCTTCTTCCATAATATCTGTTCTTCTTGTAATGGTTTCATTTTCAAGCTTTACTTCCGGAATTCCATAGGCAAGCAGTCCGCCGATGCGGTCGTCTTTTTCGAATACCGTCACCGTATGGCCGGCCCGGTTCAGCTGCTGGGCAGCTGCAAGTCCTGCCGGTCCGGAACCGATTACCGCTACTTTTTTGCCAGTTCTTGTTTTTGGCGGCTCGGCTGTAATCCAGCCTTCCTTAAATCCTTTTTCCACAATGTGGTATTCAATGGATTTGATGGTTACCGGGTCATCGTTGATGGCTACGGTGCACGAGCCTTCGCACGGAGCCGGGCACACTCTCCCGGTGAATTCCGGGAAATTGTTCGTTTTATGGAGACGTGTCAATGCTTCCTGCCATTTTCCGCGATAGACAAGATCATTCCATTCCGGAATCAAATTGTATACGGGACAGCCAATTTCATCGGAACCGACCATGGAAGTACCAGCCTGGCAGAACGGGATCGCACAGTCCATACAGCGGGCGCCCTGTTCCTGAAGCTTATCTTCCGGCATCATGATCTGGAACTCCTGCCAGTTTTTCACCCGTTCGAGCGGGTCCAATTTACTTGGAGCTTCTCTTTTATATTCCAGAAAACCTGTTGGTTTCCCCATTTCCCTCACTCCCACTTTAGAAATCGTTGTATGCTGTTCATTCAACGCCTTTATTCGAAAAGCCAGGAAGGCTGTGAAAGCCTTCCCGGACTGTTAATTTCCAGTGACTTTTTCTTTATCTTTGTCTTCTTCCGTCGTTGCTTCCTGAAAAGCTTCAAGCACAGCATCCGCTTCGCTCAAGCCGTTGTCTATTCTTTCCTGGATCGACTGCAGCATTGCCTGGTAGTCGTACGGAATAACCTTCACGAAATGTTTGCGTTCGGTCTCCCAGGCAGCCAGGATACGCTCTGCTGCTTCGCTGCCCGTCTGTTTTCCGTGCGCTTCAATCATCTGCTGGATCTCCTGCTCGTCTCTGGCAGATTCGATCGCTTCAAGACCTACCATTTCGCTGTTGTATTTACTTTCAAGCGTATGGTCAGGGTCGTACACGTACGCTACGCCGCCAGACATCCCTGCTGCAAAGTTTTTACCGGTAACACCGAGATTGACGACAACACCGCCGGTCATATATTCACAGCCATGGTCCCCGACGCCTTCGACTACGACTTTTGCCCCGCTGTTTCTGACACAGAAACGCTCACCGGCTACTCCGCGGATGTAAGCCTCCCCGGAAGTGGCTCCGTAAAAGGTCGTGTTTCCAATAATAATATTGTCTTCCGCATCAAATGTAGAAGTATCCGGCGGCGTGACAATCAATTTTCCGCCTGACAGTCCTTTGCCGATATAGTCGTTGGCATCGCCAATCAGGCTCATCGTCATGCCTTTAGGAATAAACGCCCCAAAGCTCTGGCCGGCCGAACCGTAGAAAGTAAATCTGATAGTGTCCTCAGGCAGACCTTCGGCACCGTACTTCTGCGTAATTTCGCTTCCGAGCATCGTCCCGGCCACACGGTTGGTATTTTGGATATCAAACTCTCCAAACACCGGTGTCTGTGATTCAAGGGCATCCTTTGCCGCATGCTTTAACAACGTTTCGTCAAGAGAGATATTCAACTCATGGTCCTGCTTAATATGGGCCACGTGCTTGGATTGATTTTTCGCTTTCGGACGGTGAAGCAGATTCGACAGATTCACCGTCTGTGCTTTTTTATTGTTTACCGAGTCTACCTGCTTCAGCACTTCGGTATGGCCAACCATATCATCAATGCTGCGGAAGCCTAGTTCTGCCATAATTTCACGAAGCTCTTCGGCCACAAAGGTCATGAAGTTTACGACGTTATCCGGTTTGCCCATGAACTTTTTACGCAGTTCAGGATTTTGTGTAGCCACACCTACCGGGCATGTATCGAGATGACACACACGCATAATGACACAGCCAAGTACCACGAGCGGTGCCGTGGAAAATGCATATTCTTCCGCACCGAGAAGAGCCGCCACCGCTACATCGCGGCCTGTCATCAGCTTGCCGTCTGTTTCCACAGAAATCCGGTTCCGCAAATTGTTCATGACAAGCGTCTGATGCGTCTCAGCGAGCCCAATTTCCCATGGCAGGCCGGCATGCTTAATGCTTGTACGGGCAGCGGCACCCGTGCCGCCATCGTAACCGCTGATGACTACATGGTCAGCCCGGCCTTTCGCGACGCCGGCGGCAATCGTACCGACACCGGTTCCTGAAACGAGCTTCACACTGACCCGGGCGTTCGGATTCGCATTTTTCAAATCATGGATCAGCTCTGCCAAATCTTCAATCGAATAGATATCATGGTGCGGCGGTGGCGAAATCAGGCCAACACCTGCCGTCGTGCCCCGCACTTCTGCAATCCACGGATATACTTTTTTGCCGGGAAGCTGTCCGCCTTCGCCAGGCTTTGCCCCCTGGGCAATTTTGATTTGTATTTCGTCGGCGTTGACCAGGTAGTGACTTGTAACACCAAAACGTCCCGAAGCTACCTGCTTGATCGCACTCCGGCGCAGATCACCGTTTTCATCCGGCGTAAACCGCTCTGGGTTTTCCCCGCCTTCGCCCGTATTTGATTTACCGCCGATGCGGTTCATGGCGATGGCAAGTGCCTCATGAGCCTCCTCGGAGATAGAACCGAATGACATTGCTCCAGTTTTGAAGCGTTTAAAGATATTTTCTGCCGGCTCCACTTCGTCGATGCTGATCGGCTCGCGGACACCTTTGTTAAATTCAAGCAGGCCGCGGAGCGTTGTCTGCTCCTGTTCCTGTTTATCGATAGCGTCTGAATACTTTTTAAACAGCGTAAAATCGTTAGTTTTAGCGGCATGCTGCAGCATATGGATCGTATGTGGATTGTATTGATGAGGTTCACCGTACCGTCTCCACTGCAGATCGTCCCCAGGGTCAAGCGTCATATCCAGTCCTTCGCGGTCATTGTAGGCCCGGAAGTGGCGTTCAAGAACGTCTTCTGCAATAATTTCTGTGCTTACACCGCCGATTCTTGAGGACGTCCATGTAAAATAGCGGTTGATTACTTCGTCATTAATACCGACAGCCTCAAAAACCTGGGCGCCCCGGTAGCTCTGCACCGTGGAAATGCCTATTTTTGAGAGGACCTTCATGATACCCTTTGTAGCACCTTTAATATACGTGCTTACCGCTTCCACATACGAACCTTCCATCAATCCTTCTTTGATCATGTCGTCAACCGAATCAAAGACAAGGTACGGATTGATTACTTCTGCGCCGTAACCGAGCAGCACCGCGAGATGGTGTACTTCCCGTGGCTCGGCACTTTCAAGCACCAGACTGACATCTGTACGGCGGCCCGTACGGATGAGATGGTGATGCAGCCCGCCGACCGCAAGCAGCGCCGGGATCGGAGCGTAAGTCCCGTTCACGTCACGATCGCTTAAAATAAGAATAGTCGAGCCTTCCTCAATAACCTGGTCCGCCTGCTCAAATATACGTTCAAGAGCACGTTCCATTTCATTGGCTCCCTTTGCTGCTTCAAAGACGATGGAAAGCGTAGAAGCTGCAAATCCTTCCAATTTATTGGAGCGGACCTTGGCTAAATCTTCGTTGTTGACAATTGGCTTTTTTAAATACAGCTGCTGGGCGTGCGATGGCTTTGGATCGAGCAGGTTGCCCTGCTTTCCGATAGTCGTGCCGACAGCAGTAACTATTTCCTCGCGGATAGCGTCTATCGGCGGGTTTGTCACCTGTGCAAACAGCTGTTTGAAGTAGTTGTATAACAGCTGCGGCTTTTTGGAAAGCACTGCAAGCGGAGAGTCGTAGCCCATCGAGCTGACCGGATCTCCTGAACCTGTGGCAAGCGGCTTGACCACTTTTTCCAATTCCTCATATGTGTAGCCGAAAGCAAGCTGACGCTGCTCCAATTTTTCGAAATTAGTGTTGTAAACGTCCTGACTTTCCAGCATATCCTCTAAATCCGTCAGGTATTCGTCTGTCCATTCCTGGTATGGATGCTCGCCGGCAATTTTGTCCTTAATCTCTCCGTCAGGAACGATACGCCCTTCTTCAAGATCCACAAGCAGCATATGGCCGGGATGCAGACGCTCTTTATATAAGACGTCTTCGGGAGCAATATCAAGCACTCCCACCTCTGAAGACATAACAATCTGGTCGTCTTTAGTAACGTAATAACGGGCCGGACGCAGGCCATTTCTGTCGAGACAGGCACCGATCTGGCTTCCGTCCGTGTATGCGATGGCTGTAGGCCCGTCCCACGGCTCCATTAAGCAGCTGTGGTACTGATAAAACGCACGTCTCTTTTCATTCATAAGCGGGTTGTTCTGCCATGGCTCAGGAATCATCATCATGGCAGCATGAGGCATTTTATGTCCGGACAGCGTCAAAAATTCAAACGCGTTATCAAACATCGATGAGTCACTGCCTTCAGCATCCACAACCGGATGAACCTTCTCCATGTCGCTGCCAAACAGTTCTGATTCAAACTTCGGCTCCCTGGCATGCATCCAGTTAACATTCCCTTTAATCGTGTTGATCTCCCCGTTATGGATGAGATAACGGTTCGGGTGCGCCCGCTCCCAGCTTGGGAATGTATTCGTGGAGAAACGGGAATGCACAAGCGCGAGCGCCGTTTCAAACTGCCGGTCATTTAAATCTTTATAAAACTGGTTCAGCTGCTCTGTCGTAAGCATCCCTTTATACACAATGGTCCGTGAGGACAGACTTGCAAAATAGAAGCTGTCCTGGTCATGAAGCTTAACCCCGTGCTCATGCTCAGACCGTTTTCTGACAATATACAATTTTCGCTCAAAATCTTCTCTCGTTTTTACATTTTCCGGGCGCTTAATAAACAGCTGGCGGATGGCAGGCATAGCCGAGAGTGCCGCGTTTCCGAGCATCGAATCGTCAGAAGGCACTTCGCGCCAGCCGAGCAGCGGCAGCCCCTCTTCTTCAACCATTTTTTCAATGGCCTGTTCGCACTGGGCACGCCTGGTGTTATCTACAGGCAGAAACAGCATCCCAACCCCGTAATCGCCTTCCTCCGGCAGCGAAAAACCGAGCTCATTTTCTTTATTTTTAAAGAAACGGTGCGGAATCTGCAGAAGCATTCCCGCGCCGTCCCCGGTATTTACTTCATCTCCCTGACCGCCGCGGTGGTCCAGGTTTCTTAAAATTTGCAATCCTTTTTCAACAATGTCGTGTGATTTTTTCCCTTTAATATCCGCAAGAAAGCCGATCCCACAGTTATCCTTCTCAAACTGGGAGTCATACAAGCCTTCTTTATAATTTTTTCTAGGCAATAACATATACCCCTCTCCACCTCTCTCCATGGTGTCCAAATTTAAATTGGTTTGCATATTATATCATTTTTCTAAACATTCGACAAATTAAGATTTGAGTTTCACTAGTCATGTAAACGCTTATAAGCAGGACTGCACGATTTTATTCTTTTAGCGCCTCTTTATATTCATACGATTTAAAGAATAAATATTCACCTTTATACATGCCATTCATAATGGCCTGTACCGGTCCGGGCGTCTGTCATCCGCTCGAGCATTGTAATTTTTCCGTCTTTTCGCACAATAAACATGGTCTGACATCTCGTTTTGTATTCCGGGAGATCAATAAACATCGATGAAAGCTGTTTCTCAAGCTGTTTGTCTATCCCTGTATCAGGAAGGTCCTGGTCGTCGGCCGGCTCTGCATTTTGCATTGCTTTAAAAAAAGGGTCAGGGTCGAGCGTATTCCCTGAAGAAGCAAGCAGCATTTCCACATGCTTTTTTGCTTTTTCGACCTTCGGCCAGGGTGTGTTCAGAGAGGCATTGCTGAGCGCGTGCACACCGGGTGAAAGGCGCTCTGCATGCGGCCCTTCTTTGTGATTATGTAAATAAAACAATTCCTTATCTGAGCCCGCGATCATATTGAAGCCTCTGTACTCGTTTCGGTCTTTTTTCACTGCTTCAAGCGCCTGCCCCGATTCGTTCCGCAAAAATCGCAGCGGCAGATGCCCGCGTGATTTTTCCCCGTTTTCCATGCCCGGCCTGCGGATATTTGTCACAGCTGCGAACCGTCCGGAAAGACTGCCTCCCATCCATGTGCCGCCCTGCTGCAAATCTTTTCCCGCCACGATGCCTTCGCCTTCCCATTTATGAAGGCGCTCAGTCGGCCGTTCTAAAAATTCATCCCGGTTGGAAACCACGACAAGTGGGAACCATGGATGCATCTGATACGCAAAAGCAATTAAACACATGCCATTCGTTCCTTTCTTCTTCCTGCGGATGGTTGCCGCACGCTGGATCTGATTCGTCGTTTATCCGCTTTCGTTTTATAAATGGAGCAAATGCTTTTTCTATTGAATAGTATTTGCTGTACCTGGCAATTCTACCTGAAAAAAGCTTTCTGGCTTCTGCCGCCTGTATTATATACTGCTTCTATAATATGTTACAAAAAATTTTCAAAATTGCAAAGTAAAATGATTTATTCTGTTCACCCGGGGATTTCTTTTCTAATGGACATTTTTTTACTATTGCCCGCTCTAATGCTAAACTGTAAGTATTATACTTCCTTTTTATAAACTATTGTTAATGATCATACGATATATAAGTAAAGGCCCCGCCGAATTAACCATGAGGAGGAATCCGTATGACTGACGAACCCAATACAAATCAAGAAGATTTAACTCCCTCCAATAACGAAGGGAAAAGCAAGAAAGAAGCTGAAAAATTCATAGAACGTTTTAAAAATGAAAAAGATACAGACCAGCTCGTAAGTACTCTCGGCGGCCTCGGGGAAGCGGAGCAGCGTAAAGCCGGCGACTCCCTTGAAGCATTAAAGCGTCCCGTCCGGGAAATGATGGATCAAAAGGACAATGAGCTTCCCGATAAGCTTCATGAATTAAAAACGGTGGTCGGCGAACTTGAACCGGAATATTTAAAAGAAGGCCGCCTGCAGAAAACAATGAATAAAATTTTACGCCGCGATCCGGTCGAACAGTATGCGAAAAAATACGAAACAGTGGAATCCCAGGTGGACAATATTATTCACGGTCTCCTTGCCGGCCGGGACAAGCTGCAGGAAGACAACGTCATGCTTGAAGAATTACGGGAAACTGCCATTAAGCGCATTGAGGAACTTGAGATGCAGATTGAAACCGGGAAACAGCTGAACGCCATGCTCGAGGAAGAAATGCTTGAAGAACAGTGGCGCGATAACCCGGCCGCTATTCAAAAAGGGCAGCAAAAAGTAATATCCCGGGTGAAAAATATGACCCAGGCGGTTATGGTGCTGCAGCAGTCGATTGCTTCGATCGACCTGATTGTCGATAACAATGGAAAGCTTGAAGAAGCGATTTTTAACGCCATTACCATGACGAAAAATATCGTTACCGTCACCGCTTCCATCCAGCTTGCTCTTGGCAACCAGCGGAAAGTAATCAATGCGGTGCAGAGCGTTAACGAATCTACCGAAAGTATGCTCACCAACAATGCACGCATGCTTAAGGAAAACACGGCCGATACCCTGAAGACACTCGAAGAGCCGGCGATCGCCCTTGAAACGTTCCAGCAGGCTTATCAGGACGTGTACGAAGCCATCCAGATGACAGAGCAGTCCAATGAACGTATTGTCGCCTCCAGTAAACAGTTCATTTCTGAAATGGACGAATTAAACAACCAGATGAAGCACAAATTGTTAAACTGATAGATATCAACGTATAGGACGGTGAATCACTTGGCTAACAGATGGTTCGAACATCCCTGGGTTGAACGCTTCCTGCCGGACCATATGCGACCGGTGGATGATCATATTTTCTCCGACAGCCACGGGCTGTTTATCGTAGAGGAAATGGAGGCAGCGATCGACCGGGTGATTGCCCGGGCGGATGAACTCCGTCAGTCCAAACGCCTGAAACGTGAAAACGAACTTTTTTTGTTCCGTATGAAGCTGACCGCCAGACACATCCGCATCACAAGCTTCGAAAAAGAGCGTTCCCAGGCAGCTATTCAAAAGACGGTGACAATTGACTATGTGCGGAGTACTGACGGTCACACCCCGGCTTTTTTACGAGAAGCGCTGGTCCATTACATGAAAAACGGCAAAATGCATGCCCGTAACATTGAAAAGTCGTCCTACTTTCAGCACATTTTCCGCAAGCTTGAAGTGCTCGATTACACCCTGCAGGGCCGGGCCCCCCGGGACATTCAGCTGCACACAGCCGAACCGGCCCACGCGGAGGAAGTGCCGGAAGACGAGCCAATAAAATGGCATAAAGCACTCGACCGGTTTCATCAGCACTACGTAAAGCAAAACAGCAGCCTCCCGGCAGATATCCAGCAGGAGCTGCAGCAGATTGACAGGGAGCTTGAGGAACTGCGTTCTTCGCCTTCCCTGCAGTTTGATGTGGAGGATGAATATCTGGTCGAACGCATGCTTGGCCGTGAAATACCGGATCTAATCGAAACGTACAGGCTGCTTGAAACAAAGCACAGGGACGAGCAGCACGGTGCTCTGCTGCAGGCGCTTGAAGCGATGCGCGGGCGCCTCAGCTCGCTGCGCATGGAACAAAATGATGTGCACGCCCGTAAAATGCGCCAGCTGCTAAAGATAAACGAAAAAAGATACCGTCAGGAAAAGAAATTTTAAAGGAATAAAGCGAGGTCCATTATGAAACGACAAGAAGCATTCGAGCATCAAGGCCGCCCCGTGGTTGTCGATTACGGCAGAACCGGGGCCTATTACGGTATTTTAGAGCAGACGTCCGCCGCTCCCCGGAAAATTTGGGAAGGACGTGTCCGGATTCAGCAGGCCCACCGTCTCCCGGATGTAGACGAAAAAGAAGCGGTGCATGAATTTAACCTTAAAACCATTACTGTACCGGGAACGAAAATTCAGGCTGCTGATGACCGCACTCCAGCTTCCTATGAGCACTCTGTCGTGCAGCTGCTAGAAAAAGAGATTTCTTCCCCTCTCGTACCCTACAGCGATAAAAAAGAATGGAAGCGCCTGCTGCATTCTCTTTCCGTTACGTTTACACCAGAACCAAAAGAGCCACAGGAAGAGTCTTATATTTATTATGAAATTCACCGCTCGTGTGGAAACGTATTCCTGCGGGAGGCACCGGATGGCCAGGCCCTTGACATCGAGGACTGCCCATTTGAACTCGAAATTTCTCCGGCTGGCCTCCCCTGGCGCCGGGCGGTCCATTACTACGATATGTATTTCCGTAACGATCATGGTCAGATATTTGAGCTGCAGGAGCATGATCATGTCCGCATTCACAGTGATCAATTCCGGCCGTTTGCCATCTTTTTAAATGAGCTTGAAGACCCTTCCCGCTACAGTCTGGTTAAAAATATTCATTCCAACGGGTTCAGCAAGGACGATCTGATTGAATGCCATAACCATTTGCTGTATCAATTAATGCAGGAGCCCGAAGAAACTTCTTTTACCGGAGTGAATTTTCTCTATTTCCGAAAACAGCAGTCCGTACTTATTGTGCAGCACCATTATGAACGGAACCTGCACGCAGAGGACGAGGACTATGTATTCGATCGTTTTGAAATTACGACCGATAAGGGTGTCCGCAACCTGTTTATTTATACAAATTCGTTTGCCCGGGGACAGTAACCGCATGGTATACAAAAAGGCTTTTGAACCTCGGTTCAAAAGCCTTTTTTTTGTGATTTGGCATCATGATCCCATGTTTTCTGATACCAGGAAAAATAAGCAGCTTCGTCCTTTTCATCCACGTCCCTTAAGTAAACCGTCCGCCCGGTAACGCTGCTGATAACCGAAGCCGAGATCGTATACAGTCTTCGTCTCCGCTGGAAAAAGGACTGCGTGTTTTCCAAATATTGAATCCGTCGTTTAGGTACAAAATTATAAATGGCACTCCAGGCTCTTTCCCGGACAATCAGCTGCTTATCTTCCACTTTCATGCCGGAGCCTTTGTAGCATATCCAGCCCCACCAGGTGAAAAACAGCGGCACTGCTGCGGCTGCCCAGCCATACGGCACCCATATGGCCGCCGGGATAAACAACAGCCACCAAAATACCGACGCCCGGAACATATATCTTCTTGCCGCCCGTTTTGGCAGTTTGTTTACCTTTTCCGGAATCAATGCCGTATCATCGATCTGCTCCATAAAGGTATGTAGCTGCTTCTGGTGGATCAGCGGCAGCAGCATGATCGAATTCTGCCCCCGTTCGGTGCTTCCACCGGCGCTGTCTATATAAACCGCCCACATGCCGAGCGCCTGCCTGACCGGGTTACTGATAAAACGAATACACGTTATGCGGTGCATTTGAAGTGTAATCTGCTTTCGTTCGAGAAGTCCCCAGGTAATCTCAAGATCATTTCCGGTGCGGTTCACTTCGAAATTTCCATGCTGCACAAGCGTCCACGCCGACGAAACGAGCCAGCTGAGCATTGCTGTCACTAGGAGGCCCCCGATAATAAACCAGTAGCTGAGCTCGATCAACACGCCAATCGACTGCTCGACCCACGCATCGGGAAGAAAGTTCCCCACCTGGGAATACAGCCCGGCAAGAGCCGCAAAAATAATACCTGCCCGGCCGGAGGTGAGTCCCGCCGTGAAAATGGTACGCATCGGCACTTTCCAGGAAAACGAAGGTTCTGCCGGCTCCGCGGCTATGCCGTTCCCCGAAAAATCTTCTGATTCTTCCTCAGCTGCATGAGAGGATTTTTGAATCAGAGCCGACTGAATAATGTCTGCCTCTTCCCGGCGGATCGCCTGAATCGAAGCTTCCGCCTCTGCGCCTCCGCCTGCTGTTTCAATATTAAGACGGACAAGACCGAACATCCGCTGAATGATGCCGGCGGTGATATCTACCGATTGAACGCGCTGGCTGCGGATGAATCGTTCTTTTTTCACAAAAATACCGTAATGGATCTGAAGCTCCCGTTCAATCAAACGGTAGCGGAAAAAAATCCATTTCATGATGCTGCTGATGACGATGAACAGCACTAAAAGCAAAAAGATCCAGTTGACTGGAAGCGGTCCGGAAGCCGCACCTCCAGCAAAGAACGTAATAATAAGCGGAAAAAGAAAATCCTTCAGCTGCCGGAAAAAGACGGTGACAATGGCCGCCGGGTGCATCCGTCTCCATTCATTCATCGTCATCATCCGTTCCCGCCAAAAAGGCGATCCGGTTGCGCAGTTCCGGCGCCGTCTCTTCTTTAAGCGCTGGAATCTCATGCATGCCGGCTGCGGTGGAAATAGTCACGGTGGAGAGCGCGTACCGCTTGTATATCGGCCCCTGGGCTGTATCCACGTGCTGGATACGCACCATTGGGATCAATACGTGTTTAGAGATAATCACACCGTACTGAAGCTCCACCTCTGTTTCATACACCTCGTAGCGCCAGCGCTGCCATTGCCATTTCGGCAGCACCCATGCGTACCAGGCAGAAAAAAAAACCAAAAATGCCAGAATCGCGCCAAGGGCCCACCGGACCCATTCGGACCACCCGAACCAGAAGGCAAGCACAAGTAAAGCAAAAGGGATGAAAGAAACAACGGCCATTTCAATCATCCCCTTGAAGCGCCAGACCGTCAGCGCATCTTCAGATATGCGCTGTGACGGTGCCGGTCTTGTTACATTTTCTTCCTCATGGATGCCGTCATTCATTCCTCATCCTCCACGTAAATAATCGTGACTCCTTCATCCTGCAGCACTTTCAGCACTGCATCGTTCAGTTTTTCATCGCGAAGAAGGCCGAGAGAAGCGGCCAGTTCAAGCTCTTTTAAATCACCGTTTTCTGCGTCTTCAATCAGCTCGAGCACTTCCTCCATGTTTCGTTCTTCAAGCTGCTGTCGTACTTCTGCTTTCGTCATCGTTCAGGCTCCTTCCCTTTTCATTTACGACCTGGGCTTTCGCTCCTGCTCCATTTTCTCACTCATCTGCTTCCAGATGGAGCCTTTTGCTTCTTTCCCGCCTTCAATTCGTTTCAGTGCGAGCTTAATCTGCAGATCCACTTCAAACTCCGGGTCCCCGTTGGCTTCCTTTAACGCTTCGACAGCCGAAGTGTCACCGACTTCATATAAAAACATTGCCGCACGCCAGCGCACCAGCTTGTTTTTGTCCTTCAGCGCTTCAATCATGTCCGGGATACCCGCAGGATCTCCCAGATCAGAATACGTATCTGCCGCTGTTCTTCGAACGGTGACAGACGGGTCCTGCATCGCCTTCTGCAGATCCGGCAGCACCTGGGGATCTTCAAGCATCCCTAAATACACGACTGCCAGCCGGCGGATGGCCGGTTTTTCATCTGCAAGCCCTTTTTGTATAACCGGGAGGTCTTCCATGGAAGGATCCATCTGGTCAAAGGCTGCATAGCGCTGTTTCCAGTCCGGCTCCTCCATCATATCCATCGTTACTTTTTTAAATTTTGGCTCAGTGTTTTCTGCTTCCGGAGTATTCGCAATCCGTACCAGCCGTTTCAGCCGCTCCTCCGGGTAGGCCGCAGCAATTTCCTCTGCCATATCGCTGCCGATCTGTTCCAGGTCCTGGCCGTAACGGACCCCGTAATCCTCCCATTTACGCTGCATCACAATGTTGTCATCTTCAAGCTGGGCTTCAAAAGCAGCGGTCTGAAAACGTTCCGGCAGGCCCTGGCGTTTTTCTTCCTCGCCGGAAAGCAGCTTTATCTGCATCGGGATGTTTTTAAACATCTGGACCTGCGCCTGCACTTCCCCGAACGCTTCCTGGGGCTCCTCCGGCTCTTCATCCGGCTGCTCCACCTTTTCGCCGAACGCCTGGCGCACCTGGGGCAGCAACTGCTCCCAGTCGGCTTTAGGGTGGCGCTCGAGGGCCATGAAGTCGGCAACGTGGTAGACACCTTTTATGCCTTCGATCTCCAGCAGCTGCTGGATCGGAGCCGGTGCTTCTTCTTTATTTTCCGGTTTATAATTGCTGCTCGTTCCGGCGGGCAGCGATTCGTTAACATTCAGCTTCATCGTATGAGGACTCGGTGTTGGCTCAATGGATGTAATATGCATGATTAATCTCTCTCCTTTAAAATAACGTCCCAATTTGCACGTCTGATTATAGCACAGGAGAAGCCTCTCCTGCCAACCGGCTGTGCATTTGCATTCCAAACCAGTCCGCTGTTCTGATACACTGTAATAAAGACTGTTTTCAAAAGTTATGAGGAGGTTATTACGTTGCAAATTGCACTTCTTTCAGATGTACACGGTAACGCCCGTGCATTAAAAGCTGTTTTAAACGACCTGCACGCCTTATCGGTAGACCATATGTATATGCTCGGGGACCTTGCTTTTCGCGGCCCGGAGCCAAAAAATTCGATTGAAACCGTCCAGTCCCTGCCTGCAAAAGTATTGAAGGGAAACGCAGACGAATGGATTGTCCGTGGCGTCCGGGAAGGAGAAGTCCCCGAGGCCAAACGCTCGATCATGAACCAGGAACGGGACTGGGCGCTCGAGCGGCTCTCTGCGAATGACGTTAAATACTTAGAAGAGCTTCCGGAATCATTTCTCGATGAATACGACGGCTTCCGTTTGTTCGCCTTTCACGCGGTACCCGGGAACCTGTTTCCCCCGGTTCCGGTCGATAGTGAGGCTTCCGTTTTCGAGGAATCATTTTTCCAGAAGCAGGAAGCAGACATTTACGTGTACGGGCACGTGCACACTCCCTCTATTCGAAAGATTGGGGCTAAATGGGTAATCAATACAGGAAGTATCGGGCTTCCGTTCGACGGGGACCCGACACCGTCATATGTTCTTCTGACCATCGAAGACGGGGAAATAATTCCGGAAATCCGCCGGGTCCCTTATGATACGGATGAAGTTTTAGCACAATTTGACGCTAACGATTATCCGAACAGTGACCAGGTAAAACGCATTATTTCGTCTGGACGTCCGCCAAAATAACGTTTGTCCAATATTTAAAAAAACCCGCCGTCCTGAACTATAACCCGAATGATGGACACGATAAAAAAGTGCCCATCATTCGGGTTTTTTCTATTTTCCACCCCTCATTG
>NZ_JBQLIA010000009.1:0-115896 GCF_056034345.1 Marinococcus sp. LNSP9103-4 | reverse complement strand
TGGATGATATTGTCGATGATTTCCAATATTTAAATCCATGACCAACATTTGTTTTCAAAACTGCAACATTAGAGTTACATTAAAATAGAATGGTAATAAATTCCTTATATATGATTATTTGTTATAAAATTCTTTATATGAAATTATTGGTAATTATATGAATATAATGTAATAAATGACCAGCGTGTGAATCGCGTCTGCATAATCACGATCACCCGTGAACTTTTCCAGTTCCGTGTCGATTCGATCGAACATATGATTAATGATTTGTTGGTGTTTTTCCATCTCTTTCACCCTCTTACCATAATTGGAATATTTACCATTTTTAACGTATAGTAGTTTCATGGAGAGCGGTCCTTCAGGGGGTTATCATTTGGCAAAGAAATCGTCATTGGAGTCCATGTTTGGCAAACAGAAAAAGGAAATTCCCTGTCCTAATTGCGGGAAGAAAATGAAAGTACCCGGCTCGTTTTTCTTACAATCAGGGGTGGAGGCTAAATGTTCTTCTTGCGGAAGAACAGTTGAGAGCTCCTCAGATGCAAGCACTAGGCGTAAGGTGAAAAAAATTGATAAAAATTTAAAGAACCTCGGTAAGAAGTAATTAAATAAAGAGGACCGCTCTCTTTATTTTTTAACTTTTTGAGAGCATTGGCATTTTTCAAGACCATCGTTTGTATATGCTCCACCTCTTGAAGCTTTTCCTGATATTCGCGGAGATCCTGGGTAGCCTGTTCAGCGTCGAATTCCACAGCTACTTTTAACTTCTGAACTTCCATGTGTTTTTTCATATAGGTTTCACTCCTTCAATAGGTACTCGGCTTTCCATTCGTGCTGGAAGGACTTGCAGCGACAAGCGATGACCACGTGGTGCTTATTGATGGTTTCTCCGTCTGCGATCCAGTTACGATCGCCGCAGTTTTCCCATTTGGTGATTTTCTTTTGTTCCATTGAAGCCCTCACTATATTATTTATTTTTTGACACAAATCGTGACTATCACCTTCAAAAAAATAGTCCATTCGAACTCTAACGTCTTAGCTATTTTCTTGACATTCGATACTAAAACCCTTCTCTCACCCATTTCAATCATAGCGTAAGTATTTCTTGCCATATTAGCTTTTTCAACTACTTTTGATTGAGTTATATTGTGCTGTTTTCTTATTTCTAATAGCCAATGTCTCATAACAGCCTCCTTTATACACGTTTCGTGTCAGTTGATTACATTCATTCTATTACACAATATGTGTACTATAAATAGGATTTTATAAAAAAGTTACACTTTTAGTGTCATGTGCTTACTTTACACATTCCGTGTAGTTATAATTGTATTAATCTACTCTGAGGAGAATTTGTTATGTTAAGTAATCGGCTATCTTACCTAAGAAAAAAATATAAACTTAATCAAACAGAGATGGCTAAAAAATTGGGTATGGGCAGGACGACATATGCTATGTACGAACAAGGAAATCGAAGTCCTGATTATAGTACCCTTAACCAAATTGCCGATTTTTTTGAGGTAACCACAGATTATTTGTTGGGACGTAGAGACTATCCAGAAGATAGCATGAATACACGTAATCCTCCTTTCGCCTACGAGAATACCAGCCCCTATTACCCTATTTTTGATGGGGAACAGGCACTTTTTCTGGAATTTTCCAAAATGACGAAAGAAGAAAAAGAAGAAGCCATTCGTTATATTGAATTTCAACGCCAGAATCGCAAAAACAAAGAGGAGGATAATTAGAAGCCTTTTCTTTTTTATTGCCATATTAACCATTATTTTCATATTAAGTACAATTTAGGGTAATTAATTGAAAGAGAATAAAACATTTTTATACTTCGGTGTTTCTTGACTTATGGTTTTAAGTGCATGCAGTGGACACTGAATAATTAAGTAGCAACAGCAAATATCGAAGAAATCAAGACCAAAGCATAGGTTCCAATTACATCAGATGCTTTTTAGTTAATATTTTGATGGAGTTTTAAAGAATATAAAATAAGAAAGGAAAGAATATAACTATGGCGTTTATTCACCAAGAAGATATGGAAAGTTTGCAGGTGACTTGTCCACCAACCAACGCAGCTTCTGGCGAAGTTGATCCTGTGTACCGATTTATTGAAAATGATACAATTAAAGAAAATGATTTTAAAACTCATAAACAAAAAAAGATGAAATATCGTTCCGATCAAGAATGCGAAGCTCTTGCACTTTCATTTTTCACTTCACGGAAAGCTGCCAAAGCACTGGCTAAGAAATTTGCAAGCTTTAAGAATAAGAAAATTGCAGTAGGAAAGATTACCGAAGATTGCGGTATACATAATACAAAAAATCAGCATTTGAATTTGTGGTTATACGAAGGTGCAAACATCATGAACGATTTTACAAGAGAGGAGAATAGAGGTGAAGTTGAATAATATTTCTTATAAAGAATTTGAAAAAATGAAAATGGTGCATGTGTTTGAATATTTCGACTTTCCTCTATTTTTCATTTCTAAATCACCAGATGATAAACTGTATTTAAATTACTTTATTGAAGAAATAAGTGAAAGTACTGATAAATGGTTTTTTAGCAGAATTTCAAACAAAGAATTACAGGAACTAACTGAGCGAAGAACCTCCGTTTTACCTTTCTTAGAACATTTAAAAACTAAAGAACGTTTACACCATTTAAAAATTAATTCAAATATAGAAAATAGTAATGAATTCCTCGACCTTACAGTTGTAGATGATTCAAATTTTGACCCTATCACTTTTCCCGATGAAGATTTTTGGGTGGAATATGATTATCTGTCAGATACTGAATTTACTAAAGTAGAAAAAGATACTGTAGATATTTCTAGATTTAAAATGGTGTTAAAAGACCCTCGTAATAATCATGATATTGATTTAAAAATATTTATGAATGTTATAAAACACTTAACTCAAGCAGTAAATCGCATAGCTCATGATGTCGGTAATGAATTAATGGAACAAAGTTCTGAGCATGTAGTTAATTTAAGATTAGACTCTTTACAACCCTCCTCTTTTGGCGTTTGGTTAAACACAGAGCAAGAAGAAGGAATTGATTTATTTGAAGTTCCACAAAAATCTTTAAATAACTTGTTTGATATCATTGATAACATTCATAACAAAAGCTTAGAAGAGATTAAAGAAACGATAGAAATAGACGAATCTTATTCTATAGAAACATTAAAAACTGTTAAAACTATGCTTAAAGACGTAGTTGAAAATGACTTTGATTTAACATTGGCGGCAGATACTCAATCTTCAACAACTAGAGAAGTACAATTTGAAAAAAGCTCTTCTAGTAAATTGGAAGTAATAAACCAGCTTTTAAGAGAAAAGAGTGAAAAACATACCGAGGAAATAGAGGTCGAGGGTGTTTTGACTTCAATAAATACTTCGTATAATAAATTTAGAATTTCAACAGATACGATCGGAGAAATTGCGGGTAAGATGTCTAAAGACATGTTCCAAAAATTAAAAAGAGAAAGTAATTTACAATTTAGGGTACCAAGTTTAATTAAAGCTAAAATCCAAAAAGAAATTACAAACGATTATTTGGAAGATCAATACACTGAAAAATATATACTTACACAATTTGAGCAACCCGAACAAACACAAGAAGATGTCCCTCTTTTAGACTAATCTCTTAATTATTTTTATAGTTCACGATTTACCATTTTTCTTATAAAACTCTCGAATTAAATTAATTAGAGAGTTCTTCTTTTAAAATAAAAAGAACAAACGTTCCTTTATCCGAAAGAAAATATGTATATATACACAGACTTAGAAACCATCGTTGATAAAAAGCATCGCTCATTGAATCATACTTGCATTAGTGATATCGCTCTAGCTATGATAGCGCTAAAGACCGGGCTTTGATGTAACGTTCCGTACGTTACGTAAAGGCCCATACCGCTGCAATAAAATTGATTTAATATTACCAAGAGGGATAGTATGATTACATACCGCAAACGAGGCAAGACCTGGGAGTACCGCATCCGTGTCAAGAATCCCATCACCGGTAAACGTCAGGAAACCATGAAAGGTGGGTTTCGCACCAAACAGGAAGCCGTTGTGGCAGCAAATAAGCAGGAATTAGACTTTCTCCAGCAACCGCAGGCAGACCTGAGCCTTCACCATTGGCTCGAGGAATACATGAAGTTGTACCGGGAAGACAAGGTCGCTCTCAATACCTACCTGGTGGATCTAGAGTTCATCAAACGGATCCTTCCTTACTTTCAACAGATCACCCTGAAAAAAACTGACGCCGGAGCTCTATCAGCATTTCCTCAACGATCTGCAGAAACGTGGCTATGCCCGCTCCACGATTCGGAATACCCATACTCTCATGCACGGGGCGATGCAGCAGGCGAAGATCAATAACCGTATTTCTCAGACTCCCTGTATGGATGCGAAGCTCCCGCCGAAGCAATTCCAGGACAAACTGCAGTATCTTCCCTCGGCTGCCATTGCACCGTTTTTGGACTTCATCAAACAGCTGAACCTGAAACAGTATTTCTTCTTCAAAGCCCTGCTGGAGACCGGCATGCGGAAAGGCGAAGCGTTGGCGCTAACTTGGGAAGACGTGGATCTCGACAACCAAAGTCTTCATATTAATAAATCGTATACGGTAAAAACCAAACGGATCGGCCCGACGAAGAACGGCAAGTACCGAACGATCCGATTTAGCAGCGCTCTGAAACAGGACCTGCTCGCCCTCTCCAACCATCATAATCAGCAAAAATTCATGCTGGGAGAGTTCTATAACAAAAAGAGCAATCTCGTTTTCGCTGCGAAAGACGGCACGCCTTTGAAAAACTCGACCCTGTTCAACACCATGAAGCAAGCCTGTGCGTTTTTGGAGATCGAGCCCCTTCCTATCCACAGCCTGCGTCATACCCATGCCGTAATGCAACTCGAAGCCGGCACCAACATGAAAGTCATTCAGGAACGGCAGGGACACGGCAGCTTAGAGATCGCCTCGAACATTTATGCCCGCGTCTCTGAGACGCTAGAAACCGAATCCATGACTCGCTACGAAGAAGCCACCAAACGATACTTTGAATCGTCCTAAAAATTTTTGGGGCAGTCAGGGTAAATTCGTTGGGGCAGTACTTCAATAACCTATGTTCTTCAAACACAAAAAACCCTCCAGCCATTGCGGCTGAAGGGTTTTCTTCATTTTAGTACGTGGAGAGATACTGTTCGCGTTCCCAAGGGTGAACCTGGCTGCGGAACATGTCCCACTCGATTTCTTTGGCTTCGGCGAAGTGCTCGATGGCGTGAGGCCCGATCGCGTTGACGAGAACTTCGTCGTTCAGCAGGTGCTGAAGCGCTTCGTTCAAGTCCGCTGGAAGGTCCTCGATGCCGAGTTCTTCACGTTCTGCTTTTTCCATCACGTAGATGTTGCGGTCTGTCGGCTCTGGAGCGTCGAGCTTCCGCTTGATGCCGTCCAGGCCAGCTGCAAGCATTGCTGCGATAGCAAGGTACGGGTTCGCAGATGGATCCGGGCTGCGCGTTTCAATACGCGTGCTCATGCCACGGGAGGACGGAATACGTACGAGCGGGCTGCGGTTACGCAGGGACCATGCAACGTATACTGGTGCTTCGTAGCCTGGCACAAGACGCTTGTAGGAGTTGATGATTGGGTTAGTGAGCGCTGTGAACGCCTTCGCGTGCTCGAGTGTACCTGCTAAGAACTGCATCGCCGTTGTGCTCAGCTGAGAATCGGTCTTCTTGTCGTAGAACGCGTTCTCTTTGCCTTTGAACAGGGACATGTTGCAGTGCATACCGGAGCCGTTTACACCGAACAATGGCTTCGGCATAAAGGTGGCGTGCAGACCGTGCTTACGCGCGATTGTTTTAACAACGAGCTTAAACGTCTGAATGTTGTCGCACGCCGTTACAGCGTCTGCGTATTTGAAGTCGATTTCGTGCTGTCCCGGCGCCACTTCGTGGTGGGAAGCTTCGATTTCAAATCCCATGTCTTCAAGCTCAAGCACGATGTCGCGGCGGCAGTTTTCACCGAGGTCTGTCGGCGCAAGGTCAAAGTAACCGCCTTTGTCGTTCAGGGTTGTGGTCGGCTCGCCTTTTTCATCGTTTTTGAAAAGGAAGAACTCAGGCTCAGGCCCGATATTGAAGGCGTTGAAGCCTAATTTCTCTGCGTCTTTAAGTACACGCTTCAAAATGCCGCGCGGGTCACCCGCAAATGGTGTTGGATCTTCGCCAGGCTTGCCCGGCTCATATATGTCACAAATTAAACGTGCGACTTTGCCCTTTTCCGGGGTCCATGGGAATACGATCCAGGTATCAAGATCCGGAAAGAGGTACATGTCGGATTCTTCAATACGAACAAAGCCTTCGATGGAAGAACCGTCGAACATCATCAGGTTGTCCAGGGCTTTATCAAGCTGGTCCACCGGAATCTCTACGTTTTTAATAATTCCTTGCAAGTCAGTAAACTGAAGACGGATAAACTTAACGTTTTCCTCTTCTGCAAACTTTAAAATGTCTTTTCTCGTGTTTGCCATGTTAATTGTGACTCCTCTCTAAAAAACTAGAATAGTGAATTATTATATCTTTCCCCCGGCCGCAGCCGGGAAAAAGTTAATCCTGCTGTTAGTCGAAAAACCGCGACAGCTGTCCCTGAATCATGGACGGCCGTGAGTATTTGCCTGCCATCATCACTTCCTTGCGGAGGTGCTTGCGCAGTTCACGGTCGGTCATATCGTGATTTCTGGGTGCTCTTGGCTGCTTCGGTTCCTCTGAATACGTTTTTAACTCATAGATTTCCTTGATGCCTGAAAGGTTTACGCCCCGCTCCATCATCGCTTTGATTTCAAGCAGACGGTCCACGTCGCGGAAGGAAAACAACCGCTGGTTGCCTTCGGTCCGTGTCGGAAACACCAGGCCATGCTCTTCGTAGTAACGAATCTGCCTTGGGGTGAGTTCCGTCAGTTTCTGGACGATACCAATCGGAAATAAAGGGGTATTTCGGCGTACATGATCATTCATGCGTTACGCCCCCTTTCATTGAAACTAAGTATATCCTACATGATGTAAGCTTTTCCGTCAAGTTCATGTAAGCTATTTTTACATCAAAATTTTCAGAACTTATTGTATCTTTTATATTTTCGTCTATTTTCCAGCAAATGTACAGAAAAAACAGGCCCTCTCACGGAGAACCTGTCCTTCTATCGTTCTTGTATCGCTTTTAATGCTTCGCTTACGGCAATTTTCACGTGCGTATACGTTAATCCGCCCTGAACGAAGGCCGTATACGGCGGCCGGATTGGGCCATCGGCAGAAAGCTCGATGCTTGAGCCCTGGATGAACGCACCGGCAGCCATGATCACTTCATCGCTGTAGCCGGGCATGGCACTCGGCTGCGGCGTTACGCCGGAGTCGACCGGGGAATACTTTTGCACCGCCTGGCAGAACCGGATCATTTTCTCCCGGTCGCCAAACTGCACGGACTGGATCAGATCGGTCCGCTCCTGTCCGGAGGCAGGGGAAGCCTGCAGACCGGCGTCCTCCATCAGCGCTGCGGTCAGCACCGCTCCCTTATGAGCCTCCGCCACGACGTGCGGTGCAAGAAACAGCCCCTGAAACATTTCCTGGAGCATGCCGAGCGTCGCGCCGCCTTCCAGGCCGATGCCGGGGGCGGCAAAGCTTGCGCCCGCCCTTTCAATCAGGTCGCTTCTGCCGGCAATGTAGCCGCCGGTACGGGTAATGCCGCCGCCCGGGTTTTTAATGAGCGAGCCCGCCATCAGGTCCGCGCCGATATGGCCCGGCTCGGTCGTTTCCACGAACTCGCCGTAGCAGTTGTCCACAAACAGCACAACGTCAGGGTACGCCGCTTTAAGCTCCGCCATGTACTTCTTCATTTCCCCGAGGCCAATCGACGGACGATCGTCGTAGCCGCGCGAGCGCTGAAACGCAATCACCTGCGTGTCCGGCGTCACCGCCTCGTGCACGGCGCCCATGTCCACTCGGCCGCCGTCGAGCGGCACCACGTCACAGCCGATGCCCCATTCGTTCATCGTCCCTGCTTCGCTGCCGTCGAGGCCGATCACCGTGTTCAGCGTGTCATACGGCGTGCCGGTTGCGTATGAAAGCCGTCCACCCGGACGGAGCGCCGCAAACAGCGCCGTACTGATCGCATGCGTACCGGAAATAAACTGCTGGCGCACCATAGCTGCTTCGGTGCCGAACACATCGGCATACACCCGGTCGAGCACCTCGCGCCCGGTGTCGTCATAGCCGTACCCGGTCGAATGCTGAAAATGAAACGCCGACACGTTGTGTGTGCGGAAAATATCGAGCACCCGCTGCTGGTTCACAAGCTCGCGTTCCGCAATTGCTTCAAGCTGCGGCGCAATCCGGCGCTCGGCCTGCTGCAGCTGCTTTTGTTCCATCGTATCGCGTGTCATTTCGCCCCGGCATCTCCTTTAGCATACTGCTTGATCTCCCGGTGGATCGCCTGGTCGCTCTGCACGTACCCGGAGAGAATCCAGCTTTCGTTTTCTTCATCGAGCGTTTCCTCACGCACGACGGTTTCATGCTTGAACCGCTGCATTACGTGGCCATCAGCGAGCGGAATTTCCACGTGGTACGGCTGCAGCTGCTCGAGCAGCACGTTCTTCATCGACTCCCGCAAAAGCTCCACGTCTTCGTCCTTACGGGCCGAAATGGAGATCGACGGCTTGTCTACCGCCACAACCGGGCCGTCTTCCACGGCGTCGCGCTTGTTGACGACCGTGAGCGCCGGAATGTGGCTTGCCTCGAGCTCCTTTAACAGCCGGCGCACCGTGGCGGCCTGTTCGGCCGCCCTCGGGTGCGAGCCGTCAATCACGTGAAGCAGCACGTCTGCTTCCTTTACTTCCTCAAGGGTCGCCTGAAACGCCGCAATCAGCGCCGTCGGCAGATCCTGAATGAACCCGACCGTATCGGTGACGAGCACCTCCAGGCCGGACGGCAGCTCCACCCGGCGCGTTAATGGGTCAAGTGTGGCAAACAGCGCGTTTTCCTCGAGCGTATCCGCTTCGGTGAGCGCGTTTAAAATCGTGGATTTGCCGGCGTTCGTGTAGCCGACGAGCGCAAACTGCAGCACGTTCTTTTCCTTGCGCCGTTCACGGTACTGCTCGCGGCGGTTTTTCACCTGCTTGAGCTTGCTGCGCACGTCATCCATCCGCTTCTGGATGTGACGACGGTCGGTCTCAAGCTTCGTCTCCCCCGGTCCGCGTGTACCGATGCCGCCGCCGAGCCGGGAGAGCGATTCGCCCTGCCCGCGGATGCGCGGCAGCATGTAGTTCAGCTGGGCAAGCTCCACCTGCATTTTCCCTTCGTTCGACGCCGCACGTCCGGCGAAAATATCAAGTATCAGCTGGGTGCGGTCAATAATGTATAATCCGGTCTGGTTTGTAATCGTGGAAATCTGGCCGGGCGAGAGCTCATCGTTAAAAATCAGGAGATCCGCCTCCTGCTCTTCAGCGGTTGCCACCGCTTCCTCGAGCTTGCCTTTGCCGACGTACGTTTTCGAATCGAGTGAACGCCGGTTCTGCGTCAGCACAGCCGTGACCGTCCCCCCTGCCGTTTCCACGAGCTGTTCAAGCTCGGTAAGGGACGCTTCAAATGTTTCCTGATCGGTATCATCCTTATGGACGGCAGTTAGTACAACCCGTTCTTTATCTACCTGTTGGTTCTCAAATTCCTGCAATAGTTTAGATCCTCCTGTTTTTCCTGTCCTCTACATACTATAATATGGGTTAAGTGCCAAACAAACAAGCCGCGATGCTTGATCGACAGACAAAGCAGGAGGAATAATGATGAATTTGCAACCCGAACTTCTTCCGGACGGCATGCAGGCCTTTCTTTCCTTCCTGCAGTCCCGGGGGCGCAAGCCGAGCACGCTGAAGCGCTACGAATACGACCTGGCCGACTTTCACCGGTTCATCGATGTGGTGCTCGACGGCGAGGAAGCGGCCGTCAAACCCGACGACATTACCACCTATTTTCATATACTGGTCGAGGAGCGCCACTACCAGCTCCGGACGCTGAAGCGCCTCCAGACCGTGCTTGTCCGCTACTTCCGCTTTCTCCGTGATACGAAACGGATCGCCTCCAACCCGATGGCAGAGCTTCCGGTCGATGACAGCGTCTGGAACGTGTTAAAGGAGGAGGAGCTGATTGCCCCGAAGGAAATGAAGCGGCTCATGGATACGCTCGAGTCCGATTCCGGGCTGTCGGATAAGCAGCAGGCCGTGCGCCCTATGCTTGCTCCGCGAAACATCGTGATTTTAAGGCTGTTTTACGACTACGGCCTCCGCATGCACGAGCTGGCCTCGATCCGGATCGAGCACCTGCACCTGACCCGCGGGGAGCTCGACATTACCGAGGGTAACCCGCGGACGCTCAAGCTGACGAAGGAGCTGCAGAAGCAGCTGTACTATTACCTCGACGTGATTCCGCAGGCGGTGCGGCCGTCCTTTGACGGGGAGCCGCTGTTTGTCGCGTTCGACTTTCAGCGCCAGACGTACCGCTGGAGCTATGAAAACGACCAGCCGAAAAATTTAACCGAGGTCGCGATCCAGAAAATGATCCGCGAGGAGCGTAAGCGTGCCGGCATCGAACGGGCGATTTCCGCCACTCATTTCCGCAACAGCTACATCGCGCGCGAACTCGAAAACGGTGTCACGCCGGAAGCGCTCATGGACCGGCTCGGGCTGCAGTCGATGCTTACGCTCACCAAATACATCCGCTATGTGAATGAAAAAGAAGCTGCCGGCTGAGCTGGCGCTTCTTTTTTACCGTGGCTTAAGTTAATGAGCCAGACGAAAATAATTGTTTTTTCATCAATTCCTAAATTAATTTTAACTAATGTGCCTCTTTTTTATCCAGCCGTCGAGCGGGCGAAGCGCTTTATCATTTTTTTGCTTCTGCGGCGCCAACCATTCCACCTTGCAAACGTATGCTCGTAGGCATAAAGTAATTTTTTGACAAATAAAGACTCAGGGCCCAGGACAAAAAGCGATTTTTCTGTATAATAACAGTATCATCCTTACTCAACTGACGCTTGGCAGGTTTCTCCTTACTCCGATAAAGAGCGATTGGCTCCCCTGCATGGGCGCAGGGCTTTTTTTTGTTTTGTGCGCAATTCCAGTAATTCCAAGAGCCGGCGTTATAACCGACGAAAAATCCCGCCCGCTTCTATAAAGCTCCGCCAGCATCCTCCCCTTCTACGAACGCTCTCTTCTCAAGCTCCCATGAATTTTATTGATCTCGCAGATGAAATAGTCCGTCAATTTGATACAAGCCCCTCCCTCTTTCAGTCCAAATGAAACACTGTACATACTCCAGGTACCTTCTGCTGCCATTATTTTGATTCGTTGAAGTACACACTTCAATGCCTGAGTAGTGACTCATAATTCAAGAAAACCACTCCTCCTATGTGCCTCAAGTCTTCGCCCAATTTTCTTCCTTCTGGCGAAATAAAAATATATGCGTCGTTAGTACTTATTTTTAATATATCCATATATCCCAACTTTTGGCTGATGAAATAAATGGATATTTTTATATAATAAAACCAAATCGGACCTAAAGACCTCGTTATTATCTCACATTCACTAATGGACCATGAGAAAAATCATGAAAAACGCAAAGAACAGGAAGGAGCATATCATGCCCCGCACCATGCGCTATGTTGTTTGGAACGAGATCACTCAGGCCCTTGAAGACTATCAGCCGGCAAGCATTGAACGGTTTGTCCAGCTCGCCTACGCCCACCGGCCGGCAGCTCTGCTGCTGCCATTCTATATGTACCACTGGCATCCCCATGAATGGCAGGAGTATACCCTATGGGTGGCCGATCCGTTACCATCCTTGCTTAACCATGCCACGTACATCGCGGTGGATGCGCCCGCGCTGAACGCCTCCCCATCCATTAAACGCTATTTTTACAGTGCCTCCTTGATTGCACCGCTGCCCGAGACCAATCCCACGGCGAGCCCCGTGGAATACTGGGTCTACCACCTGTCCCGTCAATACTATCGCCTGCAGAAGAAAGCCAGGTTAATCGACACGCATCACCGGGTACCCTCCACCTGGATTTCCCGCCGGCGGGCCGACCTGAAGCACAGGGAGGGCTGAATACATGGACGAGGGCTCCTTTGCCATTACATGCGACACCCGGATTCGCTTTCTCATTTCGCATATTTAGAACCGCTTATGCAGCAGGCTAGAGCGGCTGCCATCACATCCTGGCCGGCGGAGCGGTAAATATTTTTTAACATCACTTATGGAAGGAAGGGGCTGTGTTGTCTATGATCCGCCTGCACCGCCAGAGCCGCGGCATTTGTTTTATCCGAAACGATCAGGGTGACCTTCTTGCATACCGGACTTCTCCCAGTGGCTTCGGAACGATCGTTCATGTATGGAATCTTTCCGTCCCTTCCCAGTCACCAGTTTCGACGTACGTACCTCACAATCAACGAACCGTCACGATCCATCAAATAACCTATGACCTGGGAGAAAATAAGATACCCCCGGCACGAATCGACTTCTAAAGAATGCTTCCCGTGACAACGAAAAGCACGCAGAACACGTGGAGTATTGACAGTCATTATGCCCAAACCAGTGACAGATCATGATAGCGCTATTTGCCATCAGCTTCCCACCGATGATTGATTTTTTTAAAAACCGGGACCGAAAGGAACGACCATGATGCCCTATCGCTACCGCCGGATTCTTGTTGCCTTCGACGGCTCGGACGAAGCTTCAGCTGCCCTGGCCCGCGGCACCGAGACAGCCCTGGCGCATGACAGCGTACTCGCCCTCTGCCACGTTTTGGATAACCAGAGCTTTCGGGAATTGCAGACCGGGGTTTCGGATGACCTGACAGAAGCACTGGCCCAGCAGGGAGACAATGTGGTGCTTCAAGGGAAAGCCCAGGCCAAAGAGGCAGGTGTCCGGGATGTTCGTATATTTATCCGGCGCGGCATACCGAAAATGACCATCCCGGAAGAAGTGGCCGAACAGTTTCAGGCAGACCTTATTATTGCCGGGGGCTCCGGAGCCGGCACCATCGAAAAAAAACATCTGGGGCGCGTGGCTGTTGGCATCGTCCGCCGGGCCCCCTGCGACGTCTGGATCATCAAAAATGAACGCCGCCCAGCCGCTTCTTATCGATCAATTTTCATTGCCGTAGACGGCTCTGACGCTTCCGTCAACGCTTTTTACGCCGGTCTTCATCTGGCGCACCGTCACCGCAGCCGCGTTCAGGTGGCCTATGTGTTAAATACCCCGGCTCTCGCATCCATGGAACCGTTTGCCTCGGATATGATCCGCACGTATCAGAAACGGGCCATGATGCTGCTGGACCGTTACCGGGCCCTAAACGACACAAGCGGTCTGTCACCGGGTTCTGTTCATTTTTCCGTAGAGCGGGGCGCACCAAAAACCGTGATACCCCTCAGTGCGCCAAAAAAATACCAGGCTCACCTGGTCATTCTGGGAGCATCTGGTATAGACCGGATCCCCCGGTTCCTGCTGGGAAGCATTGCAGAAAACACGGTGCGCCATGCCCGGAGGGATGTGCTTGTAATAAGGAATTCTCATCGACCATAACGATTCATTGCCTGGCTTTACAGGAAAGGAGCGCCTATGAAAACCCATCAACCCTATGTAATCGCTTCCGTCGCCGATCATCATTATGCTGATTCGCTGGGGGTCGCTATGATGTCCCTGCTGGCTAATACCACGCAGCCGGAGCGCCTGGTCTTTTGTATTGTGGACGGAGGCCTTTCGCTCAAGAACAAATGCTACCTGGAGCAGCTCGCGCAGCATTTTCATACCACCATCCGTCTGATCCCGGATGAATGGGATTTTTACTCCGACCGGTACTGGGCCGACCTGGAGCATTACCGCCACGTCCCCCGGGCGGCCGCCTACCGGCTGCTGCTTCCATACCTGATCGAGGGAGGGGTCGACCGGGTCCTGTATCTGGACAGCGACACCCTGATTCGCACGGACATCACCGCCCTGTGGGACGAGCCCCTGGGGGACTGGGCGGTGGCCGTGGCAGAACCACGGCCTGACGCCGAACGGGCAGCAGTCCTGGGGCTGCCGCGGGTGCACGGCGGTCTCGATCCGGGCCTGATGATGATCAATGTGCCGCAATGGAAGGCCCGGCACCTGTCCACCGCTGTCTTTACGCAGATGACCCGCCGGGGGCATTCCTTCGCCGACAGCCTGCATGCCGTGACGTACCCGGAGCAGTGGTGGTGGCATCCCCGGTGGAACACCACCACCGAGATGTTTACGCAGCCTCTCCCCTCCCAGGCCTATGGGGAACGGGTGGTGGAGGCCCTCAAGGCCCCGGCCGCTGTTCATTTTAACGGCCCGGTCAAGCCGTGGCACGCCTACTGTCCGCACCCGTACAAGTATGAATACACCTATTACCGGTACCAGTGGCTGTCGCTGGTCACCCTGACATCGCCTGTGTGGGAGCCGTCCTCGTCCCAGGGAAGTGAGCGACGGGCTTGAGTCTTTTTAGAGCTGCTCATCCGCTGTTTCATGTTTATGCAGGAGTAATTTTTTTCCGGCTTGAACCGTTTTTCTAAAACACCTCCCGCGAATGAGCGCAGCCCGCTTTTCCTGTATGGAAAAGCGGGCTTTTTGCGTCAGCTGAAAGCCTTTTTCTGCGCCGGCCCGCGATGACGGATAAGAAGCACATCACAGTCGGCTTTTCGGACCACTGCCTCCGATAAACGGTTCAGATGCTCCTTTCGCTCTGTACCGAAGCCAATGGAGCCAATAACCAGAAGATCCGCCTTGTATTCCCGGGCCGCTTCTTCGGGAAGCATTTGCTGGGGTGCCCCGTACCTTATGTCCATCCGAAAATGCTGTATGCCTCCCTCCTTCGCCAGGCGTTGATAACGCTGCACCAGCGGATCTTCCTGTACCCCTTTCTCCTTTTGGGAATCGACCAGCTCTTCCTCGGCGGCGAGTGCCTTCCGTGGTGGAATGACCCGGACAGCCGCCAGGCTGGAGCCGTGCTCTTGAGCTATCGCCATGGCCACTTCATAAGCTTCCATCGCCAGTGACGAGGAATTGATACCCACCAATATGCTGCGGTACCGTTCCTCGAAGGAACGATTTTTCACTACCAGCACATCGCATCCGACAGCATGAGCAATGCCGGCGGATACACTGCCGAGCATACGCCGGTCGCCTCTTCCTGCACCCGATGCACCGGCGATGACCATGTCTGTATTGTATAATGGCGCAATTTCTCTGGCGATATGTCGGGCTGGAGCATCTCCGTGATTCATAATGATCGCGACTTTTTCGACCCCGGCTTCTTCCGCTGCTTTTTTGCCTGCTTCCAAAAGACTTATTCCATTATCTACTGCCGCCTGCCGGATAGCATTCCGATACACCCGCACCCGGCTGTAATCATCGCTGGTGATGATATGGCAAAGTAAAAGCTCTCCTTCCATCTGCTTGGCCAGGGAGATGCCGCGCTCCAGGGCATGGCGGGCTTCTTCAGAGCCGTCTACCGCTATCATGATGCGTTGATACCGTTTCATCCTTGCTTATCTCCTTTCGTCAGGTATCCGCCTTCAGCAACAGTGAAACTTTTTTAACCAGCCGATGGACGTCTTCCATAAAGGACTTTTAAGCAGTGATTCGCAAACTATTATCACGATTTTTCACCTTTATTATATCATGATTTTACGAAGGAACAGCCAAACGATAAGTGACCAATTTCATCCCTGCTTCGACTTAAGTTTTAACACTTTTAAATTTGTTAATACATGTATGGAATACTGTAAAAAAGAAAGGAGACTTAGCATGCGTACTGAAGCACGCGATCAAAGCAACCAGGAGACCGCCTCCAGGAATGCTTATATAGAAAGCCGGATGCAGAGCCACACTCTTTTCTTTAAGAAAATTTACAACACGCTGTATACGCTTAACGATTTTTTATTAGGGTTGTGGTTTTTTATCGGAAGCATCTGCTTTTACTTTGAAGGCCCGTGGCGGATTCTCGGAGTAACGCTGTTTGGTTTCTTCCATTTACTCCAGCCACAGCAGGGTCGCGGTAATTCCTGCTGCGATCACAAGCAGCGTCCCTCCCTGCACGAACCACTCATACCGGTAATCTTCGGGATTGCCGCTTTCCTTTTTCCACAGATGCACACTTATTACCGTATATAAGGCGTAAAACGGTAACAAACCAGCCAAAACGGAGGGCCCTAAAAATTTCTGAAAGGCATTTACCAGAATAATTCCTGCTAAAAACAAACCGGAGAATATGTATCGGATGATAAGATGCCCCCTGTTTGCATAGCCTTTCGTTCGAGGACCGCCGTTTCGTTTGATATACCATTTCCTGCTCAGCCAGTGGATGGCGAAAATGGCGGCAATCATTACGACCACTGTTAGAACCAGCAACCGTAAACCCAATGCAGCTTCGGACGGCATCGCCTCACCCCTTTCCATACAATTCCATTTTCCACCGTCATTTTACCACACAATACTGCCCCCCCCCCCTTAATTTAACCTTTCACCCTTTCTCAAATGATATTATTTTTACACAATGTCTCCTGGTTTTTGATAGCCTGCTCCTGCTTTTGCTTTTTTATCTCCTTAAAACAGATGCTTTCAGGCAAAAGCGTTTCTTCCTCACCTCCGGTTTTAAAAAGGTAATTATTTTTCTATGTATTTAGTTGCAAGTCATGACTAAAGGACTTATTGACGGTGTAATTACCTTTTTTACGTGTATAATGGTAATTATAAAGGTAGTAAGGCCCTGGCATTTGTTCCTTAATTTAATCTAATCATTGTTTTCGACTTCTAGACTGTCTCAGCATTTTTATTCCATTGATCCCGTTTCCCCCTTGTAAAAAGCCGTTTATAAAAGGAGGAGGATTATGAAATATGAAATGAAGCACGCCGCGTTTGAAGAAATGTTTCAGGCCATGGGTGGACGGATTCCGGAAAGCATGGAAGAACTAATAGATGCAGCACATCAAAATATCAAAACGGCGGTTCTTCTGCCCTTTTACGTGTACTGCTTTCATCCCCTTGAATGGCAGGAATACACCCTTTCGACGGATGACCCGCTGCCCTCCACTTTAAATCACGCGGCCCGGCTTGCGCTGGACGCCCCCGCCCTGCATGCAGACCGTGAGGCCAAACGTTATTTCTGCAAGCTCTCGGCTCTTGTCCGTTATCCCAACCATACCTTTTCGCGCCCTTCTCTTGAAGAATGGACCTATTATCTATGCCTTCAATACTGTCGGCTGTACCAAAAAACAAGCTTTTTTGAAAACCGCGTGACGGTCAAAAGCCGTAATCCGAAAGACTGGCTGGTTAAAATTACTTTATAAACCTTAAAAGGAGTGGACCGAATGGAGGTGTCGGAACAAAAGCTACCAGAGAATCCGTTTTACGTGGGACGGCATTCCCTCATTCGCATTGTTTTTTTGGCTGCTGATGACACGCAGGCTAACGAATTGTGGTTTCTCGGCAGTGCTATAGAGCTTCAGGAGGAATTGTTTCTGGACCACTGCCGCCAGGTTCGTTTCGATCTGGGAGACGAAATTCATTTCCGCCAGCTGGCAATGAAGATCGTAGCCATCGAGTCCGCCCCCTTTTCCTTCGCTCCGGCTTGTTATCCGGAAGAGACATTGATCACCTACTACGTTGCCTCGTCAGACTTTCCATTAATGTAAGGGGCATTTAGCATTGTAATAAATAATGGAGACCACTCAGAAAGGAGCTTTATGATGAAGGATTTTATCAATCGCTTGTATGAAGCTGCCCGAGCGTATTCCATTGCAGATTTTGGGGTTTTGAAGCTCTGTTTATTTGCCATAGGTGTCTGGACCGGCGTTTCCAATGCCCGGATTCTCCGGCCTGAACTTCGGCTGGTCCGGCTTGTGGCTATTACTTCCTACGCATATATTATGTATACCACCTTCAGAAAAATGTGCCGGGACTCCGGGAAGAAATAATTACCCTATCTCACGCCTCCCATGCTGTTAACCACCATAGGAGCAGGAAAGGAATGAATGCCAATGCCTCTTTCGTACCGACGGATACTCGTAGCGCTGGATGGATCGGAGGAAGCTGAAGCTGCTTTAGCCAAAGGCATCGATACCGCATTGGCTCATGAGAGCGACCTGGGGCTTTGCCATATTGTTGATTACCATAATATTAAAGAGCTGCGGAAGCAGCAGCCGGATTTAATGCTTCATGCCCTGAATAAAAAAGGCAGTGACATCATCACCCGGGGAAAGGAACAAGCCGAGAACGCCGGTATCTACCACGTGCGCGTGTTCATTAAAGAAGGCATTCCAAAGACAGCTGTTGCAGATGATATTGCAAGATCCTTCGGGCCGGACCTGATCGTAACGGGCGGCTCCGGCGCCGGCACAGGCGAAAGGAAGCGGCTTGGCAGTGTTTCCGCTGGTATCGTCCGACGCGCCTCCTGCGACGTCTGGGTGGTGAAAAACAGCGCGCCGAAAGCTTACCGGTCGATACTAATCGCTGTCGATGGCTCAGATGCATCCAGAAATGCCTTCTATGCCGGCTTAAATATGGCCAAAAGAAACCACAGCGCGGCCCGGGTGATTTACGTGCTGAACACGCAGTCCCTTTCCTCGCTCGAGCCCTACACCAAAGACATCATCAGCGTATATCAAAAGCGGGCGGATGAGCTGCTTGCCGAATACAAAGCCTGGAGTGAGGCAGAAAATCACGGGCCGGAGCCTCTTCATTTTTCCATAGAACGCGGCACGCCCAAAACGGCTATTCCGGTGGAGGCCGCCCAAAAATACGGAGCTGACCTGATTGTTGCCGGGGCGTCCGGAATGGGCCGGACGCAGCGGTTTATTCTCGGTAGTGTATCTGAGAGCATCATGCGCCGGGCTTCCTGCGATGTGCTGGTGGTTCGGAACCAGCACCAGCCAAAGGCCTGACATTTGCTTCACGTATTAAAAAATTATGTTGATCCAAATTCTGATAAAACCCTTTTCGCCAAAGGGTTTTTCTTTTTGAGTCGATTTGTTTTTGTTAAAAAAATACATAAACAGACGTTGACATTATAAAAAATGTTTTATAAAGTAGTTGAAGCACACAAATCGTAACGTTTACGATTTACATTTTACATAAGGAGGAGTCAAACATGTCTTCAGCCATTCCGGTTACTGTCCTGAGCGGATATTTGGGTTCCGGCAAAACGACACTGCTGAATCACCTGCTCCATGAGCAGGCCGACTGGAAGGTGGCAGTGATCGTTAACGATATGAGCGAAATCAATATCGATGCCGGTCTGATTGAACGCGGCAGCTCTCTTTCCCGTACGGAGGAGAATCTGGTGGAAATGTCGAACGGCTGCATCTGCTATACGCTGCGGGATGACCTGCTTCAGGAGGTGCAGAAAATTACTGAGCGCGGCGGCGTGGATTATATTTTAATCGAATCCACCGGCATCAGCGAACCCATTCCCGTCGCCCAGACATTCACCTATGAGGACGAGGAATCGGGAATCGATCTTACCGGCATCTGCCGGCTCGATACCATGGTCACGATGGTTGACGCAGCCCGGTTTTGGACCGATTATATCTCAGGCGAAACGCTGCAGGAGCGCAGACAAAGTGCAGGAGACGACGATGAGCGTGAAATTGCCGATCTGCTGATTGAGCAGATTGAGTTTTGCGATGTGCTGGTTTTAAACAAAACAGATTTGCTCACCCAGGAGCAGATCCAGCATTTAACAAGCATCCTGCGGGCTCTTCAGCCGAAAGCTGAAATCATTGAAACATCGTATGGCCGCGTCGCTCCTTCCAGGGTACTTGGAACCGGCAGATTTTCATTTGATGAAGCTCTCCAGGCGCCCGGCTGGCTGCAGGAGCTTGACCAGGAGCACGAGCCTGAAACGGAGGAATACCATATTTCTTCGTTCGTTTTCCGGAGCCGGGTCCCCTTTCATTCCGAACGGCTGCTCGAATACTTAGAGGAATTCCCCAAGCAGGTGCTCCGGGCGAAGGGCATTATCTGGTGCGTCACCCGTAATGATACGGCGCTTTTATTGTCTCAGGCCGGTACATCCATTCAGCTGGAACCGGTGTCCTACTGGGTCTCCTCCCTCCCTGCCGGCGAGCAGCAGCGTATGCTCGAGGAACAGCCCGAGTTAAAGGACAGCTGGGACCCGGCAGTCGGCGACAAGGCCACCGAGCTGGTGATTATCGGCCAGCATCTGGATCAGCAGAAGGTAACCAGGAAACTGACGGCGTGCCTGTTGACCGAAGAGGAACAGCAGCTGGGCGAAAATGACTTTCATGACCCTTTCCCGTGGCTTGTTCCTGCGCACGATTACGCGCATGCCGGGGACGAACATCCTCATGCTTGAATGGTACGTGCATTTTTTTAACCAATAAATCGTAATAATTACGATTAACTACAAAAAGGAGTGGTATTCATGAGAAAATTTCCATTAAAAGGGTTAAGTGCCCTCACGGTCAGTGCAATGATTATGACAGGGTGCGGCAACGACTCGGAGGAAAACTCGGGAAGCGAAAATGCTTCGGAGGCCGAGGAGCAGAACCAGGAACATTCGGATGAAGAATTCCAAAGCGATGAACAGGAACAGGCTGACGAAAATGACAGTGATAATAACGAGGAGCATGATCACGATCACAGTCATAACGAAGAAAGCCACGACCACAGCCATGATGAGGATGAAAGCCACAGCCATGATCACAGCCATGGCCAGGACACCGAATCCGAGCGCATTTATAATGGCTTTTTCTATAATGATGAAGTAGAAGATCGCCCGCTTTCCGATTGGGCCGGCGACTGGCAGTCCGTTTACCCTTATCTGGAAGACGGCACGCTCGATGAAGTGTTCGCCCATAAGGCGGAGGAAGACAAAGAAATGTCGGAGGAAGAATATAAGGAATACTACGAGGAAGGCTATCAGACAAATGTGGACCGAATCACGATTGAGGACGGCACCGTTACCTTCTTCCAGGACGGAGAAGAAATGAGCGGCGAATACGTTTCGGGCGGCCATGAAATTTTAGAGTATGAAGCAGGCAACCGCGGGGTCCGTTACATCTTTGAACTCGAGCAAGGAGACGAAGGCATGCCGCAGTACATTCAGTTCAGCGACCATGATATCAATCCGACCGATGCCGGGCACTACCACCTCTACTGGGGCAATGACAGCGACGAGCTGCTCGAGGAAGTGGAAAACTGGCCAACCTACTACCCGTCAGACATGGACGGTGAAGAAATCACCCATGAAATGATCGCGCATTAAGCATTTCCCAAACATCAAGCTACTGACGAAAGGAACGAATACAATGAAAAAACAAACTGCTTTAGGCGTCTCATTAGTTGCCGGTGCTCTCATGCTCCAGGCCTGCAGCACCAGTGACAATAATCAGCAAAACGCCTCCGGTGACAGTAATGAAGATCAGCAGACACAAAACGAAAAGCTGGATGTCTACACTACCCTGTTTGCCTGGGAGGATTTTGCCAAACAGATCGGCGGCGATTACGTGAATGTTGAAAACGTTGTTCCGCCCGGCTCCAATGCCCATTCCTTTGACCCAACCCCTCAGACCCTGACCGATATTGCCGAGAGCGACATGTTTATTATGACCGGCAGTGGTATGGAAGGCTTCGCGGATGAAGCAAAAAGTACGGTAAATGGCGAAAATGTGAAGGTGCTGGAGCTGACAAATAACATGGACCTGCTGGAATCGTCAGAGGAGCACGACCACAGCCATGAAGACAGTCATGAACACAGCGACGGCGAAGAGAGCCACAGCCATGAGGAAGAAGAGCACGATCATGACCACGGCCATGATGAAGAAGAACATGATCACAGCCACGGTGAAGAAGGCCACAGCCACGGCGGCGTGGACCCTCACGTATGGCTTGATCCGGTCCGGGCCCAGCAGGCTGCTGAAAGTATTAAAAACGAGTTGGTCGAACAAATGCCGGAGCAGCAGGAAACGTTTGAGGAAAACTATGAGGCACTCGTGTCTGACCTTGAAGACATTGACCAGGGATTCACAGACGTTGCCGAAAATAGCGATCAAAATCAGTTTATTGTTTCTCACGCGGCTTACGGCTACTGGGAGGAGCGGTACGGCTTCGAACAGATCCCGGTCAGCGGCATTAATGCTCAGGATGAGCCTTCCGTTCAGGAAATCAATGATATAGTGGCCACGGCAGAAGAAAATGATATTAACACGGTGCTGCTTGAGCAAAACATCCCATCGAAAACAGCAGAAACCGTCCAGGACGAAATTGGCGCAGATGTTGCCTATCTGCATAACCTTTCGAGCGTCATGAAGGAAGATGTCGAAAATGATGCCACCTACGTTTCGTTAATGGAAGATAACATTAAAAGCCTCGAGCAGGCGTTAAATCAGTAAACAGCAAAAAGCCAGACGGGCGGCCCGTCTGGCTTTTACGTTTATATCACAATCGTTTATCCCCGCAGCCGGAACAGCCTCAGGCTGTTGGCGACAACAATGAGTGCCGCTCCGGTATCGCTCAGCACCGCCATCCACAGCGTCAACAGGTCCGGCACGATCAGCGCCAGTGCGGCCACTTTAATCAGCACCGCAAACCAGATGTTCTGCTTAATGATGCCAAGCGCCTTCCGGCTGAGCCGGATTGTATACGGAAGCTTGTCAAGATTATCCGCCATCAGAACGATGTCGGCGGCCTCCATCGACGTGTCTGCCCCGGCTCCTCCCATCGCAATACCAATATCCGCGGTGGCAAGCGCCGGCGCGTCATTGATGCCATCGCCTATCATGCCGACACGGCGGCCCTCTTGCTGGAGGGTGCGCACGGCTTTAGCTTTATCCTCCGGCAGCAGCCCGGCCATGTACCGGTCAATGTTCGCCTGGCCCGCAATTTTCGCAGCGGTGCCCTCATTGTCACCGGTAAGCACGGTCAATTCACGGATGCCGTTGTTATGAAGCGACTGTACCGCTTCCGAGGACATCGGCCGGATTTTGTCAGCAACGCCTACATAGCCCAGAACGCTCTCCCCGTCGCCGATCAACACCACGGTCATGCCTTCGTTTTGAAGCTTTTCGACTTCTTCTTCGAACTCTTGCGTCTGAGCGCCCTGCTCCTTCAGCCACTCCGGCTTTCCGGCAGCATACGCTCTGCCTTCGATGGTACCGGCGACGCCTTTCCCCGGTTCCGCGTAAAAATTCGTTCCATTCAGGGAGGACACCTTCTGTTCCCCAGCATACGCTGTAATTGCGCGGGCGATCGGGTGGCTGGAGTATGCCTCCAGGGTCGACGCAATCGACAGCAGCCGGTCCTCGTCGCCGTTTGCCGCGTAAACCTTTTCCACAACGGGTCTGCCTTCGGTGAGCGTGCCCGTCTTATCAAAGGCCAGGGCATTCAGGGTGCCAGCGGCTTCAAGAAAGGCTCCGCCTTTAATCAGCACGCCCTGCTTGGCCGCATTGCCGATAGCCGACACGATGGCGACCGGTGTCGAAATGACGAGCGCACACGGACAGGCCACCACGAGCAGTGCCAGCCCCCGGTACACCCAGTCCGCCCAGCCGCCAAAACCAATGACCGGCGGTACGACAATAACGGCGATCGCAGCGGCAAACACAATCGGCGTGTACACGGCGGCAAACCGGTCCACGAAGCTCTGGGTCGGTGCCTGCTGCTCCTGCGCCTCTTCGACTAAATGAATAATCCGTGCAAGCGTCGTATCCTCCGGACGTGCAGTCACCTCGACCTCCAGGCTGCCGAAGTCATTCAGCGTGCCGGCATATACTTTATCTCCGGATGCTTTATCAATCGGAAGCGATTCCCCGGTAATCGGGGACTGGTCGACCATCGATTGTCCTCCGCGAATCGTGCCGTCCAGAGGAATCTTTTCTCCCGGCTTAATAAGCATCGTCTCGCCAAGCCGGACCTCCTCCACCGGGCGCCGGATCCATGTGTCCCCAGCCTTCACCCAGGCCTCCGCCGGCGCCAGATCCATCAGATGGCTGATGGATTTGCGCGTTTTAGCCACCGAATACTGCTGGAGGGCGTTGCCAAGCGCAAACAGCCAGACGACGAGCGCCCCTTCAAAGTATTCCCCGATGAGCGGAGCACCGATCGCAGCTCCCATCATGAGCACGTTCATATCAAGCGACCGGCTTTTAATGGCAAAATAAGCACTATTCGCCGGCTTGTAGCCTCCGACGACAATAACAGAAAGATACAGCATGATTGAAATGATCGCCGGGACCGGCATCAGCGAGCCCGCAATACCGGCCAGCAGGAGCACGCCGGAGACGATCGTATTCGTCATTCCGCGCAGCGGAGAGGCTTCCGGCCGGCTCGCAGACGAACTGCGATCGTTGACTGGCTCCGCTTCAAACCCGAGCCGGCGGACCTCCTCTTTCACCGTTTCCTGCGGCAGCTCGTGATCGAGCGTCATTTTTCCCGTCGCGAACTGCACCTGCACGTCCCTCACACCGTCGAGCTGCGCAAAGTGTTTGCTGACGGTCGCGGCGCACGAGCCGCAGTCCATGCCGTAAATGTTATAGGCCTCTCCGGTATCTGCTGCCGGCAGCTGGGTATCATATCCGAGCCGCTGCACTGTTTGCCTGATCATTGCCGGAGCCAGCGTCCCGTCGGTGGACACCTGCATGCTGCCGGTCGTGTACTGAACCCTTGCCTCCTGCACCCCGGGCAGACGGTACACGCCCTTTTGAAGCGTAGACGCACATGAAGGACAGTCCATACCCTCCACCTGAAAGGTGTATTCGTTTGCTGGAGCATTTTTGCCTGGCTCCCTCTGGTCTGCGGGCGCCTCCGGGGCGCAGCAGCTTCCCTCTTCGTTTGCATCATCCGAACTGCAGCAGGACGTTTCTTCGACCGGGGTTAAATTGATCGAAAAGCTGCGGGAGCCAGTGCCCGTTACTGATGAAGAACTCGTATTTTCTTCGCTGCAGCACGAGCATCCTTTCTCCTCTGATTTTCGTTCAAGGGTTTCCTCTTTAGATGCCAAGGGGCTTCTCCTCCATTCCCGGTGCCATGCCTCCGAGCAGGTGAGTAATCTGATTTCCGGCGAGTGTGTAGAACACCAGCTTACCCTCCCGGCGGTAGGTGACGGCGCCTGCCTGGCGGAGGATTCGCAAATGATGAGAGACCGTGGCCGTCGAGGTTCCCAGAATATTGGCCAGATCACAGCCGCAAAGCTCGCCTTCGACGCTGAGGGCGTAGGCTACCTTGTACCGGGTTTCGTCGGCAAGTACTTTAAACCACTGCGAAGCGCTGCGCGCATCCACCTGCCCGACCTGATTCTGGACGCGGGCCACCTTTTCCGGGTCAAAGCAGTATATTTCACACTGATCGTTAGTTTTAGCCATACAAATCTTCCTTTCATTCTTACAATTAAATGTTTGTTTAATTGAATCTTATACTTCTTTGATCAAACAGTCAAACATCTGTTTAATTGAAGCAATAAATTTCAAATGTAAATTATTTAACACATTTCCATTATTTCCTTTACAGGAAGTTTAAACACCGCTAACACCTGCTTCATAAAATAACCCTATAGTGGGGGACGTGGAGTTATCCACGGCTAAAACTATTTAGGGGGTCATTGAATGATGAAGTGGAAGCGTCCGACGAAAGCAGCCTTACTGCTGGGGGCAAGCGGACTGGTTGCAAGCACCGCGATGGCATCGGAAAACGACGAAAAAGACGATTCAGCCGGAAGCACGAAACCGGCTGCTGAAGAAGCGCAGGCACAAAACGTTATTCTCATGATTCCCGACGGATTCTCGGACAGCGTATCGAAAAATTACAGTCTTTATAAGGACGGCGAGCCGGTGTGGGAAGAGCGGGACATGACGACCGGCAAGGTGGACACTTCTTCTGCTGACGCTGTCGTGACGGACTCTGCGGCTGCCGGTACGGCTTATGCCATCGGCGAACGGACGAATAACGGAATGGTTGGCATGACACCGGACGGCGAATCCAAATCCTCAATTCTGGATGAGGCGGCCGACATGGGGAAATCCACCGGGCTCGTAGCGACCTCGACAATTACCCACGCAACTCCGGCTGTGTTTGCTTCCTCGGTGGATGACCGGAACAACTACACCGAAATCGCGAAGCAGATGACTGAAAATGATAACCTGGACTTAATGTACGGTGGCGGCCGGGAGCACTTCCTGCCGGAAGCGGAGGGCGGCATCCGGGAAGACGGCGAAAACTACATTGACCACGCCACGGACGCCGGTTTTGAATATGTGGAAACCGAGCTCGCCATGAATGATGCAGACGGTGACCGGATCCTCGGGCTGTTCGCCGATGATGCCATGAATACTTCCCTGGAGCAGAGCCCCGTTCAGCCATCCCTTTCAGAGATGACCTCCTCGGCGATTGACCACCTGTCCCAGGATGAAGACGGCTTCTTTCTTATGGTGGAGGGCAGCCAGATTGACTGGGCCGGGCATGCCAACGACCCGGCATGGATGATGTCTGATACCGAAGCTTTTGAACAGGCGGTCGAAGAAGCAACGGCTTACTCCGAGGAGCACGAGGACACGCTCGTGGTCGTCGCGAGTGACCACGACACAGGCGGAAGCGCCAGCAAGGCTACGGAGGATAACCATCCGTCGCTTCTGAATAACGTGGAGGCCACCGGCGCAGACATGCAGGAGCAGGTGCTTCTCGGTGAGGAGACTCCTTCCGAAGTATTTGAAGAGCATACCGGCATGACCTTGACCGGTGAGGAACAAACCATGGTGGAGGAAGCCGAAACGCTCGAGAGCGGATTTAACCACGTATTGAGCGAACGCGCCGGCTTCGACTGGACGAGCACGGACCATACCGCGGTGGATATTACCGTTTATGCTGAAGGCCCGGGCGAAGAAGCCTTCTCCGGAAATCTGCAGAACACGGAAGTATTTGACGCCATGCAGCAGGCAATGAAATAACTCACCTTTTCAGGAAGCGGCCTCCAAAACGGGGGCCGCTTTTTTGCGCATATAAAAAGCAGAGACCCCCCGGAAGGAAGCCTCTGCCTGTCTATCATTAATCTTCATTTAAATACTTCATTCTATTTTTATTAATTATCAAAAGCCCACTTCCACTTTTTAAGTCTCAGCTTCACCCGTTCGAGCAAATTGCTTCTATATGAAGCGGTTTGTGGTTTTTCAACAACGCTCAGGAAATTCCAGCCGCCCCGGCCGTTATCTGCATAAATCCATTGCGTTTTTTTATCGTAGTAATAGCGGAAGCCGTCATTGTCCTTCAAGTGCAGTGACCGCTCTCCTTCCATTACTACATGTAAGTATCCGTCACACGTTAACATAATGTCGTCCAGCGTGATATTTTCGCATTGCTCCTGCATAAAAAATACCCCTTTCCATAGCACAAAGCTATAGCACGATTCGCATGCTTCTTTGTTTCCCATTACTTTTTACGTAATGTCTTTTCCGCTCCCCCATTGTCATATTTGTATAATGCGCGCCTGCTTAATTTCCTTCGTCTTCCAGCTCCGTTGTCTGCTCACTTTAATATCTTTATATATAACCTCTGATGAATATAAGTAAACATGATAATTATGATGGCGTGTTTATTCAGTGACAGGCAGGGAGTTTACTGGAATAATATGCCGGGTGAGAAGCTTGGCTGCTTAGTATTTTTATATACTCTCACAGGTTTATTAGTGATTTCAACAATGCACATTTGAAAAATATCCGCAACCGATAAAAACTGGAAGAAGTCCGCCAGGAAATGGAATAATTAAATTTTTTATGCAGTAAACTGAACGTTTGTTATAGCTGGATATTTATCAGACATCTACTGCAGCATTTAGACTCCGAAGGTAATAAATGGCATGATAAGCAGTAAAAGCGTAAGCCAGCTTCTCCAGCATAATAACGCCCTCCTCTTTATTAAGTTTGAGGTATTGGCACTAACTACTCGATGCGCTCCCCGTCCAATAGAAAGCTCCTAACGCAATCAGCGGGGCCAGCGGCAGAAGCAGTCCGCCTCCGGCTAAGTACAGCAGCGGAGCTACTGTGCCCAGGGCTCCGACAAACACTCTCATCCGTGATCCTTTCTTTCGGCCGCGAACCCACAGCCCTGCTCCCGCAGACATGATACAGAGCAATATAATAGTAACCATATATACTCTCCTTTGCTGGTACGTGCTTCTGGATAATATACGTAAACAGCCACGTCAAAATATAAATACGGTCCATACCAGTATAAGCAGGCCTCCCCCGATCACTGATCCCCCGTTAACCAGCATCTCGTAGCGGTAATCGTCTTTATTGGCGCTCTCTTTTTTCCATAAATACGCGCTCCCTGTAATGTAAATGACCAAGCAGCCAAGAAACAGAATTAAAACCAAAACCCAGGGCAGCAAATCAGAGGCATTCGCAAATATCAAAATCACAAGGTTTGCTGTCACAACCCCAAATGTCAATTTTCGATGAGTATCATTGGCGTGCCTTTTCTCTCTTGGATGTCCGTTTCGCCTTATATACCATTTGCGGGCGAGCCAGGGAACCAATACTCCAATGACAATAAAAATTGATAAAAGCAGCAGCAAAAAGCGTAAAAATATAGTATCAGCAGTCAATAGATGCCCCTCCCCTTTATCCATCATTTCGTTTATCATCCCATAATATGGAATTTCTTCCAAGCGCATTTACAAACATTAATATAAAAAAGGGAAAACACAAATGAATGTGTCTTCCCTTTGGCGGTTATTCGCTTATCTTACGGCTTCACCAGTACTTTAAGTGCTTCACGGTCATTCATCGCCCGGTAGCCTTCCGGAACGTCTTCGATTCCCATGGTGACATCAAACACGCGGCCCGGATTAAGGGTGCCGTCGAGAATGTCCGGCAGCAGCTCGTCCATATATGCACGGGTCGGAGCTGGACCGCCCGTCAATGTAATATTGTGACGGAAAAGACTTGTAAACCCGACCGGCGCCTCCTCATACTGCGGCGCGCCCACACGGCTGATCACACCGCCCGGGCGGACAGCGCCCACGCTCATGTCATAGGCCGGCATCAGCCCGACACACTCAAGCACGACGTGGGTCCCTTCACCGTCTGTCAGTTCGCGGACTTTGGCAATGCCTTCCTCCCCGCGCTCTGAAACGACGTCAGTGGCACCGAATTCCACTCCAAGGTCGGTGCGTTCCTTATGGCGTCCCATTAAAATAATTTTCGGTGCGCCGAGCTTTTTCGCAGACAGCACAGCAAGCAGTCCGACGGCTCCATCACCCACCACGGTGACGGTCGTATTTTCGTTCACACCGCCCATAACGGCTGCATGGTAGCCGGTGCCGTAAACGTCCGAAATGGTCAACAGGGACGGAAGCAGCGGTGAATCGTCATCGATGTGGTCCGGCAGCTTAAACATGCTCCCCTGCGCCTGCGGGATGCGTACATATTCTGCCTGGCAGCCGTTCATAAATCCGCCGTTCACACACGACGTCTGCAGCCCTTCCTGGCAGTACGGGCACGTATTATCCCCATACGCGAATGGCACGACGACGAGATCTCCCTGCTTAAAATCGGTTACGCCGGAGCCCATTTCATCGATGCGGCCAATCACTTCGTGTCCCATCGGCTCGCCTTCCCCGTGATCATGGGCATGCATGTGACGGTACGGATGCAGGTCACTTCCGCAGATGCACGCAGCAACAACCTTCAACACGCTGTCCGTCGGCTCCTGCACCTCTGGCTTCGGTACGTCTTCCACACGGACATCGCCCGCTTCGTACATGATATTTGCTTTCATAGCTGATTCCCACCTTGTCATAAATATGTTTTCGCTTATTCTCACCTCTCTAAAATTTATAGATGAGTGATGCGTACAGTGTAACCCGGGAAGCGGGATTTAAAGCAAGAAAAAGGGGTTACCCTTCTTTACGTCATAATCTTCCTGTCATTTCATTTCCATAAAAAAACACCTCCATCTGCCGGTTTCACTTGGAAAACGACGTTAGAGGTGTTTTACTTATTCTTATTTCGTTCCATTTAATCTTCAGCTTTTGAGCTTACGCCATAATGTTGATCGGTTAATGTTCAATCGTTTGGCAGCCCGGGTCTGGTTCATGTTTTCTTCCTGAAGCACTAAGTTGATCACTTGTTTCTCAATGTTATCCAGTGGCTGATTCAGATCCAGCACTTCACCCCTTCCATCAGTGGATTCAGCATTAGTCAGAATGGCTTCTCTGGAAATATACGGACCGTCGGAGTTCCGTACACCCACTTCAACCAGTTCCTGCAGTTCATGCAGATTCCTCGGCCAGTGATAGGCTTTCCATTCTAACAAAAGGCCGCTTTCCACTCCCACAATCTGTTTCCCGTATTTTGAATTGTTTCTGGCAATGAATGTGCGTATATATTCCGGTAAGTGCTCGATTCTCTCACGTAAAGGAGGCAGTGAAAGCACCAGGCTTTCTTTTTGAAATTTCTCCTGAAGCAAAGGCAGCTCAGTTTGCCTGGCAGCAAATATAATTACAGAAGCGGAAGCAGAGGCAATTTGAAAAAGTTGTTCAAGCCTATCTTTTGAAAGAGCCTCCCAACTTTTAATGTAAAATGTGCCACTTCCCGATACAATCATAGCTTCGAGCCGCTTCATCGCAATTTCGCCGAAATCTTCGTCCAGTTTTACTTCCCATTGATTTTCAATATAGTTATTACGGTAATGATGCAGCGCGGTAGCAATGGAACGCTTACCCGTCCCATTTTCCCCCTGGATAAAATATACGGATTCAGTAAACTTTTTCGCCTTTTCCACAACGGAACGTACTCGTTCATCAGCTGTAGAAATTTGGCCAAAGGAAACAATGTCTGATTGTAACGGCTGAATGGATAAACCATCTTGTTCTATTTTGTATCTGTTTTCATCACTGATTTTCAAAAAATACAGTCGTTCTTTTCCTTCAACTAAAAATTCTCCTTCTACAATTACACTGCGTCCCTCAAAAACGAACGTCTCCTGAAGAAAAGAATAATTCAGCATTTTTTGATGCAAGCTCTGCAATGTATTGCTCTTCTCAGCATTTTGATTTACATACGAGGTCAATCGAAAGAGATTTAAAAATGACTGGTTAGCAAATATTAATTCCCCGGTATCTTTGATTAAAGCAATATTTTCCGGTAAATGCTCCAGTAAATGATGATAGCTTCTGTGCATCGAGTCCTGATAAAGCACTAGTCTTCCAACTTCTTTTGCCTGAAAGACAGCCTGTTCCACAGACTCCGGACCAGAGGTTATCATAATCCCCTCCAGCCCAAAACGCCGGGCTGTCGTCAAAGTTACTGTGTCTCCAATAATAACTTGAATGTTCCGGCTGATAGCATCCTCTACTGCCTGATGCACTTCTGAAGAGCTGTGAATAACCTGATAGGAAATGGATATACCCAATAGTTCCGCCACCTGATTCACCCCATGGCAGACGTTGGGAAACCCGATTAACTCTATAGGCTCTTTAGAGTCTTTGAAGAGCAGCAGCGTACGCAGTATATCGTAGCCGGAAACATCTATTTCCACTACTGGAAGAGAAGTTCGTTCACGCAAAATTTGTGCCGTTCCGCCCCGGCTGATCAATACATGGTAGTTTTGCTCCTCAAACTGGCGGGCAGGTTCTACAGCTTCTTCCAGATCAGCTAACTGTACGTCTATAATCACTTCCTGGTGAGCTTCACTGACCTTGTTTGCTACTTCTTTTAAGCCTTGATACGGAGCTATAATCCCTATTTTCAACATTTCCTTACTCCCTTTAATGCAATTTCTTCATATTTTACATGAAAATGCAAGGTTCGGAGAACAAGTTATTTAGGTGCCAGCTCCGCAGCGATAGTGAGCGCTTCAAGAAGACTCCGCTCATCCGCGATATTTTTTCCGGCTATATCAAAAGCTGTCCCATGATCGACCGAGGTTCGTATGACCCCGTAATTTAAACCAACCGTAATATTCACTCCAGCTTCAAGTCCAAGAACCTTCACCGGAGCGTGGCCCTGGTCATGATAGCATGCTACGACAACGTCAAAATCGCCCCGGCCTGCACGAAAAAACAGCGTATCTGCCGGATAAGGCCCTTCCACGTTGATATTTTCCTCCTGAGCCTTCTGAATGCCAGGGAGCAGTTGCTTTTCTTCTTCTCCATATCCAAACAAACCGTTCTCCCCGGCATGTGGGTTAATACCGCATACAGCAATTTTAGGATTGGAAAAGCCGGCCTTTGAGAGTGTGCTGTGAGCGAGACGAATGACGTTATACGTGCGTTCGGGCGTTATTGCTTCAATGGCATCCTTCAACCCCAGATGGGTTGTGAGATGAATAACCTTCAGATTGGGCGCAGAAAGCATCATGGAATAATCCTTCGTGCCTGTCAAATCAGCAAGAATTTCTGTATGTCCCGGATAATTGTATCCTGCTCCCTGAAGAGCTTCCTTATTTAACGGAGCCGTACAGATAGCATCAATACGCTTCTCCATAGCAAGCTGCACTGCTCTTTCCAAATATAAAAATGCATGCTTGCCTGCCTCGAAGGATAACTTACCAAAGGGAAGATCAGGGTCTAAATCACCTACCTGGAGGCAATTAATTACTGAAGGATCCACTTTCGCCTCTGAAGGATCTGATATGGACACTACTGTCTGGCCGGTGTTCGTAATTTTTATTACGTCTTCAAGACGTCCAGTGTCACCGATGACCACGGGCGTGCAATATTCATAAACAGAAGCACCTGCCAGAGCTTTCACAATAATTTCTGGTCCTACTCCTGCAGCATCTCCCATCGTAATTCCAATAACTGGCTTTGTCATTTTAAAATCTCTCCTCTCAGTGTTTCGACCGCATGAACGAACGTATTTTCTGTACCAAAAGCCCCTGCTTTCGTAATGGCAATAGGATTATAATACCCGCGCAGTCTGCCCAGGGGTATACCAGGCTCAAATTCCTGAAACAATTCAAATTCTATGCTTTCCAGTGAAATGCACACCGCTCTGGCTACGTCCCCGCCCGTCATTAAGACCGAATCGAACGTTTCAATATCGAAAATCAGGCGTGTTAACCTTCCCAATCCTTCAGCAATTTTTTTCGTAGCTTCTGCCATCGGGATGTTTATTTCTTCTGCTTTTTCCTTCACGTTCTTAACAGCCATTTGAGTTGTATCCGTGGAAATAAGCATTACTGGATGACTACGCTCTGAAACAGCCTGAAGAATTTCTTTGATGGAAGGATCATACTGCCATTCAGGATCCAAAAAAATTTCCGGCCGCACCGACCACCCGGGATAATCCGCCTCCAGGCGGGCTTTCTGCTTTTGAGTTATACTGCTGCGGCTTCCAGCTACAAGCAAAACGGACTCACACTCATTTAACCCTTCTGCTTTTTCGGGGGAGGGTTCGTTCCCGCTTAAACCGTAAACATCAGGTAAAAATTTCATGAGACCGGCAGAACCAGCCCAGATAAAATCGTTCCCGGTAGCTGCAAGCGCCCGGCTCTGGCTTAACATCAGCTCCTCCGTTTCCCCATCGAAGCTAAGATATACTACGCCTTCACTTTTTAAACGTTTAAGCAGCTCTGTAAGTTCACCGGAGTAAATTTCATCTTCCTTAAGGTGATAAGCTTTATAACTGCTTTGCAATTGAAGAAGAGCAGTAACTTTTGAAGAAATGACGCTCTGGTTCGGAAAAGTAGATATTCCGGTTTCTTTTAAAGCTTTGTCATTAACATATAAATCGCCGTTCACCACCGCTCTACCGTTCTCCGGATAAGCGGGATTAATCAGGATAAAATCCGGTGAAAACGCATCATACAGCGCGTCCAATTCACTTCCAATATTTCCCCTCATCGTAGAGTCAATTTTTTTATACATTAATGCCGGGGGGCTTACAGCAAATGGCCCAACAGCTTCCTTCACCGTCCGGTAGGCTTCATCGGAGGTTATTTCTCTTGAATCTGTGTCGATGATAAGTGCTTCTTTATTTACAAAAGCACTTGTATCACGTGCATTTACAGCTACCGAGGGCCGATAACCATATTGGGCGCACTGTACCCCGGAGTCATTTGCTCCCGTTAAATCGTCAGCCACAATACATATATCCATATTAAAGTCACCTCGTCTGGCAAAAATAAGAGGACTTCATGTTCTGAAATCCCCTCATTTTACGTTGAATGTCATTGAAGATACGTTTGAAGCTTTCCTTTTTTCTCCAAACGCTTTACAAGAAAGCCTACATAAATAGGCAATAGTATAGCAGTAGTCACGACACTGGCTGCCACCTGGACGGTAGCCACGGATTCCACACTGGCGAAGGCGGCATTGGCGGAAGCTATCGCTGCCGGAGTCGCAACTGAGTTACCTGCTGAGGAGCCCTCCGAAGCCCCTACAATCGGGTTCCAGTTGAACAGCTTGAACACCCAGTAGCCAGCGGTTCCGGTTAGAAATACAGTCATAAATCCAAGGACGATGCCGCCGAGTCCCCCCGCTAAAATGTCCGCAAAGTTAATTCCCATACCCAACGCGAAGGCGAAAAACGGAATCAGCATGTTGCTCCCAGAGTCCAGAAAGTCTCTCATTTCTTCATCCAGATTTCCTAAAACCGCCCCAATCACAATTGGCAAAAGCACCGCAACGAAATCAATGACCGAAAATAAACCGTCTACAAAGCCCATTGCACCAAAAATCGATAACGCCACCATCGTAAGAAAAGGGCCGTCATTAAGCGCCAGTATGGAGTAGGCCGCCCTGTCGTCTCCTTTGCCGTACTGCCCGACAAGCGCTACATACAATCCACCATTACTATTTGTCATGGCTGCGATAATAGCTAAAGGGGCAAGCCCTAGAAATAAACCATCCGTACCGGCAAAAGCATAAGCAATCAAGCCGAAAGCAGCCCCTACCGCCCATTTGACTGTCAATAACGTGACACCTTTACCTATCGTGGTTCCTACGTTCCTTACGTTTATTTGCGCTCCCGCACAAAGTAAAAATAATGCAATTAGCACTAACGCACCGTCAACAAAAAGTTCTTGAGTAAAACCTCCGATACGCAGCATACCAGGGAAAAAGGTGTTAATCAGGGCCCCAAGTAACAAAGGAACTACCATCATGCCTCCAGGAATTTTCTCCATATTCGCTTTAATACGCATTATACAACCTCCTTTTTATTTTTGCAATTTGCAACAGTATATATAATAGCGCTTACATGTTGAAATATAAAACATATCGACTATTTTTTCAACTGCAAATACAAAAATTCAAAAAACAGTTGCAAAATAAAACAAATCATATAGTGTAGTCAAGCGCAATGGAAAAATGGGCAAGCAATTCCTCGTCTGCTGCATGAATCTCGGATTCGTTCAAACCTGTGCCAATCCTTCTATATGAACCATGAGAAGCAAACCGACTTTATTAAGACGAAGGAACTTCCTTAGAAATTTAAATACTTAGATGACAATAATATAAAAAAGCCACCTCTATTAGTTAGAGACGGCTCTTATGTAGGCTTTCGATAAAATAACCAGCGATGCTGGATGCGTCTTTTCGTAAAACTACCGCTGCTGACCCTGACGAAGATCTCACCTTTTTGACAGCACCAGTCTGCTCTAATCCGTTGACACAATCGTCTAGTTCCTTGGCGTGTACGGGAAATGACAGCTTGCGGGTTACCTGCCTCACCAGCGCAGACATTTCCATTTCATCATCATTTGCTGCCAGGCAGGTGATGACCGCCTGTTTTAAATTTTGCGTGCGCATTCATTTTCCCTCTTTCTCTTTCTTTGCCAGGAGCGGCTGGCCGCTCCTATCTTTATCCTTGTTAGCTGCGTTAATCTTTTTTACCGCTGGGCTGCAAATATACGATACTGCCTTGGCGTGCAGCCATGAATGCTTTTAAAGCACACCCCAAAATAGCTGGCGCTCGAAAACCGCAGGCGCTCAGCGATTAATTTCACCGGTTGGGCGGTCGCCTGCAAAAGGTATGCCGCCTCCTTGGCCCGTTTATAAGTCACGTAGTTCGGAATGGACGTTCCCAGTTCTTCGTTGACCAGCCGGGAAATATGACTATGGGAGATGCCGAGCTGATTGGCCAGTATCTCCGTATTCAATTCCTGGTAGATCTGCTGATTTACGAGTGTAATAAACCTTGAAATGATCGGGTTATTGTAGGACTGGAAATCATCGTTCCAGGTCGTATCAAGCATACCATCTACCAGCACGTTGATTCCTTCATAAAAATCCTCTTCCCGCTCCCATTCTTCCATGACATTGATCAGGGCTACCGAAGCGGCAAGCGCCTTTTTATTATAAGAAAATGTCTGGGTGTACCGGTCCAGAAAGCCGCCAATCAGAAAGAAGTAATACTGTTTCAGCACCAGCAGGCGTTTGTCGTCCTCCGGCTCCAGCAAAATGATCCGGTAAATGGCTGCCAGTTCTTTTTTGGCCTCTTTTTTGCGGCTGCGGAAGATGCAGTCGAAAAAGCGGTTCTGTGCCATATACAGCTGCACCAGATCTTCGTTTTCGGCCTGTTCCATTTTCTTTATCTCCCGATCATACAGCGAACGGAACCGTTCATAATTCATGCTCATCGCAGATGTTCCTTTATCTTATGTATTAGGATATCCTTATAAACATACTACATTTTGCGTTCATTATCTATTAATTATAATTCATAAAATATCAATAATTCATCTTTTCTGTTAAAAATAGCGGATTTTTGGGTGGCTTTGTTTTGCGGTGGGGAGCTTTCTGCTTTTATTTTTCAATACATAATTTATCCGGTAATTAAAGAATAAAAACCAATTAATGATAATTTAACTAATATTAATTCAATATACTTATTATTTTCCTATTTTTCATATTTTTAAGAAAACTTTGTTTATTAGGTATACCAACTTATTATTCTATGGTAGTATGGCCTTGTATTGAAATCGCTTTCATTATTGAAGGGGGGTCAGCTTACATCACTTTGAATCTAGGGCTTCATAATTAAGGGGGATATTATGAAAAACAATAAACAATTTATCGCTTCCGGACTGGCTGTGGCTTTAATCAGCAGTGGCGCAGCTACTGCTTCCGCTGACGAAGGAGAAAATGTATCTGCACTGGATGTACCTGCATTAAAAGACAGCTATAATGATTCTTTTCCCATGGGTGCTGCCGTAGAGCCTGAGCATTTGACCGGCACGCAGGGAGAAATTCTTGAAAAGCATTATAATAGCCTCGTTGCTGAGAATGTGATGAAGCCTATCTCTTTACAGCCGGAGGAAGGGGAATTTGATTGGGAAGAAGCCGATCAGATCGTTGCTTTTTCCAAGGAACATAATATGGAGCTTCGTTTTCATACACTGCTTTGGCACGAACAGGTCCCGGATTGGTTTTTTATCGATGAAGATGGTAATGAAATGGTAGAAGAAACAGATCCGGAGCAGCAGGAAGCCAATAAAGAATTGCTTTTAGAGAGACTTGATACACACATTGAAGCTGTCATGACCCGTTATAAAGATGATATTGACGCCTGGGACGTTGTAAATGAAGTTATTGATCCGGAGGCTGAAAACGAGGAAGGGCTCCGCGAGTCCCCGTGGTATCAAATTACGGGCAAAGAATACATTAAAACCGCGTTTGAGTCGGCACGCGAACACGGCGGCGAAGATGCCAAGCTGTATATAAACGATTACAATACCAATGAATCTCCAAAAAAAGAGCACCTGTATGATCTTGTCACCGAATTGCAGGACGAAGGCGTACCAATTGACGGAGTCGGTCACCAAACACACATTAATGTTTCCTGGCCCGAAACGGAAAGCATCGAAGACTCTATAGAGCTGTTTTCGGACCTTGGCCTGGATAATCAGATCACCGAATTGGATATGAGCGTTTACCCGTATCCTCCAAGCGGCGAGTACAAAAGCTATGAGGAAATTCCGGATGACGTACTAGCCCAGCAGGCGGATCGCTATCAGGAGTTGTTTCAGTCATTTACAGATTTAGACGACCAAATCAGCAATGTCACCTTCTGGGGGATTGCCGATAACCATACCTGGCTCGACGATCAATTCGATGATCAGGAAACACCTGGCAAAGATGCACCATTTGTATTTGATGTCGATTATAACGTGAAGCCGGCATACTGGGCATTAGACGAAACGCCTTCCTCTCCGGCTGAGCTTGAAGATAATGCTGCAGCCGCAGAATCTGAGGATACGGAGGGCGGAGAACTTCCTGAAACGTCCACCAATCAGCTTGCTTATGTGCTTGCAGGAGGCCTTCTTACGATCGCTTCGATAACCGGACTTCTCTATCGGCGCAGGAAAGCAGTTTAACCCACCCTATTTATAACAGCAAATCAAACAAAACGAGTGCGGGAGCATGTCATTATTACTCCTGCACTCGTTTTTTCAGTTATTTTCGGAATAGCTCAAAAGCATGGCGCTGATTTTTTACCTTTATTCATCCATCCCCATCGACTTCTTGTATCCTTCCAGATACGGCATTTCGGAAGGGCTTCCCATCTCAAAGCCGCCCATTGTCCGGTGCCACAACGGGTAAATCGGTGCCGGACGCGCGACGGATTCGATCCGGTCATGCTCATCCTGCGTTAAATACATATCTGCCGACGCCAGATTTTCGCGCAGCTGCTCTTCGTTGCGGGCCGCGATCACGATCGGGCCGACATTCGGACGGTCCTTCACCCACGCGTAGGCGATTTGCGGCACGGTGGCGTTTCGTCCTTCGGCCACTTCCTCGAGCGCCTCAATCACCTGATACAGGCGTTCTTCATCCTGAATCCACGGCTCCGGCCACCCGCCGCCCTGGCGGGTATTCGCCGGTGCTTTTTTGTTCCGTCCGATTTTTCCCGTCAGCAGTCCTTCCCCAAGCGGGCTCCAGATCATTGAACTCACGCCAAGCTCCCCGCCTGCCGGCAGCAGCTCATATTCCGCTTCACGAGCCTCCGGCGTGTAGTAGATCTGCTGAGTGACCGGCGGAATGTAGCCCGGACGCTCTGCGACGGAAAACGTTCTTGCCAGCGCCCATCCGCTGTAGTTGGAAACGCCCCAGTACCGGATTTTTCCGGATTTCACGAGGTTGGTCATTGTTTCCACGGTTTCCTCCACCGGCGTGCGGCCGTCCCAGAGGTGGACAAAATATACATCCAGATGATCGGTGCCCAGCCGTTCCAGCGTCCGATCGATGGAAGCTTCAATGTTGCTTCGGGATGCACCGAAAGCGTTCGGATCATTATCAAAATGAAAGCCGGTTTTAGATGTCAGAAGCACTTCGTTCCGCCGGCCTTTAATGGCAGACCCCAAAACGCGCTCGGCATCGCCCTTCGAATACAGATTCGCGGTATCAAACATGTTCATGCCTGCCTCAAGCGATATATCCACGATACGGCGGGCGTCCTTTTCATCAATGCTTCCGGTCGCTTCAAAGCCGTTCGTGCCGCTGAAGGGAATGGTTCCGAGTATATACTTCGGCACGCGCAGGCCAGAGTTTCCAAGATAAATATATTCCATAGTTAAAGCCTCCTGTGTGTTAAATCATTCCTCTGACTGTCCGGTCACCTTCTGTACTTTCAATTACCTTGTTCTTATACCTTGAATGATTTTTCTGCAAACATTTGTAAACGAATACTTTTTAAATTCAGCCCAGGATAAAATGCTTAAGCTTGTGATGCTTTACAATCGCTTCTATGGTATGATTTTATTTAATTTCCTTTTATTGGATTAAAAGTTTGTATTACCGCGTTTTAGGAGGTGACATTATGAAGGAAAAACTGGAGACCGGACGGCTGCTGATGAGAATTCCGGATCCTTCCAGGGATACAGACACTGTTTTCCAGGGCATCCGGCAGTCCCATTCCAGTCTTAAAACCTGGATGAGCGCCTTTCAGGAGCCTCCAACGCCTGCGGGTACTGAAGCCTTTTTAACGGAAGCCTGCGCACAATTTTCCAAAAAGCAGAAGCTGCGCTATCTGTTATTTGAAAAACAGCACCTTTCCTTCGTCGGAAGCGTTGTTATTCAGGAAATTGACTGGCACATTCCGCGCTGTGAGCTTGGCTACTGGATCCTGGACCCTTATCAGCGCAGAGGATTTGCACTCGAGGCTGTCATGGAAGCTGTCCGTTACGCTTTGGAGGATCTGGGAATGAACCGGATTGAAGCCTGGACAGATGAGCGGAATTATCCAAGCACCGCCCTGCTTGAGAAGGCCGGCTTTCAGTTGGACGGCATATTTAAAAATGATGAACGGTCCGCTGACGGTACGTCTTTAATAAATTCTGCAGTGTATTCGATTACTACTTAGGACAAAGCTTACAGCCTACGGTGTTCTAAATTAGCACTTTTGGCATGAGTAATTATTATAAAAAGGGGTATTTATTCAGATATGGGGATTAACCCCTGTATAGAATTGTTTATATTTACAGCTGACTGAATAATATTCATTTTTCTCTGCACCTGATTCAGGTAAAAGAAAAAATGCTTTTTAGGGTTTCCATTCTATGGATTGGAACACCCTTTTCACTGCATTAAAGGAGTTATTTAAAATATGTCTTCCATCGTATTCGGTTATACTTTTTATGAACAGGAGCTGATCATCGGGACAGCGGTGAGCCTGGAACCTTACCTTCACGGACAGGAAGTATACATGTTTGAAAGCATCGACAAATTGTTTCAGGCGCTCCATCCATTCGCGGTGAACGGGACTCCTGTATGTTTTCTGTCTGATGCCCGTGTGTTGAAAGCCCCGTGGGCCTCATATGATCTAAGCCACAACACGAAGACACCGCAATGCTTTCATACGTTTGACGGTAATAACGACCAGCCGCTTTTCGAATAAACAGCGGAAAATTAATAAAGAGCTGAAGCCGGAGAATAATCTCCAGCTTCAGCTCTTTTATTGTTTTCAGGCTTCCCTTTTAATAAGGATCGGACGGAATACCATGCTCTTCAGCCTGCTTGACGCCTTCTTCTGTTCTCGTGGCGCCTGCCGGTCCTCCGTGCGTGGCGTCCTGGTCAGCGCCGTCAGAGGAGCTGCTGTTTTTCAGCCCTTCTTCGACCCGGCGGCCGTATTCCTCATCGCACTTTTTAAAGTGGGCAATCATTTCCTCCTGAATTTCCTTTTTACAAGGAATCAGGTTATCAACGAGGTTTTTGATTAATTCATCTTTTTCCCATTCCTTAAACTTACGGAATGTTTCTCCCGCCTGCCGGTAAGGATTCTGGCGGTCGATGGCTTCTTTTTTCACTTCTCCTTCGGTATAAGGAGTGTGCGGCTTGCCGCTCATCTCCGCTTCCTTCAGATTATTCAGCGTGGAAGGCTCGTAGTTCACGTGCGGATTCTGTCCTTCGTCATTATCGACTTTATACGACATTTGTCCGCCGCGCTGGTTGGTGGCGACTTTTTTCTTCGCCTGGTTGATCGGCAGCTGCAGATAGTTCGCACCGACGCGGTACCGCTGCGTATCGGAGTATGAGAACGTACGTCCCTGCAGCATTTTGTCATCGGAGAAATCCATGCCGTCGACAAGGACGCCGGTACCAAATGCCACCTGTTCCACTTCGTTGAAATAGTCTTCCGGATTGCGGTCAAGCACGAGCTTGCCGACAGGGATCCATGGGAACTGCTCCTTCGGCCACAGCTTCGTATCGTCGAGCGGGTCAAAGTCGAGCTCCGGATGATCGTCGTCGCTCATTACCTGCACGCGAAGCTCCCATTCCGGATAATTGCCTTCCTCGATCGCTTCGTACAGATCCTGGGTGGCGTGGTTGAAGTTTTTGCTCTGGATGCTGTCCGCTTCTTCCTGGGTCAGGTTGCGGATGCCCTGAACCGGTTCAAAGTGATATTTCACGAGCACCGCTTCTCCGTCTTCGTTCACCCATTTGTACGTGTTCACCCCGGAGCCCTGCATCTGCCGGTAGTTGGCCGGAATGCCCCACGGGGAGAATAAAAACGTCAGCATGTGCATTGATTCCGGCGTCTGCGACATAAAGTCGAAGATCCGCTCGCTGTCCTGCACGTTCGTTACCGGATCGGGCTTTAATGCGTGAATGACGTCTGGAAATTTGATGGCGTCCCGGATAAAAAAGACCTTCAGGTTGTTGCCGACGAGATCCCAGTTGCCGTCCTCGGTATAAAATTTCACGGCAAATCCGCGTGGATCGCGGAGTGTTTCCGGGGAAGTCCCGCCGTGGATAACAGTGGAAAAGCGTACAAACGCAGGTGTCCGCTTGCCCTCCTCCTGAAAGATTTTCGCGCGTGTATATTTGGAAATCGGTTCATCGCCAAAGGAACCGTACACTTCAAAATAGCCGTGGGCGCCTGCGCCACGGGCGTGCACTACCCGCTCCGGTACACGTTCGCGGTCAAAATGGCTGATTTTTTCGAGGAATTCATAGTTTTCAAGCGTTGTTGGCCCGCGATTGCCGACGGTTTTCGAGTTTTGGTTGTCCCGGACAGGATGCCCCTGTCTGGTGGTGAGTGTTCCGTCTTCATTTTTATTCTGCTTATCGTTGTTTTTTTCTTCGTCGTGTTCGCGTTCATTATCGCGATCTTTACTCAATGTATATACCTCCTTTATAAATCTATTGATTTTTACCCGGGGTTATTATGATTCAAACGATTTTTTTGAATTTTTTAAATTCAAAGTATATAGCTATATACTCTAACACAGCAGTCATTCAAGGAGTATATAACATCCCTGAAACCAGAACGAGGCTGGCAGGATCCTCTTCCCTGCCAGCCTCGTTCTTTGTTAAATCATGTAGTCCCAGGAGTCCTGCTTCGGCTCTGTGGGTGTTTTAAACGGGACGTTGCCCTCGTGTTCCAGAAAGCCTTCGAGACTCTGGTATTTAATTGCTTCAGCGTATTTTTCATCCCATCCGGCCCGCAGCAGCAGATCCCGGACCGGACCCTTCAGCTCGACGAACCATACCTCCACGTCCGGGTCCCGGCGGAACATTTCAATGATCTGTTCGAGAGCGCCGATGCCGGTCGTGTCAATGTCATTCACCCCAGACATATCAATCGCGGCCTTCAGCCCGCCGGTTTCTGTTTTGCGGCGGTCCTGAATCGTTTTTTCCACCATTTTCACAAAATAGCCGACGTTCGAAAAATGAATGCGCGTGTCCGCCCGGACGAGCACCGTGCCCGGCACCCGCTTAGCATTCGGGAACCGCTGCAGGTCCAGATAGCTGTGGGTATCCTCCTCGTAGCCGATCTCCACAATATTCGGCCGGGAAATGTGGCGAAGCAGCAGCAGGATCGAAAAGCCAATTCCAATTAAAAGCCCCCACTGAATGCCAACGAGAAGCGTCGCAGCAAACGTTACAACCCATATCCATCCGTCCTCCGGCTTCACCCGGAAGGCGTCCTTTAGGGACCGGATGTTAATCAGCCCGGCGACCGAAACGAGAATAATGGCTGCAAGTACCGCGTACGGCAGAAAGTAGAATAAAGACGTGAAAAAGAGAAGCGTGACAAGCACCCCGGCAGCGGTAATAATCATCGCTGCCTGCGAAGCTGCTCCTGTACGGTAGCTGATGGCACTTCTTGAAAAGCTTCCGGTCACCGCGTAGGAGGAAAAAAACGGACCGGCAATATTGGCATACCCGATCGCCCGGATCTCTTTGTTCAGGTTCACACCAAAATCGTTTTTATCGCTCAGCGTTTTTGTGATCGCAAGCGTCTCCATCATCGCAATCAATGCAATCGTCAGGGCAGTCGGGATTAACACCTGCACATCCGCAAGGTTAAAGCCCGGCACGGTAAAATCTGGAAGGCCCTGGGGCACTTCCCCGACGACACTCACTCCCTGGTTGTCGAGGCGAAAAAGCCCGACTGCCGCAATGCTCAGTACGACGACAATCAGAGAAACCGGAAGATTGCGTTTTACTTTCCGGCCCCCGATCAACACCAGCAGGCTCAAGGTTCCAACGAGCAGGGTCGGGATATGTACCTGTGGCAGATGGACGATCACATCCCGTAAAAGCGGGATAATCTGCGTCTGGCTGCCGACACTGATGCCCATAAACTGCCCGAGCTGGCTCATGCCGATCGCAATTGCCACTGCCGACGTAAAGCCGCTGATTACGTTCGGCGAAATAAATTTCACAAACGCGGCGGCATTCAGCAGGCCGAGCGCCACCTGCATCACCCCGACCATGACTGTAAGCAGCAGCACGAGTGCCACGTAATCCGGCGTCGCCGGCTCCGCATACAGCGAGACGCCGGAAAAAACAAGAATCGACGCCATCGCCACCGGCCCGATAGCCAGATGCTTTGATCCGCCGAACAGGGCGTAGATTAAAAGCGGAAGCAGCGAGGCATACAGCCCCATCACCGGCGGCAGGCCGGCGAGAACGGCGTAGGCCATTCCCTGCGGCACAATCATAATAAAAATCGTAAAGCCCACAGCCATATCCTTTTTCAGCGACTGATTATTGTATTCCTGCGACATGCTTAATATGTTTTTTGTCCTCCGGCGCATAAATCCTTCCTTCTTTCTCCGTGAACTTGCAAAGTGTTCAATCTCTCTCTTATAAATCATGAACCATAACTGCTTAAAAGAAAAGCCCGCGCCGTACCTTTTTGTAAAAACAGACTAACGCCGCCAGCAACACAAAGGCAGACACCCGGAGGTCCCTGCCTTATTTTTCCCATTCGTTTTTCAGCTCTTCTTTGATTTCGGCTTTCAACTGCTCATATGCGGCTTCATCCATCTGTTTCTTCTTTGCACGAAGCAAACGTTCACCAAATGCTTTTATGTTGAAAGCAATCATCAGCAGAGCGCCAACGATCAGCATATCCATAAGCAAGTCCACGGCTCTTCCCTCCTCAAGACAACGTGACTTCAACCTAGCCGCTGTTCTGTAAAAAGGCTTTAATTTGTTCACGGTGCGCGTCGGTGTCCGCCCTGGCCTCTTCTGAATAGGAGAGGGAATAGGTGCCTCCCTTCGCGTAAAACGTGTACGTAATCGGCCCACTCTGGATATCCCGGCCCACCGGACGTCCCCCAATACTGAGCACGTCATCGTGAGCGCCGAATACCATCTGATCGCCCGCTTCGTAATTTAAAATAATGTGAATGTCGTTGCTGTTGATGCCGTACACAAGCCGTGTACTGTAGTCCTCTTCATACCGGTGCCGGTTGCCCGCGTCCTGAAAATAAGGAAGAAGCTCGTCCTCTTCTTCCTCGCTGTACCAAATCTCCACTTCCTCGGGCTCCCCCTCTTCATTCTCGTTAATCTGCGCCCTCGAAACCGGTGCATCGTTCAACAACGGAAGCGGCACTTCTTCTCCCCATTCCGTTTCTATATTTCCAGGGACATCTTCCTCTTCCTCCGTATAGTAAGAAGGCACGGAACAGGCGCTTAAAAGAATGAATATGCCGGCTGCCCCGGCAGAAAAGATCTTTTTCATCATGTATTTCCTCCGCTCGCATGATTGGCGTTACCATCCCGATAGTAAAGCTACCGGCTTTTTTTCACCACCCGGGTGCCCGCAAGAAAATCATGCACTGCCCGTTTGTCCTTACGGACAAGCACCATAATTATACTCGTGATCATCAGTATGTATAGAGTAATTCCGTACAAAATATTAGCTACGAACACGCGCATCAGCATTGCCCCGATGCCAAGCTTCTTTCCGTCCATTTTCACAATCTGAATGCCCATGGCATACTTCCCGACCGTCTGGCCTTGCCATAATATCGGCAGAATCATGGAATATAGAAGCGATCCGGCACCGGAAAATATATCGACATTCACTTCATCGGGGTTGATCCATAGCATGGCCAGCATACTAATGAGAAGAATGGGGAGAGAAAGCAGGAGGCCGTCAATAACAATAGCGAGCAGCCTGCTGCCAAAACCGGCAGATTCCTGTTGCATACATACACTCCTTTAATCACTCTTGTTGTAAGCTCTTCTTTTCTATTTTTTCATAATAAGCTAATTTTTGGAAGTGACAATCTCCCTGGTTCCTTAATTTTCCAACGAAGTGCTCAGTCTGCCGGGAACAACGCGGTGTTCAGCCGGCCCATCACCAGCACATTGTAAAACGAACCACGGGAAAAATGGGCTTTACGGAGCGTACCTTCTGGTTCAAACCCGCGGCTTTTATACAGCTGTACTGCGCGCGTGTTTTCTTCCACCACATCGAGCTCCAGCCGGAATAAGCCTAAATAATTATCGGCGATATCCAGCAGATGATCAAGCAGACGGCTGCCGATCCCCCGGTTCTGAAACTCATCGTGCACCGCCATGGCAGTCATGCCGTAGTAATGCAGCTTACCGCTCAGCACCTCCAGAGAGCCGATACCGACGACCCGGCCGCCGTACTCGGCAACAATCACATGATCGTTCGCCGTCAGCCCTTCGATAAATGACTGGTTGGAGGCTCTTCGCTCCGAAGGGAGTCCCAGCGTATAATGCATGACAGAAGGCTGGCGCCGGAGAATATTAATGTCTTTTTCATCTTCTGCCGTGACGGGGCGCAGAATAATTTGTTCGCTCATAGTCGCATCCCTTCATTTCTTTCGGTAAATTGGTTTATTATTCCAAGCTAACAGGCTGCATCCAGTATATCGCTCTCATGCCAGCTGTCAAAAAATAGGTTTACTTTTCCAGACCGGATGTTTACACTAAAAGTAACAAAATATTGGTTTTGCAGATGAATGTATTGGGAGAGCCTGTAGAATATTACAGCACCGAAGGAGCAATTCTTCCCACCAGCCGGGAAGAAAAAACTCTCAGGTACCAGGACCAGTACAGGATGCACCTCTGGAGAAGGTATGCGTACCTGCCGAAGAAGAAAATTCTTGCCAAAGAATGAAATCTTTCAGGCACACAGACAGAGAAACGGCGATTCAGGCCGTTTCTCTGTCTTTTTTTGTATTAATGTAATCGTTTTCAATTCAGATATGGAGGAATCGTTATGGAGTTTGACAGCTGTTTTGATATTATCGGCCCGATTATGGTCGGTCCCTCGAGCTCTCACACAGCGGGGGTCGTATCGATCGGGAAATTTGTGCACGACTGGCTGGGAGAGGTCACAGATGTGACAATCACGTTCTACGGCTCTCTCGCCTCCACCTATCAGGGACACGGCTCGGACAAAGCCATAATCGGCGGCCTGCTCGGATTATCCGCCCACGACATCAACGTCCGGAGTGCGTATGCGCTGGCCAAAGACGCAGGCCTTCGTTACGACTTCCAGTTCTGTCCGGGCACTCCGGGCGGATGCCACCCGAACACTGTACATCTTCAGGCATCGTCCGGCATAGAAACCGTCCGCGTATCCGGCGCCTCCATCGGCGGCGGAGTGGCCTGCATTTATGGAATTAACGGTCATGACACCAGCATTAATTTGGGAACGGGTACGGATATTTTAACGATTGCAGCCCGCACGAAAAAGGAGGCATCATTTATATGAACGATACCATTGAAAGTATTGTACAGGAATGCATGGCTCAGGACATTTCCATTGGCGAGTGGATGCTGCGCCGTGAGGTTCGCCGCTCCGATTTTTCCCGGGAGCAGATTTTCGGACGCATGCAGGAGCGGCTGCAGGTAATGAAGCAGGCGGTCCGGGACGGATTGAGTGACATTACGGAAACAGAGAGCAGGCTCTCGGGCGGTGATGCTTACCGGATGCATCAGTATAATCAAAACACCGACCCGTTATCCGGACCGGTCATCAGCACGGCGATGGAAGCAGCGATGGCCACGTCGGAAAGCAACGCAAAAATGGGCCTTATCGTCGCAACTCCCACGGCCGGGTCCGCAGGTATACTACCGGGCATTCTGGTCTCTCTCCAGGATAACCGCAGCATCGATGATGACACCCTGACGATGGGGCTGTTCACAGCAAGTGCCATCGGTTACGTATTTGCGAATCACGCCTTTATTTCCGGCGCGGCCGGCGGCTGTCAGGCGGAAATTGGCTCAGCGACGGCCATGGCTGCGGGCACGATTACGGAGCTGCAGCATGGCTCCCCGGAGCAGGCAGCCCACGCTACCGCAATAGCGATGAAGTCCCTTCTCGGACTCGTATGTGATCCGGTTGCCGGGCTCGTCGAAGTGCCGTGCGTGAAAAGAAACGTCATCGGCACCTCCATCGCTTTTTCAGCGGCCGATATGGCTTTAGCAGGCATAACCAGCCGCATCCCCTGCGATGAAGTTATTCAGACGATGCATACGATCGGCCGCGACATGCCGGGCAGCCTGAAAGAGACTGCTGAAGGAGGGCTTGCCCAGACCCCGACGGGAAAAGAAGCCGCCCGGAGGCTGTTTCAGCGGCCCTGCAGCTTATGACTCCCGGGCTCTAAATTCCACATAAGAGGTGAAGCTATGAACGAACGCCGTTTTTTTCAAATCTGGTTCGGCACTCTCACTCTCGTCAGCTTATTGTTTATGTACTGGGCTATAGCGGTTTCCGCCCTTCTTTTAGGCATTTTCTGCTTTATTTCTCCAAGGCCCGATGAAACGTAAATCCCTGAAACAAATCAAAAACGGCTTGAATATGGCTCCCGCCAGGCTCAAGCCGTTTTCTTTACTGTTCATATTTTATTCAAATTCCATGCATTCTGCTTTCTGTTTCACCCCTGACGTGCTATTCTTACTATAAGTCCCTATAAAGGAGGTCATTGCCATCGACCATTTTGCATATGTACTTCAACGTCCCAAAAACCAGGTATACATAGGAACAGCCGCCGATATCCGCTCACGCTTCGGCAGCTCGGAACCCGTTTATTTTTGTTCCGAGGATGAACTGCTCGCCAGCTTAAACGCCTTTCGCGATGAAGAGCTTATCATCACCACCGTTAGTGACCTTCCAGTGATTAAACAAAAATGGGACGATAAAAACCACTACACACTTTAACGGCGCATATAGATCCCCGGCGGGATTACTCCACCGGGGATCTTTTGATTTACTGAAGCGGTGCGGTGTGCGCCCTCTGGATCGAAGCGATCGCCGGGTCAACGACATGAACGTCGCAGGGAGCTTGCTTCACCACCGTTTTTGTGGTGGTGTTTCCCTGTATCGCCTGACCGAGGGCATTGCCGCCGGACTGCCCGAGAATGATAAGATCCGGGTCAACCCTTTCACAGAGCTGGTTCACGAGACGTTTTTTCGGCACTCCATTGTCCAGGACGGTCTTTACCCGCGGTACGCCTTTTTCTTCGGCGTTTTTCCGGTACGCTTCAAGCCGGTATTCTGCTTCTGCGTGCAGCCGCCTGATACCGATCGGGTCCATCCATCCGAGCGAGGAATATTCATTATAATGAAACACATAGGCGAGCGTCAGGTCGGCATCGTGTTTAACCGCGACACGGCACGCTTCGTCAAAGGCATCAACATTAGGGTTACTGAGCACATCAAGCGCTGCCAGGATATGGCTGTATTGTTTCAATCCATTTCACCTCTTAAATTTTTATAAAATAAAAGCCAAAAAGCACAGAGGTCTCCCTTTAGTACTTTTTGGCTTATGTTGCAGGCTTATGGATTCCCGACATTTCCGCCGCTATGGCTTGTATTTATTACCATATTCCCAGGCGGTTTCAATACTCAAACTAAAAATATTGTGTTTTTATAATTTTCATTCATTTTCACATAATATTCGAGGTTTTAAATAATTGTTAAGCGGATACAATATAATTGAAATATGGTTGCAGGAGGATCGTATGAACAAACATCATCTTTTAAACCAGCTTAATGCTCTAAAACAGCAATGGGTCCAAAAAGAAATTTCTCTTCGGGAATACTTACAGCAGCGTTTGAATCTGCGTCAGCAGCTGAACAAAAGGCACGATGAAAAATAACAAAAAGCAGGCAGCGGCTTCCTCCCGCTGCCTGCTTTTTCTATGCCGCTATTATTCCGTTATCCAGGTGGTCACCTGTTCCACCGGCTTCCGGTGCCCTTCCTTCATCTCCCGCATCGGATAGCCGATATAAATCAGTCCGAGTACTTTTCCCCGCCGCCCCAGGCCGAACAGATCGTTCATGTTCGGATGATAGCAGTGCGCCCCGGTGCGCCAGAAGGCCGCCAGCCCGAGGGCATGCGCAGCGAGCAGCATGTTCTGGATGGAAGCGTATACTGCGCCGTACTCTTCAAGCGTATCCACCCGCTCTTCCTCAGACGGCTCGGCCGCCACTGCAATCACGACCGGTGCACGCATCGGCTTTTCCTTCTGCTTTTCGAGATTCTTTTGCTTTTCCATTTTTTCTTCCGGCGTCATACCTTCCGCGGCAATGGCGGCCATCACTTCCCCGAGCTGCCTGCGCCCGTCACCGGTCATGACGAAATACCGCCACGGCTCCGTTTTGTGGTGCGACGGCGCCCAGGTGCCGGCTTCGAGCACCTGCGCGATGATATCCTCCGGTACTTCAGTTTCTTCTACGAGTCCGTTACTGCGGCGTGAATGAATTGCTTTCAGTACATCCATTCTGCTCCATCTCCTTCATATTGAATGACACTCTGTTCAGCTTACTCTGCGGGCGGGCCGAACTTTCCCTCGTGAAAGTCCCGGTACGCCTCCCTGATTTCTTCCATACTGCTCATCACAAACGGTCCGTACGGTACAATTTCTTCACGGATAGGTTCACCGGAGTACACGAGCACTCTCGTCCGGCGCTTATGGGCTTTAATGCGGAGCGTCGAGAGCGCTTCCGGATCTCCGTTATCCTCGAAGGTGAGCGTCGCCACGTCATGCTTGTTGACGGTACCATCCGCCACATCGGCACTGCCGGAGAGCGTGTATAAAAAGGCATTATGGTTTTCCGGCAGGTGATGCACGTATTCCGCCCCCTCCGATAAATTAATTTCGGTCAGCGTGATTGGGACGAGCGAGTTCAGCGGCCCTTCTTCCCCGGCGACGGTCCCGGAAAAAACCTTTAAATATCCGCCGTCAATTTGTACGGTTGGAGCCTCTTCTCCGTATACATTCTGGTAGATGGTATCGGTATTTCGCTGGTCCTTCGGCAGGTTCAGCCACAGCTGCAGGGTATGGGCGATATCATTTTCCACCCCGTCCTCGGCATGGCGGGCCGCCCAGCCGGCATTCATATACTGCACGTCGCCGGGCTCGAGAATGTCGCGTCCGCCGCCGTTGTCAATGTGCTCAAGTCGTCCGTCCACCACATACGTAACGGTTTGAAAGCCACGGTGCGGATGATCCGGGAACGTGCCCTTCTTGAACCAGTCCTCGGCCATTAAAATGAACGGATCAAACTCCTTCCACCGGTCCACCGGCAACACCCACCCCTTCTGAATGGAAGGAAAACCGAATTCCTCGTACTGTACCGTCCATTTATCACGGATCCGGCGCTGAAACAAATGCTGTTGATGCGCCATGAATAATCCCTCACTTTCAATTTAGTATGCATAGCAACTATTTGCTCAAAAAATATATTCAATTCATTTAATCTGCATCTTTAGTACAACATATTTTTCCGGCTCCTGCAAAGAATCTACTCCGAGAGCCCCTACTCCCCCCAGAGACTCCCCGAAACATTTTTATTTATTTTGGCAAGCGTCTGTTCAAGCGCTTTGAGCTCTTCTGTGCTAATTCCCTTCGTCACGGCAGCGTTGAAACGCTCGGCCGCCGGGCGTACCTTTTCCTGAAGATGCCTTCCTTCTTCTGTCACAAACAGCTGCATGGCCCGCTGGTCCTCAGTCCCCGCCGCCCGCCGCACGAACTGCTTTTTTTCAAGCTGGGCGGCCATCCGGGCAACGTTGGTTTTATCCTTCTGCAGCTTGCGGGCTATATCGTTCTGGGTGCGGCCGTCTTCTTCCCATAAAAGCATCATGATAAGGTTCTGCTCCGGAGTAAGATTAAACGCCTGCAGTTCTTCTTTAATAAAGCTCGTTAATTTCAAATCGGTCTGATGGATCATAATGCTGATAAAATCTTCGGTATGCATCTGAATTCCTCCGTTGACTGATGGATTTAAAAAGAACAGTTAAAGCGAGTAACTTTATAAGCTCTATTTCTAATACCATTCCGGTATATTTCTATCAAAATAATGGTGGTCCTGAATAACTTCTTTACTGTACCTGAGCAGCTTGTCATGCTGCACGTTACTTTCCCGGTATGCCCATACTATCGCTGATACGACATGAACAGCTGAATACAATGCATACAGCCTCCAAAAAAGGTTTTCATCAAATTCTGTTGCTTGAATATAACCATCGATACTTCCCCTACTGAACGCATGACTTACATTTTTCGTGAAAAAGCCGGTTTTTTGCAGATCATGCACCGGGTCTCCCCAATCCATCCGGTCGAAATCTATAATTCCCTGGAACCGTCCTCCTGCTATCAACAGATTGGAGGGATGAAAATCATCGTGCTGGAATCTATTTGGGCGGTCTGCCATTAAATGTTCGTGCTTTTTGATATAAGTATACAGCAGATGCACCGTTTCCTGATCCACCACTGTTTTATTCAACTGCTCGAAGTACCGGTCGATCTTTTTTGTTTTCACCGTTTTCCAATCAGGATATTCAGGTGGTGCTTCAAGCTCATGCAGCCTTGCAAGCTCTTTGGATGCTTCAAAACCTGCTTTGTACTGATCTTTTTGGGAAAGAGAAGAAAGCACTGCTTCTGCATCAACTCCCGGCAGATATGTCATCAGCATAAACGCCTGTTCATTTCCATCATCTAACTTCCGTTTTCCGATATCTATTGCACGTGGAATAAAGGAAGAATAATTTTCAAGCGTATTCAACACTTTGAACACATGCTTTCGTTCTCCAAGCCTCCCGACTGGAAAAGTCTTCAGCAAATATTTATCATTCAGAATAAATTTCCCGTTTCCTGAAAAGCCTTTTTGAATTGGTCGAATTGTTGAAGCGTATTTAATCGGGTCATACTCTCGAAAACCATCCGGTATCATTGCTATTCTCCTCCGCTCTACGCAGCCCCACTACGATAACATATCCGCTTTTTTTAAAGGCATTTTAACGTATTATTGCTCGGTTTTGGCTATTCCGTTTTTTCTATATTAATCTCTGAATCTATTTTTATTTCCTGAGCGGCAGCACCGTCGAAGCCTTGACCTCCCGGAGCACGATGCTCGTCTGCAGCTGGGAGACGCCTAGCTGGTTCAGCTCCCGGATAAACGCCTCCAGCTCCTTGCGGCTGCGGTGGATCGTTTTCAGCATATAATCAAACGAGCCGGTCATGCAGTAGCAATCCATCACCTCCGGCATTTCCGATAAACGATGTTCGAGTTCGTTTAATTCCTGCGTCTGGTGAATGCTCGTACTCATAAATACCGTGCACAAAAGATCATACCCGAGCTTTTCCTGGTTGAGGACCGCCGTATACGAATCAATATATCCTTCCTGCTCCAGCCGTTTGACCCGGGCGTGAGTCGCTGGCGCCGAAAGGTTCACCCGCTGGGACAGCTCCAGGTTGCTGAGCCTCGTTTCCGTCTGCAGTAAATCAAGAATATGTACATCCACATCGTCTAACATGCGTTTTCCTCCCTAATAATATTCGTTTATCAAGTGCTTTCTTCTCCTTAAACAAAATAAATTCTTTTTCACGATCGTTTTATTAATAAATATTTTGTATTTATCAATTTATACAAAATAATATTTTATACAATCATTTTACATGATACATTTATTTCGTACAATATTACGGGAGGGAACAATCATGAAATACACCGCACTGCTGCTGCTCGCAAGCCTATGCTGGGGGAGCAATTTCATCGTTGGCGAAGGCTTGACCGCCTACGCTTCTCCCGTGACGCTGACGATTCTGCGCTACGGTATCGCCGTTCTCTGCCTTCTGCCAATCATTGCGATCACAGAAAAACGCCTGCTTTCCGACAAAAAAGCGATTGTACCGCTGCTTCTGATGGGAATCACAGGCGTTGCCCTTTTTAATATTCTGCAGTTTACCGCGCTTGATTCATCCAATGCCACCAGCGTAAGTATTATCTCGACAATGAATACGCTGTCGATCGCCCTGTTTTCGGCGCTTCTTCTTCGTGAACGGCTGCGCGGCGCACAGATCACAGCCATGCTCATTTCCACCGCCGGCGTACTGCTCGTCGTGAGCGGCGGAAGTCTCACTGGCTTCTCTTTTGCCTCCGGCGATGCGTGGATGCTTGCGGCAGTGCTGGTTTTTGGGCTCTACTCAATCTGCAGCCGCTGGGCGACCACCATGGTGTCTCCGATGATGTCGGTCTGCTACTCCGGATTGTTCGGCGTACTCCTGCTGCTTCCAGTCAACGGCTTTCAGATTCCCGTCCATCAGATCGATGCCGCATTTATCGGATCGATGCTGTTTTTAAGCATCATTGCCACGATTGTCTGTATGGTGCTGTGGGGAATAGGTGTGAAGCATCTGGGAGCGACAACCTCCGGGCTGTTTTTAAACTTTAATCCGCTGTTTACCGCCCTGCTTGCCTTTGTCCTTTTTGGTGAACACCTCACCTGGGCGCAGGCTGTAGGCAGCGCCATCGTCATCGGCGGATGCACCGCGTTTTCCCTCTTCACGAAAAAACGCGGGAGGCTGCTATCAGCTCCCGCGCTCCAAAAGCGTACAGCTTGAGGCGTTGTCGTAATTAAGACTCGGCTGGAAGTGTCCGCACGAGATGTTCAAGCGCGTCATGCATCGGCGTGGCCGGACGGCCGAGCAGCTTTTCAAAATCATTGCTTTCAATGTCGAGCGATCCGCTGCGGATGCCCTGCTGGATGCTTACAAGCATTGGCACAACCGCCTCCGGCATCCCGGCTTCCTTCATGATCTCCGCGTATTCATCATCATTCACATGCTGCACTGGAATTTCTTTTCCGAGCACGTCTCCGAGTACGCTTACGAGCTCGTCCTGGGTGTGCGGGCGGCCGGAAAGCTCGTAAACAGACTGCTGTACACCCTCTCCAGCGAGAGCCGCGGCCGCTGCTTCTGCGTAATCGAGCTGCAGCGCCCATCCTGTCCGGCCGGTCCCGGCAGCAGTAACCCACGGCGCCCCATTCATGGCTCCCTGTATACCCGGCACTTCATTCTCAAGGTACCAGTTGTTGCGCAGAAACGCATGCGGAATGCCGGTTTCAATGATTGCATTTTCGGCTGCTCGGTGCGGCGGAGCCAAAAACATCGTGCTGCTTTCTGCATGGCCGATGCTTGTGTAGGCAATAAAGGAAACACCTGCCCGCGCTGCAGCTTCCACCGCGTTCGTATGCTGTCGGATTCTTGTATCATTATCTCCGTCTGTTGAAATAATCAGCAGCCGGTCCACGCCGGCAAACGCTTCGTCCAGACTTTGCGGATCGTCAAAATCGCCGAGGCGCACGTCCACCCCTGCTTCCTTCAGATCTTGGGCCTTGTCCGGGTTCCGGACACTCACGGCCAGCTGATCAGCCGGCATCTTTTTCAGCAGCGACTGCATCACCTGGGATCCTAATTTGCCTGTTGCTCCGGTTACTAGTGCTTTCATTTGTCATTCCTCCATTTCTATTGTTAATTATAACCAAAACAGTTACATGCAGTACAACAAAACGACTGTCTTTTTAAATTTCGCCACAGCTATCCCAGCGTTAAAATCGCGAGCGCTGTAAGAAACAACGCATAGCTGCTGTAAACGGCAATTTTCCTCACCCGGCTGTTTGAAATGAAGCTGACCGCTGTCAATACACCGGCGAAGGCCAGCACCATGAGCATGATAAGCATTTTCTTCCTCCTTGGACCGCCCAGTTCGCAGCTGTTTTTCTTCTATTTAAATGGCACGCCTGTACCGGAGTGATACATAATCTTCGTCTTCCGTGTTCGCATACCCGATACGCTCTCCTTCGTACGTAAAGCCTCTGGCTTCATAAAAAGGAATCGCCAGCTGGTTGCCCTTCTGCACCGACACCCACTGCTCGGCCGACCCCCAGTTCTGCTGCTGGCGGGTTACCGCGCCGAGCAGTCTCGTGCCGATACCCTCATTCCGGCGGGCCGGATCCAGATACAGCACGTACAGTTCGGATTCCTTCTCCCCAGTCATGCCACCGCCCGCAGCTCCTAATACTGTTTCATATTCCACAGCTGTAAAATAGCCACCCCAGTCGAGGCTTTTATGCTTCACCTCATCGAGCACTCTGGCTTCATTATAAAACTCCTGGCACACCCGCTCGAGATAATCATCGCTGCACAGCTTTCGGTACGTTGCCCAGGTCGCTTTTGTACAGACAGAAATAATGCCGGAGACATGCGACGGTCCGGCCTGTTTGATATGTATCATCTTTTTCCTCCGGCATTACAATTTTATTAAAGCCTTTCCTTCGGTCTCTATCATATTCTAAACGTTTTTCCTGCTTTTTAATATATGTTACAAGGGAAAGATTAGCAGCAGGTGCCCTGAGTCATTACTAAAGATAAACCTCCGACGGTAAAGCATCCGTCAGAGGCAGTTGGTAATATTTTCTTTTTATCTACTGTCCTGTACCTGCTCCAGTCGTTCGAGCGCAATTGCTGCCAGCATGTAATCAAAAAAATGGGTATCCTCTGCTGGGCTTGAAGCCTCGTAAAGCTCTCTCAACGGCTCCTCCCATTTTTCTGCTTCCTGGATATTGCCATTATCAATTTCCTTCATTAACATAAATTTCTTATGATACAAACTTATTGAACTGTGACACAAAAAATCCCCTCCAGCTCTGGAGAGGATTTCTGCTTAGTGCTATTGATTAGTCGACTACTGTTACTTCAACGTCCTGACGGCCGAAGGAATAAGCGTCAGATTTAGTCGGAACGTGGATGTCAATGCGGTCGTTATTAATCGCACCGCCAGTGTCTGCTGCTTCATACGTACCCATGCCTTCGATTTTTACTGTAGAACCGAGTGGGATAACGTCTGGGTCCACAGCGATAACGTTCGCGTCACGGTCGTTGTTCAGGTTTTTGCCTGTTGCCGTGATGCCGCTGCAGCCTGCACATTCAGCCGTGTAAGCCGTAGCTTCCATCGTCATTGTGTCGCCGCCAGTGCTCTCAGAGGACTCGGAAGTCGAAGCGCCAGCTACTTCTTCGCTGGAGGAATCAGATGAGCTGGAGCCGCCAAGAGCTGCCTGCGTTTCCGGTCCTGCTACACCGAAGTAGTTGCCGGCAGAAGAAGAAATGCCGTTATCTGCCTGAAATTCTTTTACAGCACTTTCAGTTCTCGGTCCAAATGTAGAACCAGTATAGCCGTGGAAATAGCCTTTTTCCTTTAGCGTGTCCTGAAGCTCCGCAACAGAAGAGTTAACGTCTCCTCTTTCCATTTGGCCGTGGTCGCTGATGGATGCGTCCGCTGCCTGAGGTGCTCCGAATACTACGCCTGCTGTAATTGCTGTTCCAAATAATGTTTTTTTCATCATGTTGATTCAACCTCCGAGGTAAAAATATTTTTTTCGTCCCGATGACGATGCCCAATGAATTGTTTGCCTATATGATTACTTACCTTTACGTCACTATTGCATGAATTAAGTTGGTTGTTAAATGTAGTTGATTGCTGAATTACTTATGTGCTTTCTCTCAAACACAACGCTTCCGATTATGACGCGGGGTCCTGAAAATATCAACAGCATTAATTTAGTTGTAATCTCCTCTTAATAAAATTTCATTTTATGTAAAAAAAGCAGGCCTAAGGGCCTGCTTCGAAGCTTTGAGAAGATATAAACAGCGGTTTATCCACCAGAATTTGTAACAAAATATTACAATTAGATTACCGCCTTCAGAATGAAGGCAGGTAATTCTTCTTGATTCAAAGCATTTAACGCGTTTGTGCCAGTATTTTCATCACATTCAAGTACAAAAACGAATATTTACAGTTTGTCTGTAATATTTCTATTGAATATCGATTTGTTTTTTATTTACAGACCGTTTTTCTTCTTTTGGAAGCTGCAGCTTCAGTACGCCGTTTTCAAAAGAAGCCTGGATGTCGTCATCCTTAACATTCTCAAGTGTTATGCGCCGGCGGAATTCGCCGTAGCTGCGTTCTCTGTGCACGTAGTCGTCATGGTCAATGTCCTGCTTTTCCTCCCGCTTCGCGCTTATCGAAAGCACCGGTGCTTCATATTCCACCCGGATATTTTCCTTTCGAAAGCCAGGGAGCTCCGCTTCCACTACGTATTCTTTGTCTTCTTCACGAACATCCAGCTTAAACTTGTTCATATCCTGAAGCGGCTCCAAAAAGCGGTCATTCAGCAAATCTCCAAATCCAAAACCACGGGACAGGTCCGGGAAAAACCCACGATTACGGCGATTAGGTGTTAAATCTGCCATCATGCATTCCTCCTTATTCGAAGTAATGGTGTTTTCATTATTAATTATATACGCTCATTATGGATATTAAACTATTTTCCGAAAAAAAATTTTAGAAAAAACATCCCTCCCTGCGATAGGAAAGGATGCTTCAGAGTTACTATTTCTTCAGCTTTTTCGGCAGCTTGCCCTTTGCTTTTTTCTTCAGGAGCTTTTTCTGCTTCGCCAATTTTTTCGGTGTGCTCTTCTTTTTGTTTAAAATATAACGCGGTTTTTTCGATTTTTTCTTTTTGTCCTTTTTCTTGCCTTTATTATCGTCATCCGGCGTCAGGCCTTTTTTAATCTTACGTGTGATAAGCGGAAGGGATCCGCCGATCAGACTGCCTGTAGCCACCCAGCCGTAGCCTTTATTTTCCTTATTATTTTCGTTTTTCTCTGCCATGTAATCATCTCCTTTGATAGTTGAATTGGCTAGTAACGTTTGTACTTTATAAATGCTCCCGCTTAAAAAAGCAATTGCTCATACATATCTATTTTCCGAACTATTAATATTTCAAACAAATTTTCACGATAAAATGCCTTTTCCACCTCTATATTTGCACATAAATATGGATATTTCCCTTTATTTTTAAAAGCAGGAACGCTCCGTCATGTCTTCATTTTTCTTCGAATCAATTAATTATCTCCACGAGCACAAAGCTTATCGTGCTCATAAGCAGAAGCGCCGCCAATATTCTAAACCATGTCGCTTCAGCCCCATTGATGCTTTCCTTTGCCCCACCGTTGTAATTCCATATGAGCAAAACATTGGCTATCAATAATAACGGGAAGGATAGGGCGGTGTTACCCAGATAGCTTTGTCAGGTGAAATTCAAAATGTTGATGACAAAAACCCAAATAAAAAATCAGACCATTAAACAAGAATATCAGCGTCGTGCGTATTCGATTGTGCCCCGATTCCGTGCCCTCCCCCTACTTTTTATAACCTAAAATATTACAAAGTATTGCAGCAAAAATTTTCTTTTCTTCCTACCTCTCCTATGCTTTCCCATAAAAAAACCGCCGGCAGTTTCCTGCCGGGCGGATTGATTGATTCGTTATACTTTTTGGTACGCCACGCGGGAAGCAGCTTCCGCAACTTCCTTGAGTCCAGCGTCGATGATTTCCTCTGCCTGATCCGGGTTGGCATTATGGCCTTCGATTACTACTTCATCCACGATATCCATACCGTACAGACCGCCAAAAATGTTCTGCATGTACGCAAGCGCCATGTCCATGCCGGCCATTTCCGGAGCGGAATACACGCCGCCGCGGGCGTTCAGAAAGATTACTTTTTTCTCCGGCATCAGCGGAATCAACGCACCTTCCGGGCTGTATTTAAACGTGTAGCCGGCTTCAGCGATATAGTCAATAAAGGTCTGAAGCTTAGCAGGAATTGTCAGGTTCCACAGCGGAAAGGCAAATACGACCAGATCAGCAGCGCTGAAGGCGTCCTTTGCCTTCTGCTTGGCAGCAAGCACCCGGCGGTCCATCTCGGTTGGCTCGCCGTCTGTCGCAAGGCGGCCGAAAGCGTCAAAGAAGTCCTGGCCGAAATACGGGGTATCCTCTTCAAACACGTCGTAGGTCTCGACGTTCAATGCGCCCGCATTCTGGACGTTTTCCAGAAACGTTTCGTACATTTTCGTGGAAATGCCATCCGGGCGGTTATTTGCTTTTACTAGTAATACGTTCACAGCTATCCCTCTTTTTCTTAAATGTTTAATTTTTCTCTGCTCCTATTATTTTAGTTGCTCCGTTCGCGAAAACAAGTACGCACTTAAAAGTGGTATAGTTCCCTTGAGGGTACCAATGACGGATTTCAAAGAGCTTAAGCAAAAAAGTTCGCTTTCATGGTGGAACATGGTAGTATGTACATACTGAATTGCATGCAAGAAAATACTTACATACCTGCTTTGTAAAATCATACTAAGGAGTGGCATTAATGAAAAAAGAAGTTGAATTCTGTCAGTTTCAGGAGGCGCTCGGTATCCTAGTCGGAAAATGGAAGCCTGTCATCCTTGTGCATCTGCTTAATGACGGTACGCAGCGCTTCAGCGTATTAAAACGAAAAATGCCGGGCATCACCCAGCGCATGCTCACCAAGCAGCTGCGCGAGCTCGAGGATGAAGATATTATCCAGCGCGTCATTTATCCGGAAATTCCGCCCAAGGTAGAGTATTCCATTACCGAATACGGCCGGAGCCTGGAGCCGATACTCGAAGCGATGCACGAGTGGGGCAGCTCCCACGTTGCCCGCAAGCAGGCAGAAGAGCCTGAGACCCAGGAGGCAAAACTCTCCTAAAAATTAAGCACCCATCTCCCGCTAATCCGGGAAATGGGTGCTTTTCGTCTGTATTTATTAATTTGCGTTCAAGCCGCCGGTCGCGCTGTATACGTGACCGGTCACATAGCTTGCCTGGTCGGAGGCGAGGAATACGTAGATGCCGGAAAGCTCCGCCGGCTGACCGGCACGTCCAAGCGGTGTCTCCGGCGTTTCTTCCCCAAATTTCGGGATGTTTTCGGCCGGCTGGCCGCCGGAAATCTGGAGCGGAGACCAAAACGGTCCCGGCGCGACCGAGTTTACCCGGATGCCCTGGGAGGCTACCTGCTTGGCCAGTGCTTTCGTAAATCCGATGATAGTGCTTTTGGTCGCCGCATAATCCAGAAGCATTGGCGACGGATCGTAGCCTTCAACGGACGTCGTTGTGATGATCGATCCTCCCTCCGGCATATGCGGCAGTGCTTCCTGTGTCATCCAGTACATGGAAAACACGTTCGTTTCAAACGTGGAAACAATCTGTTCGGTCGTAAGGTCTGCAATGTCTTTCACGGCCTGCTGTTTGCCGGCAACAAGCGCGAGAATGTCCAGTCCGCCGAGTTCATCCACTGCGGACTGTACGAGTTCGCGGGAGAACGTTTCGCTTCTCAGATCTCCCGGCAGAAGAACCGCTTTACGCCCGGCCTGTTCAATCATTTCTTTTACGTCCTGGGCGTCCGGCTCCTCGTCTGGCAGATAGTTGATCGCCACATCAGCACCTTCACGGGCGTACGCAATCGCCGCCGCCCGGCCGATGCCGGAATCGCCGCCGGTAATGAGCGCTTTTCGCCCCTTCAGCTGTCCGGTGCCCTCATAGCTGCTTTCGCCGCAGTCCGGCTGCGGATTCATATATTTCTGCACACCAGGCGGGTCCTGGTACTGCTTTGGATAATCGTCATGATAATACTGTTTACGTGGATCCTGTGTCATGCTGAAAATCTCCTTTATTTACATAACTTATTTACATGGTTTTTCATTTCCTTTTCATGACAAATTGAAACATTCAATAGTATTTTCACCAAAAAATTTACATAATGTCTGCTATGCAGCATCCTCCAAATGAGTTTTTTAGGAATAACCTGAAGAAGAAAGGGAATGTAATATCAAGAGCAGAAATAAGTCATATACATGCGATTACCTATTCGAAAAGCAGCCTATTAACCTATAGAGGGAGTGTGTACTATGGTTAGTGTTGAAATCGATATGGTAGTAACTGATAGTTTAAAAGCCCTGGAGCTGTACGAAAAAATATTTGAGATTGAAACAATGGAGGTGTCAGACTTTCCCCGGGGTGAAAATGAAGTACTTTTCACTCTGTATGATGTCCCGTTCCATCTATTGGATGAAAACCCGGCCTTCCATTTGACCGCTCCCACCCTGGATGACCCGAAAACACTCTGGTTCAACATCACGGTCCCAGATATCGAGGCGACATACGAAAAAGCCATCAACGCTGGCTGCAGTGAAGTACAGCCGGTCACGAATCTGCCTGATCACGGCGTAGCAAATGCTGTTTTTATGGATACCTTTGGTTATATCTGGATGCTGCATCAGGTGTATGAGGAAGTGAGTATTGAGGAGCGTAAGCGGCTCTGGGAGGAAAAACGTGCGAATTAACAAACAACGAATCAACAGTTATTCTGCAAAATAAGCAGCCGCTTCCTGAAAATTAACAGGAAGCGGCTTTTTTTATATTCCTAGGCTTCAGGCTTATCCGGTAAAAATATCGCCCTGCGGGTAACGCACGTGCGTTTTTTTCGGTTTGGCCAGTGAAAAGGCGAGCGTCACTGAGCCTATCCGGCCGACAAACATAATGAGGATAATTACTACTTTTCCAATCATGCTTAGGTCCTCGGTGAGTCCCATTGTAAGGCCGACCGTACCAAATGCTGAGAACACTTCAAATACGATGTATTCAAATGAAGCCTGCTCGGTGAGCGATAAAATAAATATCCCCGAAAACACGACGGCAAATCCAAGTACAGTAATCGCGAGCGCCCGTTCAATAATGGACGGAGCGATGCGGCGGCGGAAGGCGGTTAGATCTTCCTCTCGTTTAATGTATTTCACCGCAGCCAGAATGATTACCAGAAATGTTGTCAGTTTAATCCCGCTTGCGGTCGAAGCGCTGCCGGCACCGATGAACATAAGCATCATAATGAATACGATTGTCTGAATCTGCATATCGGCAATGTTGACGGTATTAAATCCGGCAGTCCTCGGCGATACCGCCTGGAAATAGGATGTCCACAGCTGCTCCCCGAGCGAAAGTGATGTTGTTGTCTGTGGATTAATATATTCAAACAAAAATACAATAGTTACGGCTGCAACGTTCAGTGCCAGTGTACCGACGATCATCAATTTCGAATGCAGCGTCAGAGTGCGGAATTTTCGTTTTTCCCACACATCATACAGTACCGTGAACCCGATACCGCCGATAATAAACGAGGAAGAGATCGCAATATTCACCGCCGGATTGCCGGCGTACTGCATCAGATTGCTGTCCCAGAGCGCGAAGCCGGCGTTGTTAAAGGCAGAAACCGCGTGAAACACGCTGTAGTACAGGCCTTTGCTCCACCCGTACTCCGGCACCCACTGGGTGGCAAGTGCGGCGGCTGCGAGCGATTCCACGCTCAAAGAAAAAATCACAAGAATCTGCACAAGCTTCACGATTCCGCCCATCGCCGGCTGATTCAGTGACTCCTGAACGAGGAGCCGGCTGCGCAGACCAATGCGTTTACCGAGCAGAAGCACAATAAACACCGTAACCGCCATAAACCCAAGCCCGCCAAGCTGGATCATGACCATAATTACGGTCTGGCCGAACACCGTAAACCCGTTTCCCGGGCTGACCGTTACCAGGCCGGTTACGGTCGTTGCAGAGGCTGCCGTAAACAACGCATCAATTACGCTGATCGGGCTCGTGACGGATACAGGAAGCATTAACAGCGCCGTCCCCAGGGTAATGACAACAAGAAAGCCCGAGGCAAGAATCTGCGGAGGCGTCATGCTCCGCATTAACCATGATAGAAAATTCATTTCACATCGCTCGATTCTGCAAAAGGTAGTACTGCGGTTGAGAAACTATTTCTGGCTTGAAAAATATTCCTTCTGTTTTTTCTATCATACAAAAATCTCTGCTGTTTAACTATCTTTTTTTATCTGCTTTTACTCTCTCTTCGATTCCTACTTGCGCCCCTCCCCGCCACCGGGTGTAACCTTCCAAAATAGAACAACTGTCGTTAAAAACAAAAAACCCGAATCGTGGACACTGGTTACTGTGTCCACGATTCAGGCTTTGTTTAACCAAAAGCAGGCTTTCATTATTCATCCACCACCGAGGCGGTGACCACCAGTCTCTCCCGATGAGTGCCGGCGTCATTGTCAAACTCTCCAGTGCATGTGATCAGCTGCAGCGTCCGTTCGCTGGAGGCGCCAAAAATCTGCTGGATGGGAGCATCGTCATACGGATAAGATGCGGCTGATTCCACTTCAAACGTAATCGTTTCTCCGTTATCACCGGTTACTTCGATTAAGTCTCCCTTCTTGAGTTTATCGAGATGGTAAAATACCGCAGGACCGGAGCGGTCATTCACATGGCCTGCGATGACCGCATTTCCCTGCTGTCCCGGTTTAAATCCCGGCGAAAACCAGCCGGTGTCCTCCCCGTTATCCGGTACTTCCATGCCGCCGTTTTCCGTGTATCCCATATCATTCACTGCCGCTTTTAGGTCAATTGAGCTTATTCTGATTTCTGCCGGTGAAATCGACTGCGCTGATGAAACTGTTTGTGTTTCTGTCCGCTTCCCGATTCCCGAAGCTTTTTCCCCTTCTATCGACGCTTCTGAATATGCCGTTTCCGCTTCCGTAAATTCCTCTGAGCTTCCGGTTAAAAAAAGAATCAGGATAGCGAAGAGAATGCTATGAAGAAGCGCCCGCGCGGCGGCGTGCATAGTATCCAACCCCGAGACCAGCTGCCAGCAGGCCAGCCAATCCATACATTATCATGTTATCTGTTCCAGCTGCTCCAGTCTGTGGCATTTCAGATGGCATACTTTCACTGGAAGGGGTTGCCAGTATAATTGCATCAAGTTCCGGATCGCCCTCTGCAAAACCAACCGCAAGCACGGAATAGTTCATGCCTTCTTCAAGCTCTGTTCCAGCAAGGTCGAGTACTACATCCTCGGTTCCTGTCGGACGTACTTCGAGATCATAGGATCCGGCTTCCACTTCCATATAATCCGTCACTCCGGTAAACGGAGCGTCTTCAAACAAAATGTCTCCGTCTGTTACCGCGACATCAACATTTGGAGCGTCAGGAGAAAAGTGTGCGACTCTTACGTTCGCCATTCCCTCTGCTGCTTCCTGATTGTCCTCGAGCACGCTCAGCTCAATGTCTTCCAGCGTGTTTATGGCTGCTGCTGTGTAAGCTTCGCCCTCTTCCACATCAAGTGTGCCGGACAATACAGGATCGCCTTCGCCTTCTTCACCAGCAGCAAATATTTCTACCTCGCGCTCACCTTCCGGTACTTCCAGATAATCAGTTGCATCCTTGAAGGCCGCCCCTTCGACTACAGCCTCTCCATCAACGTAAACATCAACCTCGGGTGCATCAGGAGAAGCGTGAACAATTCTTACCATCCCGCTGTCTTCCGAGGCGCCTTCCTCCGTATCATGACTGTCGGCCAACGCTGTGCCTCCTCCAGCTAAACTAAACACCAGCGCACCAGTTAACATGGATCCAGCAACCTTTTTCATTTCTCCGCCTTCTTTCCAAATAGGATGTGTTTCTCCGGGGCGGGTACTATGCAACCAATTATCAGAAGCATAGTTGGTTTTACTATATCCTTTTTTGCTAAGCTTCAAACGTTGATTTCACAATTTTCAAACAAATATTTCTGCATAAATATAAAAAGAGGCATCGACTGCCAATGGAATGAAAAAAGCACCCTGCTGCCAGGATGCTTTTCTCAGGTTGGACTTATTTAATTGCCATTATTGGATCGTTTTTAACAGCTCGTAAGCCTCCTCGTCAGAAGCAGTATTTAATAACTGCTCCCGGAAGGAATCATCCATCAGCTTTCTCGACAGCATCTGGAGTATTTTCAGATGATCCTCTCCCTGTCTTTCTACAGGGACAGCAATCATAAAGATGAGATTGGCTTCTGTCTTATCCGCACTGTCCCAGTCGACGCCCTTCGTCTGTCTTCCAAAGGCTACCGCAGGCTCCTTCACAGTATCCGATTTTCCGTGAGGTATAGCAATTCCCATTCCAAGTCCTGTACTGCTTTCTTCCTCTCTCGCCAGAATCGCGTTTTTGAACATTTCCTCTGATTCTACTATCCCCTGCCGGTCGAGCATGTGTATCATTTCATCCACTACTTCATTTCGCGTCTGGCCATGCAGGTTTGTATTTACAAGATCAGGCGTCATAATATCTTTTAACTGAGTAATCTGCTTATCCTTATTATGATTCGTTTCCGGAGCAGGAGCCGCTTCTGCAGAAGTTCTTTCAGCGACCTCCGTGGAATCATTTTCCTCAGGGATCCCGGCGTACGCTACATCCCGTTTCAGGGTGTTAATCAGCAGCGCCGTCACGATGGTACCGACAATCGCAGCTACGAAGAACATGAGAATGTTATCCACCGCGCCGAGCACGGCAACGATAGGACCGCCGTGGGCCACCCGGTCGCCGACTCCGGATAGCATAGCAATTACAGAGCCAGTCATCGAACCGACAACGATACTCGGTATTACCCGAAGCGGATCCTGAGCCGCGAATGGAATGGCCCCTTCCGTGATCCCAAACAGACCCATCGTAAACGAGGCTTTTCCTGTTTCGCGTTCGGCCTGCTGGTATTTCCTTTTGTTTAAAAATGTCGCAAGCCCCATGCCAAGCGGTGGAATACAAATGGCTACAGCAATGGCCCCCATGATTTCGTAATTTCCTTCGGCAATCATGGCAGCTCCAAATAGAAATGCTACTTTATTAAAAGGTCCACCCATATCGACGGCAATCATTCCGCCCAGTATCAGTGCAAGCAGAAAGGAGCTGGCCCCCTGCATGCCCTCAAGCCACTGGGTCAATCCTTCAAAAATGCTCGCAACCGGTGCTCCGATAATGAAAATGAACAGCAGTCCGACCGCTAGTGAAGCAAGTATCGGAATGAAAATAATAGGCATTACAGGCTGTATGGCCTTTGGCACCTTGATTTTCTTAATACCGAGGGCGATATACCCGGCGAGAAAACCAGCAATAATACCGCCGATGAATCCGGCCCCGGCCTCACTTCCGTAGAAGCTCCCGTTAACGGCAATGTAGCCTCCGATAATCCCCGGAGCCAGTCCCGGCCGGTCCGCAATGCTTACTGCGATAAAGCCGGCCAGTATAGGAACCATAAAACTGAAGGAGGCTGCCCCGAGATTTTCAATCTGTTTCCAGAAGGAATCTTCAGGAATTTGTATCCCTTCCGGGGTCTGGTTGCCGCCTAAAGCTAAAGAAATAGCAATAAGCAGCCCCCCGACCACAATAAACGGAATCATATAGGAAACACCATTCATTAAGTGCTTATAAACGGGGTTTTCCTTATCTTTCTTTTTGGCTTTCACTGTTTCCGCATTTGGCATCGCACCTTTGTAAACGGATACATTTCCTTCCATAATTCGCTCAATTAAATCCTTTGGCTGGCGTATCCCGTCCTGCACGCCTACCACCAGTAAAGGCTTTCCGCCGAAACGCTCTTTGGAGACTTCCTTGTCACTGGCAATAATAATGCCGTCTGCTTCCGCAATATCCTGCTCTGTTAGTTCATTTTCCACACCGATAGAGCCCTGGGTTTCCACTTTGATTTCAACGCCAAGCTCGCTTCCGGCTTTCTGTAGATTTTCAGCCGCCATGTATGTATGGGCAATGCCAACCGGACAGGCGGTGACCGCTAGTACCTTCATCCGTTTCCCTCCTTCGTAATTTCTGTTTTCATCATAAAACGGAAATTACAAAAAATAATCATTCATTTTTACCGCTGCTCCGGTAATACGAATGATTATTAAAGATGCTCTCTACTTCTTCGAGCGTTTGTGCCTGGTTCAGCTGCTCAAGAATGCTCGCATCCGTGCCCATTCTCGAAATCATATGCATAAGCGAGCGTATGCTCCCCTGGTCCTTTTCGGCAATCGCAAGCAGGAAAACAATCGTCACCTGTTCCTTTCCCCATTCAATCGGTTTATTAAAAATTGCAAGAGACACCGATGACTCGTAGATCTCCTCCGGCGGGGCGTGCGGAATCGCAATCCCGTTGCCAAGCGACGTGGAGGATGTTCTTTCCCTCATTACCGCCCGCTGTGGAAAATCTTCCGACACGGTGCCCTTCCTCACGAGCTCCCGGCCGAGCTTCTCGATCAGCTCGTACCGGTGCACCGGCTCTATACCGATCGCTGTTTCCCCCTTTTTCAGCCAATCTGCCATGGAGCTGGAAAACAACGGCTTTTGCTCTTCGTATTGAAGATAGTTATCCAATTTCCTCCGGTCCTCCGCCTGGAGTAATGGAGAGATAACCAATACAGGCACCCTTTGGTTCGTCAGTTCTCTCGTGGATAAAACGAGATCAACCGAATAGGTTTCGAGCATATCATCAAGCTTCTGCGCTGCGATGCTGCCGATCACCTCCATCCCTTTATAGTTCTGTTCAAGCTTCGCTTCAAGCAGATGGGACATACCGACTCCCAGTTCACAAACGATCAGGACTTTCTTTTTCTGCTCCCGTTTTTTCTGAAGACGTTCAACAGACGCCTGGAAATGAAGCACCAGATAGGCAGCTTCATCCTCCGGAATGTAAATGCCATAGCTGTCATTCACTTCTTCAAGCGCCATCACCACCATACTGAACATATAGGGGTACATTTTCTTTATTTCCTCAAGCATCGGATTTCTGATCGCAAGCCCATGCATGACGCGATGGATGGTCGAAGGCAAATGAACCTTCAGCCCCTCTAGAAGAATTAAATCCTCTTTAAAATTGGTCATCGTCAAAATCTGCAGCTGGGTCGTGAGCTGTTCGAGAATACCTTTCATTAATGCTTCTTTATTGCTGTTTTTCCGCAAAAAGTAGGAATCCGAGCAGCTGATCAAATGAAGCGTAAAGTATACCTTCTCCGATTCAGGAAGCGATAATTTCAACTTGTCTTTGATAACCTCTGCGAGCTCTTCCGCCATCGTATATTCCCCGGCATCTCTAGCCTCTTTTCGCTCATTTTCCTTCATCACAATTGTCGAAGACTGCCTCACACGCTTCATCATGATGAGCGCATGGATCATCAGGTTTTCCCGTTTTTCGGCTGATATCTCCCAGTTCCATGCGTTTAGCCTGTCAGCAATTGCTTTTCTTATAAAGCTGACCTCATGCTGAGGGAAAAGCCGGACAAGCGAGTCCGAAGCCGTTTTATCCTTTGCTACAAGCTCAGATAAATGAGCAACAGCACTTCGTCGCTTCAATTCGTCTCCCGCGATGGTGAGGCCGAGCCGCTGTCTCGATATCAGTTCAAGCCCAAACGTTGCCAGCCAGTCCGAAATGACCGCCATGCTTTCTTTAATTTCTTTGACTGACATAAAGAATTCTTTTGCCAGCCCCTGTATGGTCTGGGGCTTTTCTTCGACGAGCAGACGGTAGCCTATTTCCACCAGGTGATCGGTCTCTTCATGCGAGGATCTTTTATGTAAAAGGCTTAAAATATGATGTTTTTCTTCTTCCGTAATGACTACTTGAACGCCGAGACCGGGTTTTCGCAGAAGCTCAGCCTCCGAGTGCTCACCGAGAAAATAGTGCAGCGTTTTCAAATCATTCCGTACGGTTTTTTCCGAGCAGTGTAACTCTTCTGCCATCGTCTGAATATGCGTAAAAGCCTCCGAATAAAGTAATAGTTTCTGCAGCAGCTTTATCTGTCTTTCATTGAGCATCGCTTTATCCCCCCTTCATCTGTTTTTTTCAGGTTCATCCATCCTTAATATATCATCCATTATAACTTTAGTTTTTTTGTTTGGGAGAGTAAGGTTAATTAAATTTTGGCATCATCCCTTCGGCTGTCTTTAAAAAAAAGACTGTGGACCCATGCCCTGCACCACTATATTAAAGACGATGGATGTTTTAAAGCAGGGCCTGTTACAAAAAACAGCCTGTTCAGGACCCGGCACCGGGCCGGGTCCTGAACAGGCTATGATTCAAAGCCGCTTACATCGGCAAACCACTTTACGTTAAAAAATCAGCAGAAACATGGGCCGTTTATTTTTCCGCTTTTTTACCGTTTCACATCATTTCCCTGGTTCTGTACAAACTGAAGCACGTAGGCCTCGTCAAACTGGTTGCTGTCACCGTATACCATATGCTTGAGCACGCTTGAACCGGTCGCAAATTCAACGACCTGCTGCGGCTCCCAGTCCTCCTGCAGTACCCCGTGCAGAATGCCGGAGGCAAAGCTGTCGCCGCCTCCGACCCGCTCCAGCAGATCAAACGAATGCGTGGCACTGGCATGCAGCCCGCTTCCATTATAGTAGTAGCCGGTCAGGCTGTTCGAACTGGCCGATGCCGCCGTCCGGTGGGTGCTTGCCATCAGGGATATATTATACGTACGGGCAGCCTCTTCATAGAACCGTTCGAGCTGCTCCGGCGAAAACGCTTCGTGCCCGTCCATCCCTAACAGATACACAAAATCCTTATGGCCGATGAAGCAGACATCCACATACGGCAAAATTTCTTCAAAGGAGGCTTTCGCTTCCTTCGGGGACCACAGCTTCGCGCGGAAGTTGCAGTCAAAGCTCACATGCACCCCGCGACTTGAAGCCTCCTGTACGGCGGTCATCGTCAGGTCATGCATCGCCCGGCCGAGCGCGGGCGTAATGCCGCTCACGTGAAACACCTCCACCCCGGCAAGCAGCTGCTCCCAGTCGAGATCAGCATCTGTAAGCTCCCACACGGATGAATCCTCCCGGTCGTACATGACTTCCGCGGGCTTGACGGAATAGCCAGCTTCCACGTAGTACAGCCCGAGACGACGGCCCTGATCCACAATCGTGTTCGTGTTGACGCCAGCTGTACGGAGACGGCGTTTGGCGGCCTCCCCCATCGCATTTGCCGGGAGCGCCGTCAGAAACGCGGTCTCGTGCCCGAACTGGCTCATGTTCATCGCCACGTTGGCTTCGGCCCCGCCAAAATACACGTGAAAATCGTTGGTCTGGACCAGCCGCTGGTGGAACGGAGGTGTGAGACGCATCATCAGTTCGCCCATCGTCAGGATTCGCGCCATCGGTTACACCTCCTCCGCGAGCCGCTGGAATTCGGCGGCAAGGCGGGTGACTTCGTCGTAATCGCCAGTCTTGGCCGGTCCGGTAATCGATCCCCCGGCCCCTATCATGATGGCACCGGCCTGCAGCCAGTCCTGTACGTTATCCAGGTCCACCCCGCCGGTCGGCATCAGCTGCACGTGCGGGAGTGGTCCGCGGATCGTCTTGATGAACGAGGGCGCATACATTTCTCCCGGAAACAGCTTCACCACCTGCGCACCGTAGCTAAGTGCTTCCGTGGCCTCCCGAACGGTCATCACGCCCGGCAGATATGGTACCGCATAGCGGTTGCAAAGCTTCGCCACCTCAGAATCAAAGGACGGGCTCACGATAAACGACGCTCCCCGGACAATGGCGAGTCGGGCGGTTTCGCTGTCGAGTACCGTTCCCGCCCCGACTACCACGTCCGGATACTTCTGTCGCAGCTTCCGCAACACATCATCGGCCTCCGGCACGGTGAAGGTGACTTCAAGCGTTTTAGAACCGCCCTTCACGCAGGCATCTGCGGTTGTCAGCGCCTGGTCCGGACTGTCGCCGCGAACGACGACCGCTACTTTGTTTTCGATCATTTGATTTAGGATATGAAATACTCTCATTATTTTCTCCTTTATACTCCAGAATAAGCGGAAAACCCACCGTCAATTGGTACGACAATGCCGTTCACAAAGCCCGAGGATTTTTCATCAACGAGCCACAGCAGGGTGCCCACCAGCTCCTCTGGCTCCCCGAAGCGCTCCTGCGGCGTCTGGGACAGGATTTTTTCCGCTCTCGCACTCAACACGCCTTCTTCCGAAAACATCAGCTCCCGGTTCTGGTCCGTCAGGAAAAAGCCCGGTGCCATGGCGTTTACCCGCACGCCGGATTTGGAAAAATAGACGGCAAGCCACTGCGTGAAGTTGCTGACAGCCGCCTTTGCCCCGCTGTAGGCAGGGATTTTTGTGAGCGGCCGGTACGCATTCATCGATGAAATGTTAATGATCGAGCCCGGCCGGTCATACACCATGTCGCGGGTAAATACCTGCGACGGAATCAGTGCCCCGAGAAAGTTCAGCGAAAACAGCTGATCCACCGCAGCAGGATCCAGGTCAAAAAACGTGCCTCCGCTGTCTGGCGCTTCCGGATCGAAGTATTCCTGTCCGGTTGTCGCCTTCGGATTATTACCGCCCGCTCCGTTCACGAGAATATCACACGGCCCGAACCGGCTTTTTACATCTTCGTAAATGGTCTCCATCGCCTGCTTATCCGTTACATCGCCGCTGTAGCCGGCGGCTTCTCCCCCGCCTTCGATGATCCGTTCGGCCACCTCTTCGACCTTTTCTTTGTTGCGGGCGATAATCGCCACCTTGGCTCCATTGGCAGCCAGCGCCTCTGCCATCACAGAGCCGAGCACGCCGCTACCGCCTGTGATGACGACAACCTTATCCTCCAGTGGAATTTGAAATGGTGTTTGCATCGTTTATCTCCTTTCCCGCTCAGCATCGATAATGCCATTAAGATATACTGCCCCAAGCGCGCGGTCGTACAAACCGTAGCCCGGCCGACCTTCTTCGCCCCAGATCATCCGTCCGTGATCCGGCCGGATCGGGCCTTCGTAGCCTACTTCGATCAGCTTCTGCATAACGCCGACCATATCGAGTGATCCGTCGTGCACGGAATGCGACGTTTCCTGGAACGATTTTTCGCTTGTCCATCGTACGTTTCTGGCATGCACAAAATGAATGCGGTCCTTCAGATGTTCAATCATGCTGATTAAATCATTATCCCGGTCCGCGCCGTAGGAGCCGGTACAGAAGGTAATCCCGTTGTGCCTGCTGTTGACACGCTTCAGCATCGTCATGACATTGGCTTCGTTTGTAATAATGCGCGGCAGGCCGAAAATATCCCAGGGTGGATCGTCGGGATGGATCGCCATCAGCACGTCTTCTTCCTCCGCAACCGGAATGATGCGCTCCAGAAAGTAAATCAGGTTTTCCATCAGATCCTCTTTGGTTATTTCCTTATATTCCTCCATAATGACCCGCAGATCATCCTTCTGGTAGGACAAATCCCATCCGGGAAGCGTCAGGCTCCCGTCGAGCGGATCAATCTGCTGAATCAGTTCTTCATCATACATTAGGGAATGGGATCCATCCGGGAGCGGGGCGTCGAGCTTGGAGCGGGTCCAGTCAAACACCGGCATAAAATTGTAGCAGATGGTCTTAATGCCTTCCTGGGAAAGGTTGCGGATCGTTTCCTGATACTTTTCAATCCAGCTGTCTCTCGTGCTTTTGCCCATTTTAATGTCTTCATGGACCGGTACGCTTTCCACCACGTTCCATACGAGCCCGCGCTGTTCGATTTCTTCTTTTACTTCACGGATTTTCTCCCGCGGCCACGTTTCGCCCGGCGGCAGATCATAGATTGCAGACACTATCCCCTTCATCGCAGGAATCTGCTTGATTTGTTCGAGCTTGACGGGGTCTTCGGTCCCGTACCAGCGAAAGCTCATCTCCATCATTCATTCCTCCTTTAAATTGAAAAATATTTTTTCGCGTTATAGTAGCAGATATTTTCAACATACGTACGTAATAGCTTCAAGTCATGCGGCGCTTTTCCTTCTTCCACCCAACTACCAATTAAATTGCATAGAATGCGCCGGAAATATTCATGGCGTGAAAATGACAAAAAGCTTCTCGAATCGGTCAGCATACCAATGAAATTGCTGATTAAGCCGATATTTGCCAGAGACTTCATATGGCTTTCCATTCCGTCAATATGGTCATTGAACCACCAGGCGGTGCCCACCTGCACCTTGCCGGGAATGTCACTGTTTTGAAAGCTGCCGGCAATTGCCGCGAGCGTGTTGTTATTATTGGCATTGACGCTGTACAACACTGTTTTGGGAAGCGCATTGCTGCTTTCCAGATGATCCAGAAAAGCAGCAAGCGGACGGGCAGGCAGCTGGTCATGAATCGCGTCAAAACCCGCGTCCCCGCCGAGCTTCTGAAACATAGTGGTATTGGTATTGCGAAGCGGATGCAGGTGGAGCTGCATTACCCATTCTTTTTCCGCATACCTTTCAGCCAGATGCAGCAGCGTATACGTTTTGTATTGGGCTGCCTCCTGCGCCGTAACCGCCTCTCCGTTCAATCGTTTTTGGAAAACGGCTGCTGCTTCCGCTTCGCTCGCTGGTTCATACACCATTTCGGTCAGCCCGTGATCGGAGCTGCGGGTGCCGAGCGCATCAAACGCTTCGATTCTTTCATCAAGCGCGGCTAAAAGCTCACCGTAGGAGGAGATGCTTTTCCCTGTCAAATCTGCCAGCTGCCCGACCCAGCCTGGGAAGCTGTCCTTTTCCAGGTGCAGTGCCTGATCGGGGCGATAGGAAGGAGAGACCTCAAATGGCAAATCGCTTCGCCCGAGCTGCTCGTGGGGGGTTAACGCGTCTGCCGGGTCGTCTGTCGTTCCCAGGAACACGACGCTGTCCTTCTGGAGAAGCGACTGGGTGGAAAACTCCGGTGACTGCAGCTTTTCCCGGGTTTCGTTCCAGATTCCCTCCGCCGTGTCCTGGTTTAACAGCGTATGGATGCCGAAGTACGAGGACAGCTCCAGGTGCGTCCAGTGGTACAGCGGGTTCCCAAGCGTATTCGGCACCGTTTCTGCCCATGCCAGAAATTTTTCGTAGTCGCTTTTGTTTCCGGTAATGTATTCCTCCGAAATCCCGTTCGCCCGCATGGCTCGCCACTTGTAGTGGTCTCCGCTCAGCCAGATCTCGGCCAGGTTATCAAAATTTTTGTCGTTTAATATTTCGCCTGGCGGCAGGTGATTGTGATAATCGATGAGCGGCAGATGCTTCGCATAATCATGATACAGCGTGCGTGCCACTGGTGACCGAAGCAAAAAATCTTCGTGAATAAACGCAGTCATGGTCTCATCTCCTAATTAATTTGTTTACTATGCAAACTATTAAATTTATACTTTTAACACAGAAGCATTCGTATTACTACCATACACAGCACGAATAGAAAGAGGGATCTACCTTGCATAAAGGTGACTGGAACTATATCCGAAACTTAAACCGCCGGCTGATTCTTGAGGAAATCGTGAAGAATGCTTCCCTTTCCCGGAGTGAGCTTGCAAGAATTACCGGTTTAAATAAAGCAACCATTTCCACGCAGATTCATGATCTGCTCGAGCAGGGACTCGTGATTGAAACAAGAACCGAAGCACTCGAGACTCCCGGCCGGAAGCCCATTATTATCGAAATGAACGAACGAGCCGGCTTTACGATCGGCATTGATATTGATGAACTGAGCACCAATATCATTTTTTGTGACCTGAAGGGCCGCCGGCTTCATCAAAAGCAGTTGCACCTGGACACATATCATTTTGAAAGCATGCTTGAAGAATTAATTCGACAGCTGCAGACAGAAATTGACGTATTCCGGAGCGGCACCTCTGATGCCCCCCTTGCTGGAATCGGCATCGGTATTCACGGCATCGTAAATAACGACAGCCAGATCGTTTACACCCCGAAGCAGGAATGGGTGGATCTCGACGTGAAGACCCGGCTCGAAGAAGCATTTGACACCCCCGTTCACGTGGACAACAGCGCCAATTTGGCGGTGTATGCCGAACATGTTTACGTAGAACACGTACCGGACCTGTTCTGCCTGACCCTGTATTCCGGCATCGGGCTTGGCATGGTCAAGGATTCGGTCATTTACCGCGGGCATCAGGGCTTTGCGGGTGAAATCGGCCATATGATTATTGAGCCAAACGGCAAGCCCTGCCCTTGCGGCAATCATGGGTGCTGGGAGCTGTACGCTTCCAATAAAGCGTTTTTTAAAATGCTTCACGATAACGGCACAGACTTTCATACCCAGGAGCAGGTGCAGAAGCATTTGGAAACGGCAAACGCCGAACAGATGATTAACGACTACATTTTCTACCTTTCAATCGGGGTAAATAATGTGATTAACATTTTCAACCCGGAGCGCATCATCATTAACAGCCCGTTGTTTGCCTCTAAGCCGGAGCTTTTAGACCGGGTCGAGGCATCTCTGCAGTCCAAGTTCAACAACTACGAGCAGCTGAAAGTCTCGAGCCTGAACGAAGATGCCTGCGCTCTCGGCGCCGCAGCGCTTGCGTTCAAAAAGTTTCTCGGCGTGCACCACGTGGACCACTCCGCCTCCTTTATCAAAAAGCAGTAAATATAAAGCTACATCAGATCAAACAGCTGAGGCAGGAACAGGCTGAGCTGCGGGATAAAGGTAATGGCTAGCACCATGACAATCAGTATGATGAAATACGGCACCAGCGCTTTGATGACGCTTTCGAGTCTTGCGTTAGCTACACTTGTACCAACAAATAATACGCTTCCGACCGGAGGAGTAATGTTGCCGATACAAAGGTTGAACGCAATAATAATGCCAAAGTGAACGGGATCGATGCCAAGCTCGGTAACGACCGGTAAAAAGATCGGTGTGAAAATAAGCACGGCCGGCGTAATATCCATAAAGGTTCCCATGACGAGCAAAATCACGTTGATGAGCAGAAGAATGACGATCGTATTCGCGCTGATTGAAAGAAGCGCGCTGCTGATCCCTGCTGGAATCTCGGTATAGCTCATTACGAGCGAAAACAGGGATGATGCCGTAATTAAAAGCAGAATCATACCGGTAATTTCAATGGTTTCCTTGAAAATGTTTTTAAATTGCTCTTTTTTCAGCTGCTTGTATAAAAGCGACAGCAGCAGGGCGTAAATTACGGCTACCGCCGCGCCTTCGGTGGCGGTAAAAATACCGGCAACGATCCCGCCGATAACGATGATAATCAAAAGCAGACTTGGAATTGCGTCAAAGATGATAAACATTTTATTCTTCCAGCTGACTTTCTCGGATACTGGATATTTATGTTTTCTGGCATATACGTACGCAATCGCCATCACAGAGAGGCCCCATAAAATGCCTGGAATGTAGCCGGCCATAAACAGCGCTGCAATCGAAGTTCCTCCGCTGACCAGGGAATACACAATCAGCATCGAGCTCGGCGGAATTAAAAGTCCTGCCGGTGCCGACGCGATATTTGTCGCGGCAGAATAGCTCAGGGAATATTTCTGTCTCATTTCCATCGGGGTCATGATTTTCCCCATCGCAGCCGCCGCTGCTACACTTGAGCCCGAAATCGAGCCAAACAGCATATTTCCGACGACGTTCGTATGGGCGAGCGACCCTGGCAGCCTTCCCACAATAATTTTTGCCAGGTTAATGAGCCTAAACGCGATGCCTCCGTTGTTCATAATAATACCTGCAAGCACAAACAATGGAATCGCCAGAATGGTAAAGTTGTCTACGCCTGTTGCAAGGCGCTGGGCGGTAATAATGATACTGACGTCAAATGGAATGACAAGTGAAATGGTTACCATCGCACTCAGCAGAATCGCGAGCGCAATCGGCACTCCGAACACGAGCAGTATCCCGAGCGATGCAAATAATAAAATTCCGGCTGTAACTGTCATCCTTTTTCCCCCTCACTGGCAGTGCCGATCCGGCTGCTGCCACGAAGCATATCAATCAGCGCGTACAAAACGATACATACGCCTGAAACCGGCACGGCGCTGTAGACAAACAGCATGGACATCCCTGTTGCCGGGGCCGTTTCCGAGTATGTATACGTAAGCAGAATGATGCCGCCGATGATCATCGGTACTATCCCTAAAAACGCCCATAAGACATTGATCGCAAGGTTAATCAAGCGCTGCGAACGTTCCCGGAACTTTTCCACCAGAAACACAATGGCAATGTGCTTTTTCTGTCCAAACACGTAAGCAGCCGTCAGCAGCGTAAACCAGATGAGCATAAAGCGTATGATTTCTTCGCTTGTGGTACTCGGCGCATCCAAAACGTACCGGGTAAACACCTGCCAGATCGAAAGTAAAGCCATGCAGGTAATTAATACGGCGTTAACAATTAATAGCGCACGGTCGAGAATCATTTTGACCTTTTGCATCCTACTCGGCCTCCTTTATTTTATTGTAAATATCAGAGGTGTCCGGGTCGTTCTGGAATTCTTCATGCAGCGGCTGAACCTCGTCAATAAACGATTGTTTATCTACTTCATAAAACTCTACGTTCATTTCCTCTTCGGCCGTAGCCTTGGCTTTTTCTACTGTTTGATTCCAAAGATCTTCATGGTAGCTGGTTGATTCTTCTGCAGCCTCTTCAATGACCTCTAGTTCACTATCTGAGAGGTCTTGCATCGTATTTTCATTAGCAATCAGCACGTCGGGAACGATAGCGTGTTCGGTGTAGAAATAGTTTTTCGCCACTTCCCCGTGGTTGCTGTTCGTAAGCGCCGTCGCATTGTTTTCGGCGGCATCAATGACACCTGACTGCAGCGCGGTGTATACTTCCCCGTAGCTCATCGGCGTTGGGGTGCCTCCCATCGCTTCGATCATCTGTACACTCGTCTGACTCGGCTGCACTCTCGTTTTTAAGCCGCTCATATCCTCACTTGTTTCGAGCATCGTATTTTTCGTATAAACGTTGCGGACACCTGCATCATAATACGTCAGCCCGCGGAACCCTTTATCAGCAGATTCCATGTAAATGTCGCTGGTCACTTCTTCATCGTTCATGACACGCTTAAAGCTTTCCTGGCTTTCAAATAAATACGGCAGGCTGAAGACCGAATACGCCGGTTCAAAGCTTTCGAGAGCACTCCCGCTCACCTTGCTGAAATCCACGGCGCCGGTCTGAGTCCCTTCAATTACTTCCCGCTCGCTTCCAAGCTCCCCGTTCGGGTAAATTTTAATGCTCATGTCTCCATCCGATTTTTCCTCCACAAGCTCGGCAAACCGTTCAAGCGATTGGTGCACCGGATGGTCCGTCGGCTGGTTGTGTGCGAGCGTGAAGGTCTGTTCTTCCTCCCCGCTTGCACTCTGGCAACCTGTCAAAGCAATCAGGGCCGTCATCGTGGCAAGACTTATCCATTTTTTCACTGTTGTTTCCCTCCTTTAATTAACGTTCAGCGATACTCACTTCCATGAAAACCACGTGTCTGCTTTTCCGTTAATAATAACCTGCCTCGTTTCATCCTCCGGAAGCTGGAAGTGCATAGACGTAAAACCATTCCTGTACGACCCTTCCTGAAGGACTTCAATGTAAATACCGCCTTCGCCAGGCGTCATGGTACATGTAATCGAAAGCTCGTCGGTATCGTGAAGCTTGTCGTTGTCGTCGTAATACGTAAACGATGTCTGTTCACCGTTTTGGCCCGGATACACCTGCATGTCGATCCGGCTTTCGGCATCGTTTTCCACCGGCAGCAGGCTGCCGCCCTTTACCATCACCGGCGTATACTCGAGCGGAGCAGGAACCGTGACCCTGCGTCCCCCTTCGTACCACTGCCCGGTATACATGTCGTACCACCCATGCAGATGAGCAGGCAGGTACACTTCACGTTCACGCTCTCCCGGACGTACAATGGTGCATACTAGCAGCTCTTCGCCCAGCATAAACTCGTCGTTTTCGACATGCGTCGCTGCATCGTCGCCAAAGTCAAAGAAGGTTGGCTTGATCACCGGCTCGTAGCTGGCCGACGACTTGTGAAGAAGCGAGAATATATACCCGGACAGCTTCTGGTGCCAGTGAATGGCGTCGGAAACCTTGTCGACAATCTCCGGGTACATCCACGGTTCGTTCACCGTCTGGTCGTCATTCCAGGAATGTATTGTAAACCGCGGATAATAAATGTTGCTCTGAATCCAGCGTAGAAACAGCTCCGGCTCCGGCGCGTCGCCGGAGAAACCGCCCGTGTCATGTCCGAAATTGTAAATGCCGGAAAGACTTAAGCCGATCGCCATTTTAATGTTGTACTGGAGCGTTTCCCAATTAGAGTAGTTGTCTCCGGTCCACGTCTGGGCGTACCTGCTGAGGCCCGCGCTTCCTGCCCGGCTGATCAGGTACGGGCGTTTTTCACTGTCAAACTCGGTCTGGGCTTCGAGCGAGCTTTTCGTCATCAGCATCGGGAAAATTGCGCGGTAGTCCTGAAACCTTCCGCCCTGGCCAAACAAATGAATCACTGCTTCGGGATCCCAGATTTCAAATTCGTTGTTGTCATTCCAGGTAGCGTCGATCCCGTTTGCGAGCAGCTCCTTTTTCACGTTTTCCTTCCACCACTCGATGGTCTGCTTGTTGGTAAAGTCCAGGTAGACGCCCATATCGTCCCAGAACTGCTGCAGGAGCGGACGGTGTTTGTTGTCTAGAACAATGTAGTCGTTGTTAAGTACTTCTTCATGCTTCGGGTGATCGATCAACAGGCTCGGTTTAATGTTGGCAATGATGCGGACGCCGTTCGCATGAAAATCTTCAGTAAATTTTACTGGATCCGGGAATTTTTCATAGTTCCAGTTGAAGACGTATCGTTTATGGCCAATAGATGTATATCCCGAGGAGAGATGAAAGGATTCGCATGGTATGTCGTGTCTCTGGCAGTCCTCCACAAAGTTCATCAGACGCTCCTGAGACTTTTCTTCATCGGTATAGGTCATCGTCGACCCGGAGTAGCCGATGCTCCATTTTGGCATAAGCGCCGGCCGGCCGGTCATCCAGGAAAAGCTGCGGGTGACCTCGGCTACCGTTGGCCCGAGAATGAAGTAGCAGTCCAGAAAATGGGAGCTGGACTGAAAAAATCGGTACTTCCCGTGGTAATTGTCCTTTTCCCGCCCCATGTCGAAAGCGCATTCATTATAGTCATCGTAGTAGAGTCCAAAAGCCACTCCGGTTTCCGGCGAATGCGTAATATAGTACGGAATATGCTTATAAAGCGGGTCGGTTTTTTGGGCATCGTAGCCCATCGCGTCAATGTTAAGCATGCGAAAGCGCTCCCCGTACTTATTGACATTTCCTGTTTTTTCCCCGAGACCGTAGTAACGCTCCCCTTCATTTCGTTTTAAGTAGTGGGCTGTCGGCGCCGTTTCAGCAATCTGAAATCCGTACGCCTGAGTATTTCGGTCTTCGGCAACCAGCTTTTCTTCTCCGGCTGTTTTGTCAAACCAGCTGCAGTGCAGCTTCGTTTTATTGATTATCAGCTTGAGTGAAGCCGTTTCAATTACATATTCTTCAGGATTCTCTGCCATTTCATAGGCTGGGAGCGAAAAATAATCCGTGATACGATTCCGGTCGAGTCCTTCAAACGGCATCTCCGTGTCTCCCGGGGCCACAGCCCATGTATGTATCTCCATCTCCGGCTGTTCCTTCGTCAGCGTAACGCGGAACAATTTTTCTTCGAGTACATAAACCGAAAAGTACATTTCCTGCACATCGGATTCAAAAGTAAGCATATTGTTCTTCTGGGCAGATAAATAAAACTGGTCTTTCGTCGTTAGCATATGTTCACCCTCTTTGGATTAATCACTTGCCTAAATAATTAATTTGTAGTGTAAACAAATTAATTATTTACTTTATGATAAGGCTTTCCTGAACGTTTCGCAACCCCCGGTTTATTTGATTATTTATTCTCTTGTGCTTTCGTCTTTATATTAAAAAATGGTTCCCCTCTCTGCCCCGGAGAACCATCGTTATGCAATACTGCGCTGCTACTCTTCTGTTCGTTTCCTGTGATAAAAGAAATTACATATAAATAGCACTGCCACCACCGCAGTCATAAATAAAACACCTTCTATCCTGTACGTTGCATCGTAATGGGTCTGGTCCAGTAAAAGCACCAGGTTCCATGAAACAAATAAAAATATTCCATACAAATAAAGAACGGATTTTGTACTTTTCATCCAATCCCTCCATCGGCTAGTATTGCTGACTTTTTTCTGTTCCCTTCCCCTTTTCGGCTAAATCGTTAGAATTGAACTTTATTAAAAATTTTTTAAGAAATGACTCCCCGTTATAAATATTGTTGACGTTTCTTTTGTACCAGTGTACTATTTAATTAATACACTAATACAAAGGAGCTGTGCTTTATGACAAGCTGGTTACAATTATGGAAAAAAGAATTTGCGCTGACGCGATCCGTCTTTTATTGGTGCCTGGCGCTGATATTCATCGTAGTCATCTTCGCCATCGTCATGAACAGCGGGAATTTTTTCTCCATCAATACGAACAACCCCGCCCAGACGGTGGGAAGCGTGGTGCTAGGTGCTCTCAGCGCCGGTATTTTTGCCCATTTTGTTTATCTTCCCATTTATATGATTGTGAGCCTCGAGCTCGAACGCCGCCAGCTGCACCTCTGGCTCTATCAGCCGCAGCCGGTGACTAAATTGCTCAGCGCCAAATATGCAAGCGGGCTCGCATGCGCTTCGATTTCGCTTTTTATTAACGGCCTTCTGCTGCTTATTACTTCCTGGTTGACCCCGGGCCTCCCTCCCTTTTTCGGACTGCTCGAGGAAGGGGTAACATGGCTGCAGGTGCTCGCTTTATGCCTGCTTTGTTCAGTTTTTGTGCTTCTCGTCTCTCTTTACTTCAGTGTTTACCTGTTATTTATTTACTCGTTTGACTTTGCGTATCGGCACACCGTAGGTAAAGGGCTTCAAATCGTGCTGGCGATAGCCGCTATTTTTCTCCTGAGCGTTCTTGCCAATTTAGGGCTTGGTGATGTGTATCAGGCGATCACCAGCTGGGGCCAGTTATCGCTCACCGGACTGGTGAATGTGGAATTTTTTAACCTCAACCTATATGCCGGCGTCATTCTTTTTCATGCCGTAGTTGGCGCAGTCCTCTTTATCCTGTCCGCTCAGCTGATTGATAAGAAAGCGGAGGTATAGACTCATGGCTTACACATTTGATAACTCCAGACCCATTTACCAGCAAATCATTGATACGATCCATGGCAATATCATTCGGGGCGAATGGCCGCCGGGGACGAAGCTTCCGTCCGTACGGGCGCTCGCCGTCGATTTTGGCGTAAACCCGAATACCGTATCCCGGACATACAGTGAATTAGAAAGGACAGGAGTGTTGGAAATGAAACGGGGACAGGGAACCTTTGTAACAGAAAGCGAAGCAACCATTCAGCAGTTAAAGCAGCATCTGATGCGCCAGCGGATTCAGGAGTTTATGAACGAAATGGAAAGCCTCGGAATGAGCAGAGAAGAAATTCGCCAGGGCATTGATTCCTACCGAAAGGATGAGGACCATGATAACCTTTGACGGTGTAACGAAGAAATTTTTAAGCCGCACTGCTCTCGAAAACGTGACGATCGAAATCCCTTCGAGCGGCGTGACAGGCGTGGTCGGCGAAAACGGAAGCGGTAAATCCACCCTCCTTAAGCTTGCCGGTGGGCTGCTGCGTCCGGACAAGGGGTCGGTTTCTTATAATGGACAGCCGGTCTCACGAAAAGACAGCTCCCGGATCGCCTATTTATCGGAAAACGACCACATGTACGCTTTTTTCCGAATTGACGAATTAATTGATTATCAGACTTCCCAGTTTCCTGATTTCAACAAACAGCGCGCTTATGACATGCTGTCGTTTATGAATCTTGACCCTGCACAAAAAATCAAAACGCTCTCCAAGGGCAACCGCGGCCGGGTAAAAATTGTGATTACGCTGGCCCGGGAAGCCGAGCTGCTTCTCCTCGACGAGCCGCTTTCGGGACTCGACCCCATCGTACGGCGCTCCATCATCCAAAGCCTCGTATCCTTTGTTGATGTCGAAGCCCAGGGCGTCCTGATCAGTACGCACGAAGTGAGTGAAATGGATCCCCTGCTCGACCGGGTGCTCGTCCTCCGGCAGCAGCACGTGCTGGACCTTGAAGACAGCGAAGCGATCCGCGAGCGTTTCGGCGTTGATACAGCCGGATGGATGGAGCACATTTATGCCAGGAAAAGGAATGTTTAATCATGAACCAGCATCCCGTACTGCAGTTGGAAGGACTCACCAAGTCCATTCAAAAAACAACCATCGTCCATCCCCTTGATTTACAGGTGTACGCCGGAGAGGTGTTTGGATTTATCGGGCCAAACGGGGCAGGCAAAACGACCACCATCCGCATGATTCTTGGTTTGATTAAAGCCACCGGGGGCGACATTTATATCGCTGGTGAAAATGTGCGGACCAATTCTTTAACCGCTATTTCTCACGTCGGAGGAATTATTGAAAGCCCGGAAATGTATGATTATTTAACGGGCGAGCAAAACCTAAAGCACTATGCCCGGCTTGCCGGTAATGCTGCAGCCAATAACATTTGGGATGCTGCCGAACGGACGGGTATCGCTTACGCCTTAAAGCGAAAACTGAAGACCTATTCCCTTGGCATGAAGCAGCGCCTGGGGCTTGCGCAGGCACTGCTCCACCAGCCAAAGCTATTGATCCTGGATGAATCGACAAATGGACTGGATCCGGCAGGTATCCGGGAACTCCGCCAATATTTGCGGCAGCTCGTTGAACAGGAGCAAATGGCAGTGTTCATCTCCAGCCACCAGCTATCGGATATGGAGCAGATGTGCGACCGCATCGGGATTATTCACCAGGGACACCTGGTGGACGTCCAGCCGGTGCAATCCTTTGTACAGGGAGACCATCAAAAACAGGTGGTCACCATTGTTACCGATCAGCCCCGTGAGGCTTCCACGGTGCTAAAACCATTTACACAGGAGCAGACGACCGTGATGGAAGCTTCCTCTCTCCGGGTATCTCTTTCGCCCGACGATGTTCCTCATTGTATAGCCACACTGGTCGAGCACGGCATCCGTATATACGAAGTCTCCGTACATCACCATTCACTCGAGGACCAATTCTTGAAAGTAACCAATGGAGGGGTGTAAGCATAATGTGGGCTATCTGGAAAAACGAAAACATAAAATGGACGCACAAAACAAGCACCTGGATCATTGGGGGACTGGTGGTGCTGATGATTATCGGCGCGGCCCTGCTTAGCAGATGGCACGGCGTGGAGGAAGAGTCGCAGTGGCGGACCGATTATGAACAGGCACTAACGCAGTACGAGGAAGGTGGAGAGCAGACCGGAGCCTCTTTAACGCCGGAGCTCGCTACTGAATATGAATACCGGCTGCAGGAGAACATTCCTCCACTTGCTGCATACGGACAGTGGAACTATGTAGATGAAATGACATTAATGATCTCGTTTATTACCCTGTTTTCCATTATTGTTACATCGACGCTGGTCGCCAGCGAATTTCAGACGGGTTCGGTGAAGCTCTTATTTATCCGGCCGATCCCAAGATGGAAACTGCTCATAGGCAAATACCTTTCCGGAATGACATTTGCGGCCCTTCTCACTATGTTCACACTCGCTTCCGTATACATCACAGGCGGTCTGGTGTTTGGGTTTTCGCCGCTCGATGCACCTTATCTTTACAGCAGCGAAGACCTGCTGGAGAGAAACGCAGCGGTTCACATGCTCAGCACGTTTGGCCTTGGCTTCATTCAGGCAGCTGTCATGACGCTCTTTGCCGTGATGCTTGCCTCTCTGTTTCGCAGTAATGCTATGGCCATCGGCGTCAGTGTGTTCAGCATGTTTTTCGGAACCACCGCCACCAACTTACTGGCACAGCTCAACGAAACACTGGCGTCCTACAGCCTGTTTGCCAACAATGATCTTACGGTTTTCATCAGCGATAACATCCGCCAGCTCGTTGAGGTCGGCCCGTGGTTTTCAATTATGGTCTTAAGCTGCTACACGTTATTGTTTGTAGTATTAGCATTGGTCAGCTTCACCCAAAGAGACATAGCAATCTAATACAGGGCCCTGGTCTGGCCACACGAAAACAGCCGGTGTTGTATGAATAAACGCCAGCTGTTTTTTCAATAGGAATGCTCCGATAAATAATAATCCAGTTGGACACGAAGCTGTCCGTTCCAGAGCCGTCAGCGTATTTTTTGTTTCTTGCCTGTTTATTTACTTCCGTCCCCCACTTTCTTACATTTATGGCCATCGCCTCCCCCTGTTCATGCCTTTCTCCCTATGATGGAACAACAAAGACGATGCCGCATTATACGTTCATCGTCCTGTCGTTGATCTATAGTTCTTTCTCTGTCTTTACTCTTCCATGGATACGTCTTCCGAAGGCTTCGACTCTACTCCTTCGGTGTCAACAGCCGTCACATGGTACGTGAAGGCTCCTTCCTCTGTTTCCGTGTAGCTTTTGCGCTCATGTGCATCCACGCTCGCGACCCGGGTGAAATCATCCCCGCCCTCTTCTTGGCGGTATACCCGGTAACCGGCAATGTCCTCATCCCGCACCGCATGCCATTTCACCAGCGATGCCTGGAGAGAGACATTGTCAGGGGACGGCGGCGGTTCCGATGCTTCTTCGCCATCGTTCATCAGGGCTTCTTCGCTCTCCTCAGTGAGCTCGGTATAAACGACCAGCCGTTCATCGTGCGTGCCCTGCTCCTGATTAAAGGTGCCGGTGCACGTAATCAGCTGCAGGTGCCGGCCGTCGCTGGCACCAAAAATATTCTCAATCGGTGCATCCTGCCGTGGATAGCTCACCACTTTTGTCACCGTAAAGGTCAGCTCCTGGCCGTCCTCATTCGTGACATTCACATCGCCTCCGGCTTTCATGTCCTCCAGATCGAAAAACACTGCCGGGCCGCTTTTACTGTCCACATGGCCGGCCATTACCGCGTTGCCTTCTTCTCCCGGAGTGACACCCGGTTCAAACCAGCCGACCCCTTCCGCAGAATCCGGCACGCCCATCTGGCCGTTATCCAGAACGCCCACGCCCTCAAGATCCGCCTCCACATCAATTGATGGAATCGAAAGCATCGAAGGAGCGGCCAGCTCCAGTTCCTCTTCTTCCTTTGTTTTCTCCGTAGTTTCGGTTTGATCTGTCACCTGCACAAACTCTTCCACATTCTGTGAGGAAGAACTTTCATCAGGTTCTTCTTGTTCTTCCGGGCCCGAAACACCCTCTCCCTCGGATAAAACCGTTGTTTCCGCAGGAGAGGAGAACAGGGTCTGCTGCGCATATTGAACCCCCAGGCCGGTGGCCACAAATATCATCGCAGCCAATATGAGGAACTTGATTCGTCGTTTGGTCACCGTTCTCCTCTCCTTTCCTATCACTTCTGCTTATTTGGCCAGGTTTTTACGGAACATAAATGCTCCAGCAAGAGCCGTCATCGCGACAGATGCGAATACCCAGGCCCATGGACTGTTGCCATTCGCTGTACCGCCCATGCCGGTTTGCGGCATTTCCGCCGGCATCATTTCGCCGTCTTCCATCATCATGTCTGTGCCGAACTGCTCCGGCGTTTGCGTGGAGATGGCACCTCCGAGGTTCTTGCCGATGCCAAACATAAAGGCGTAGCCCTCCCGGAACGAATCATAGGTGGCTTCATAGTCTTCGTTCACATAGTTATCGTACGTGTCGAGCACCTGGCTTTCATGCATCCATACGGCATCCTGCGCGGCTTCGGTCGGAAGGTTTTCCTCCGTCGCTCCGCCTAAGAAGGCCCCAAAGTCCTCCGAAAACATTTTCAGCTCGTCCTCGGCAGCCTGACGTGCTTCATCGTCTTCCTCCAGGGTCGCAGCGACGATATCGCTCTGGGCATCAATATGCTCGCCCTGCCAGATGTCCATGAACTGCACGCCGGCTTCCTCGCCGTAGATGGAGGTGATCGCCGCCCGGAAGTCTTCGGTATTGCCATCCTCGGCCCAGGTGACAAAGTCATAATCGTCCTGTTGGTTCACGCCCTTCTGCATTTCCAGGACGGCCAGGCTGAAATGTTCGCCGGCCAGCATGTTCAGGTTCGAACGAAGATCATCCGCGGCGGTGTCGGTCGTGCTCTGGTCAAACTGCTCCGGCATGCCTTTCACGACGGCGTCTGAAACGGTTTCACCGATATCAAACATACGGGCATAGCCTTCCCGGTAATCCGTGTAGGCTGCTTGATAGTCTTCCGCTACGTAGTTGTCAAAGGCACTCTGCACGTCATCTTCATGAGCAATCAGGGCTTCTTCAGCGGCTTCCTGCGGCAGTTCTCCGCCGGTCGCTTCGGATAACAGCGTGCTTAAGTCATCGGCAAAGGTTTGAATTTCGGCTTCGGCTTCTTCCAGACCGGCTTCATCATCATTTTTGGTAGCCTCCACAATGTCGGTGGTGTATTCGTTATGCTCCCGGAACAGGTCACCGAACTGCTGGCCGGCTTCCTCTCCGTACAGAGACGTAATCGCCATCTGCATGTCATCGGCGTTCTTGTTGAGGTTCATTTGAACTTCCTCCGCATCCGGCGCGTCGTCATACTGCTTCTGCATCGACAGCACGGCTAAGACGAAGTGCTCCGATAACAACTGGTCAAACGATGCCCGGACGTCCCCGGCGGACATTTCCTTCATCTCCTGCATATCGGCCATCGGCATCTGTTCGCTGGAGTCATTGTCTGCCGCCATGGCGGTGGTCGGTACCATCAGGGTAGCCGCTGTTGCACCTAAAATAAATTTTTTACCAATCATGGAAAAACCCTCCTCATTTTGTATTCATACAGGCTAACGAGAAGAAAAATGGTTTGGATCACAATTAATCAATATCTTTTAAATGCTTCTTACAATTCTCTCAACAGTAATTTCAAATTTTTCCTTATTAATAGTCACGCGCACTGAACTATTTTAAGTATTGAAAATGCTTATTTACATAATTTTAAAAAAATTCTATCAATTGGTGATCTATTTTCTTCTAATGCTTGTAGTCTTTATAATTGGGTGCTTCATTTTAGTCTGCATTCATCAAAGGGGGCGCGACTGGTACGTCAGCGATTGTTCCATTCCATTATCAAAAAGGGGGAAATGAGAATGAAAAAACGCGTTATTGTACCATTAGCATCAGTATTTGCGGTTACGAGCTTTGCCGGTACCGCTTCAGCCGACCACGAGGGACTTGAATTTATGGTGGACTTAACGCCAGAGGCGGAAACCAAGGACGTCGACAGCGATGCCATGGGTGAGGCTCACTTTGAAGTGAGCGAAGACGGTGAGTCCATCATGTATTCGGTCCATGCTGAGGATCTGGATAACGCTGTTGCCGGACACCTGCACAGTGGTGCTGAAGGCGAAGACGGTCCAGTCGAATTGTTTTTATTCGAAAATGGTGAACCAATGGATGTTGACGGGGAGATCGCTACCGGCACACTGACCGAGGATGATCTGGTCGGCGACATGACCTGGGAGGAATTCTCCATGGGACTTGTCTCAGGTGATGTTTATGCGAATCTCCACACCGAAGAATACCCGGATGGCGAGATCCGCGGCCAGCTGGATGAAGAAGCACAGGAGGCAGCCATGATGCCGGAGGAAATGCCTCAAACCGGTATGGGCGGAACCAGTGACACTGGCGGTATGACCGGACTCTGGGCAGGTATTGCTGCCTTGGCAGTTGGCGGAGCAGCACTATTCATGCGCCGGAGAAGTGAAGCTTAAAATTCCAGCAGATAAATGTTTCGAAGCCGTTCTCTTTTAAAAAGGAGAGAACGGCTTTTTTAGAGCATTAAAGCTGGTCAAAAAATCATTTTGGATAAAACAAAGTGCCGGACATTTTTAATTTGCTACAGCTCAAGCGTTCATGCTTAGGTTTTTTACTTACATATGTTCAAGTTCTATGTTTTATTCTAGATTTCGCTTTTGCGTTTAAGTCTCAGCATCATTAACGTATGAAATAATAAAATTTATTTCTCGTTTTTGCTAAGCTTTCCTCCGCAATATTTCAGCCATCAATAGAAACACTGCTCCAGCTATCCCCAGCCAATACACCGGAACGGTTAACGTCGGTCCCAGCGCAGGCAGCCAGTAATACATTGCAAAAAATACTGTTCCCGGCACGACTGCAAATAGAAAACCTGAGACCAGGAATTCCTTTATTTTCGAAATATCCCGGAAACAGGACCACTTGATATAACGAAACACACTGTAACCCACGAGCGATATTGTGATGCTTCCAAGAACAATAATTATTACAGTCGTGCCGAGGCTGTACGATTTTGTTGGCTCCAACTGCTGAAAACCATATGAAAGAATCGTTCGAAGAACCCCACTAGTCAGCAAATATACACTTAAAAAATAACAAATGCCCATTACAAGCAACTTCATCATTTCTTTGGGCACTGTCTGAGGAAGCTCGCCGACAATATCTTTTGCATACTGCCTTGGGTCGGAGCCAAAAAGCTCCGAACTGTCCCTCCCCTCTGCCTGCAGAACGAGAAGATGATCCAGTAGTTCCATCAGCACCTCTTCGGTTTCCTGGTCACTTTTATTAAATGAAAGACGGATATACACCATCATATCTTCATATATCTTCTTGTTTTCTTTATTTAATTGGTTTCGCTTTTCGTTGTTTTCCTCTACCAACGTACTCACCTATGACTCCTCCTTGTCCAGTAATTGATCAACGGGCTGCTTCAGGGCCTTCCAGTTCTCCCGGAACGCCTTCAGTGAAGCTTCTCCCGCCGGGGTCAGCGTATAGTATTTTCGGTTCGGTCCACTGCCTGAAGCCTTCATTTCCCCGCGAATCAGCCTTTCCTTCTGCAGCCGCAGGAGCAGCGGATAAATGGATCCTTCCTTAACATCGATCCCCTGCTTCTGCAGCTTGACCGCCAGCTCGTAGCCGTATACGGTCTCACGGGAAATAATAGCTAAAATACATCCCTCCAGAATCCCCTTCAACAGCTGGCTTCGCTCATTCATTTGCTCACCTGCCTTGCAATACATGCTAGTTATTTAAAAAAATGCCGCACGGAATTAACGTCAGGGCGACTTAGCATAAGAAACATTCTGCTACCTTGTATAACAATATAGTTTTACCATAAGTTACATTTTTTGAAAAAACAATAGTAATTTTTTCTAATCATCATAGGGGTTGTATTTTCGGTGTATTATATTTTATCCTGCTCCTTTTTGTATGCGGATTGATCGGGTTTGGTTTATTTGGAGTTGGTTTTACGAGTTCGCTCAGCCCTTCTGCGTTCCTTTTCTTCTTTTCCTTCAGTGTCATATGGACGGTCAGCTACGTAGGCCATCTTCATCACCTCGGGCGCTGGGATCTGCGTCTTGCCTTATGGGTATGTACAGTCCTTGGCCTGAGCCTACTGTTCGCTTCAGGGGCAGAAATAATGGAGGTTATTCGATGAAAAAATGGAATCTTGCCATGCTGCTGCTATCCGGAACGTTTTTAGTGTACGGTCTTGGATTGGTCTCCCTGTTCACCCTTGGCATTTTCAGCAGCATCAATCAATTTTTCAGAACCGTCGGTATGGCCGCCGTCCCTCTCGTCCCCTTTTCCCTGTGGCTGTATCTGCTGTACCAGTTTCATGTCAAAAAAGACCATCAAAATTATTACATTGGTATTGGATGTCTTGAGCTTCTGATATTCGCTTTCGTATACGATGTGCAGATGCTCCAGCGCTATGCTGCCTGGTGAGATTCTAGATTTTGCCAATAAGGAGGAAATAGAAATGAGCGTCGCCTGGAAAACGGGGTTACTGGCAGGTATTTTAACATTTGTGGTTTTATTTGTTTTAAACGTTCTTTATCCCGATCTGCCGCCTTTACTCGAATTTTCCAGCGATGCCATGATCGCTTTCCTTGCGATCGTCATCGCCTATACTGTCTTCGAGCAAAAGGATTCATGAAAGCGAGCTTGGCGCTCAGCATATTAATGTACCTGTGATTCCGGGATACCCGCTTCAGCGGGCTGAGGAAAAAATAAAGGGTTGCCACTTTAATATATGTATATTATTGTTTTAAATGTAATTAATTTACATAAAATTGAAGGAGTCCGAATTTATGCGCTATTTAATACTGGCATTGGCTAATTGCCTGATTTTTATTACGGCAGGAGTTGTTCATCGCTTCTCCATAAGGGCGTTAAACATCCCGTTTGATCATGCGGTGTTGTACTGGGGATCGTTCATTGGAGTGGTGTTCGTTATTACGTTGCTGCTGGTTCCCCTCTTTAATAAACAGTTATCAGCAGTATAAAATGTCGTTGATGAGACAGGAACTTTCAGCGCTTATGGTGATGTCATATACCAGGCTGCCAGTGGTCTGCCTTTTATCTTTTATATTATTTTTACGGCGTCAGGAGGGCTTTTCATGTTTACATCCATCCTTCAACTTCCTTTTCAGCCCAGGAAACAATTCGCTTTTTTAACAGATCATTACCGGCTCCCCCTGGTGGCAGCAATTATCCTGGGCGGCAGTCTTATACATACGTTTATTACGAATTATATTTTCCCCGATACTAATCAATCTCCAATCTTTTCCGATAATCTCTGGCTTTTAGTGTCGGAGACCCTGTTTGCGGGAATTGCTGTTTTTATATTATCCTTGATTTTGAAAGGCGCGGGCAGCATTCATAATCATCCTCTCTCCTATCAAAAAGCTTTTTGGGTTAATATTTTAACTGTTATTCCTTCTCTATTTCTGCTCCCAATTGCACTTATTGGATTGTTCCTGTTTCTTGCGCAGGGAAGTACTTCGTCAATATTTACGAGTGTTTATACAGTACTGGAATGGCTTTCTTTTGTTTGGGTATTTGTCGTTGCCGTCAGCACGATCCAGGTTGCGGCAAATACGACCAGACCGAAAGCCTTAACGATCGCTTTCACGTACTTATGTTTTACCGTGATAGCTGCTGTCGTCGCGGTTTTATTCCTGGGAGGCTTTTACGCAGCGTTCTAGCCTCCCCGCTGTCTGACCGATAAAAAAGGTTTCACCGATTATATTTACGCATTAACCCTTCCGGAATATGGCAATCATCGTCGGGATATTTATCCAGCCTCTCCTGATGTTCTTCGGCGCTTTTGATGTAATTGGTAAGAGGCAGAACCTCAACCATTATAACGTCGTAATCGTCCCTTTCGCTGAGAAACGCCTTCGCCTCTGCTAAATGTGCCAGGCTTTCACTATATACCCCGGTTCTATATTTCTTCCCGACGTCCGGTCCCTGCTGGTTTAAGCTGTAGGGATCAATAATTTCAAATAAATATTCCATTATCCCGCTAACGGTTAACACATCCGGGTCAAATTCCGTTTTCACGCATTCAGCGTAGCCATCGTAGTCACCGTTAAGAGTTTGGCTGCTTCCGTTCGCTCTGCCCGCCTCAGTAAACTCCACACCAGGCAGCTTTTTTACAAACGCCTGTACGCCCCATAAACAACCGCCTGCAAGGTAAATTGTTTCCATATAAACACTCCTTTTGATTCCAGCATCAAGACTTTATTCAAAGATAGTAATCATTTCCTGCCGCTTATGTTTCATTTAGGAGAATACTTTTATGAATGTAGTCTTTTTCTTTAGTATTACATTAAGTCAATCATTCCTCTATAAAATATCGCTCCAATTTTTACCGATCTCTTTAAATCCTAATTTTTTATATACGTGTATAGCTGGTTTGTTATTAATATTGACTACAAGATGCAGTTGCTCATAATCATTTGTCAAAAGTTTATCCATACTTTCTCTTATTAGAAAAGTCGAATAACCTTTACTGAGAAAACGAGGATTTGTAACTGTATCAGCTAATAATAGAAAAGGCTGTATACGTATAGGATTATTCTATCTCGCTACGAGATATTTCTGCCTCCTGATTTAGAGCAAGTCACATGCCATTTAACTCGAAATAAGCCGTATTCCTACCCTTCACCAACAATTTAGCTTCAAAAATACTTTCGCTCGATCCCGAAATCGCAATATCCCTCCTGGGCGAACAATTTTGCCAGCTCCAGTCCTAACCCTGAGGAGGCTCCTTCAATCGTAGTAAAAGGACATTCGTTGGACATATTATTTACTCCTTGCTTATTTTTCCAATAATTATCTGTTAAGAAATACATGCTGTCACAAACAATGACCCATACTTCTAAAAGCCTAAAAGCACAGCCGGACTAGCTCTCAGAAAACTTGCTAACTATTCAGTGAAAGCTATTATTTAAAGAAAGATTGGTCAAAAAGTTTTATTGATCCTCGTGCCTATCTGTCAATCTTTAGGATTTTCCTGCTCAAACTTGGCCTGGATTTCCTGAAGGCGTTGGTGAAAATCGTTGTAGGGCACCTTACCCTGATTATAGTCTTCCTGCAGCGCCAATTTTTCTGTGAGTAAGTGTGCTTTATTCATGGCGGGGTATCTTTTCTCGTGATTAATAGTACCTCTTTACCTATTTTACGGAAGGCAGTAAACCTCTTCTTTCGCTGGAAGAATCAGAAACAAATTTATTCACCACACTATTTCACAAACTTTTTAATTGATCGGGTTTAAAAATGCCGAAACCCTTTCGGGCTCCGGCATTTTGATTTGACTATTATTTCAATAAATCCTCTACGTTTTGATCACTCTGCCCTATCCGGCAAAAATAAAATTTTGCAAGCATTCTTTTTCGTGCATAACGAAGAGGCGGCTTTTACCGTTAGTCTTTTTCCGTACGGAACAGTGGACCGGGCAGCAGCGCAATTCCACTGTTGTCCTTGTTAAAACCCAATCAACGAAAATACAGCGAATATCGACGCTCAGCCGCTAGCTGCACTGTTCTTCGAACAACAGCCGCTTTTCCAGCTGTCGCTTCATGGAAATATGATAAATTCATTTCCGCTCGTTCCTGACCGAAACTTTTTTTATCCTCCACGGCCTCAAAAGCTCTCAGGATTGATATCCATATCGGTACGCACTGGGAGACAGGCCCTGATGAATGCGAAATTGGGCCGTAAAGTAATCCTGGCCGTTAAAACGAAGCCGTTTGGCAATTGCACGAATGGAATAATCAGTTTCGACCAGCAGGCGGGCAGCGACTTCAATACGCCGCTTTCGGATGTAACCGGGAATCGTTTGGCCCAGCGAAGTATTTACTACCTGGGACAATATGTAAGGCTTGGTTTCCAACGCCTCCGCCAACTGGGGCACCGCGAGCCGGTGCTGAATATTGTCATCGACATACTGCATAAACATGGCAACCAGGGGCTGGTCGCATCGGGAATCATATAGCTGTTGTGGCATAGGTCGGCCCCCTTCTATTCTTCATAACTGTGGCTTTTAAAAAAAGAACATATGTTTTGTTTAGTATATCATCTTAAGTACGAAAAATCACCCTTAGCATCCCTCTCTTAAGTACTTATTAAGAAATAAGTTTAACAACGATTAGTGCCCTCGCATGTTTTACCGCTTCACTTACCGGGTAAACCTTTCGAGAAAGGATTTTGGTTCTTCTAAAGAGGGACCAGTCCTTCCCCTCATATGCGGCAGCAATGGATAGATATTAAAGCTAGGCCATCAGCCAGAAAAAGAGTACTTTCTCTTTTTCTGGTTTTTTATTGTTTTATGAAACCATTTTCATTTTGACTTTTTTATTTTTCCCCCTGGAAAAATAATATGCACTAATGTTTTTAATAGAAAGGAAGACCAGCTATGGAACAATTTCACCGTATACTAGTCGGGGTTGAAACTCTTGAAGCCACCTCACACGACCCGCTTGCACAGGCTGTGCAATTAGCACAGGAGCACCAGGCAACGTTACTTATTGCCTTTATGATGGATACTAAAGGATACACCTCCTTCGAGCGCATGGATCCGAACGGCTTCCGCCGGCTTCAGGACCAGGCTTCCTCCCAGCTTCAGCGCTCCAAAGAATGGGCCGTCGAACAGGGCGTTCCTCACGTGGAAACCGTGATGGAACCCGGTCTGCCAAAACGGGACATCGGAAAAATTTGTGCCAGATATGAAACAGATCTAGTTGTTCTCGGGGAATCAGGAGCTTCCAAAATCGACCGGGCGTTACTCGGCAATACAGCCATAAGCGTACGAAAAAAGGTTGACTGCAACGTAAAAGTTATTTCAACGTAATCCAGGAACGAATTTCGTCTACGGGCGTTCCCAGAAAACCGCTTCCCTATTTTTTATGAAAAAAGAGCTTTTAATGTCAAACGCCATGCTCATCATCAACCCATCTTCCGGTAAAGAAGAAGCAATGTCCTATGAAGCTTCTGCCATCGAGGTATTACAGGAATTGTATTCCAGCGTTACGATTCGCTACACTAAACAGAATGGAGACGCCAAAGATCTGGCCCAGCAGGCAAGCGAGCAGGAATTTGATGCCCTGGTCTCTTTAGGCGGTGACGGCACCATTAATGAATGCATCAACGGCCTCGCCGGCAAGGTCTATCAGCCGGCTTTTGGCTTTCTTCCGCTCGATACGGTCAACGATTTTGCCCGTGCCCTCCAGCTGCCCTTAGGTCCAGCTGAGGCTGTACAGGTGCTTCGACACCAGCACATCGTTCCTGTCGATATTGGACGTATCGACCAAACGTATTTCATGAACGTTCTGGCCATTGGTGCCATCGCAGAAGCCGTTTATAACGTAAGTCCTGAGCAAAAGTCCATATGGGGGCCGTTCGCCTATGTGATGGAAGGCACCAGGGCATTTCGACACCATACGCCGTTTTCCCTGACGCTCACGCACGATAAGGGAGTCTGGGAGGGGGATGTTTATCTTGCTCTCGTCGCTTTAACCAACTCTGTAGGAGGCATCGAGTCCCTGGCCCCACAGGCAGAGATCCACGATGGGTGTTTCCACGTATTTATTGTTAAGCAGCTCGGGTTAACCAATGTTGCCCAGATGATCCCAGAGCTCCTTCAGGGAAATCTTTCTCATCATCAGGATATTGAATACTTCACCACCACCACGTTGCAGGCACGCACCAATGAGAAGCACATCGTCAATATTGACGGAGACGAAGGACGCCCGCTTCCTTTCAGCGCCGCCGTCCTGCCTCATGAACTCCGTATGTTTGTGCCGCCGGACGATCGATAAAAATATTCATAATTTATTGCAAAACCATGTTTGACTTTATATAATGGAAGGAATGTCCAATATGTATATATTTATCCAGTATATACGCCCCTTTATGCTATCTAACGCATAAGCTTATGGTAACCCCGAGCGCTCGACGTTTCGGGGCCTTTTTTATGTACTGCGCTTGTTGAAACAATCAGACCAGAATAGCTGTCTGTTGCAATGGATAAATTTTTTCAACGGTAAAACAGATACAGCGCCATTCCAATTAATCCCAACGCGGCCAAACGCGAAGCATCCACCGGGATTTCCGGTGTGCCAAAGGCCCCAAAATGATCCAGAAGCATGCCGAGTAGTAATTGTCCGGCAATGCCGGCGGTAATTGCCGCTGATGCTCCGATCCTCGGAACCGCTAAAATGATACATACAATATAAAAAGCGCCCAGCGCGCCCACGGTCCATTTCCACAACGAGAAGGAGGAAAGCGAAAATGAGAGACTCCCCTGCACCAGGGTGCTCACGAATAAGCAAGCGGTCCCGACAAAATAAGCGATAAATGCTGCCTCCAAACTGCCTACTTTGCTCCCAATTTCTCCGTTCACACCGGCCTGAAACGCGAGCGCTGCCCCTCCGATAAAGCATAATATTATTAACAGCCAGGCCATTTTCGTTATCCCCCTTTATTTCTAAAGCCTATTGATCGTATTGTTCCTCTTCCCAGCGTTTCTCGCTTTTTAGCTTATGACGTTTCTGATACAACACATATCCCGTCCAGCTCAACGCACCCGGCAGGACCCATAATAACGTCAAATATATCGTGCCGAGCACCGCAACTCCGGCGGCCCAGGTTGCAGCCTGAGGCCTCCGGTTTAATGCCAGAACCGCAAGAATAAAAGAACAGACAGGCATTACGATCTCTCCGCCACCTGCCGTCATCCCTATCGCTGTCCAGCCTGGAAATTTCTGTGTCGCCTGCCATAGCCACGGCCAGCATATGCCGATCCCAACCCCCAGGGATCCCGCAAGAATCCAGCACGTTCGTTCCTCCTGATGCATGCTCCTCCGCTCCCTTTTACTATGATAGGTTCTACAATACATCACCCAACTGATCATGAATAATGATAAAATAATATGGAAGCTATCATAAAAACAGATATCTGGAGGTAAACCATGGACATTCAGACACTACAGCTGTTTCGTGCCCTGGCACATGAGCAAAATATCTCTAGGGTCGCGAGCAAATGGAACTATGTGCAGTCGAATGTGACCGGCCACCTGAAGCGCCTGGAAAACGATCTCGGAGTTCCTCTTTTCCACCGGCATTCCAGAGGCCTCACGCTCACTCCGCAGGGGAACTATGTGCTTGCCTGCGTCGAGGACATGCTTGCCTCGTGGGAGTATTTACAGGCTACGGTCTCCCATTCATCACTGCCCTATGAACCCCTGGTGCTCGGCTCTATCAATTCCATGGCGGCTACCCACCTGCCGGCGTTAATGTCGTCGCTTCATCAGGCCCTTCCCTCCATCGATGTGACCCTGCGCTACGGCATTACAGAAGAATTAGTTCAGCAGGTGCTGCAGCATGAATGCCAGGGGGCATTTGTCACCGGCCCCGTACGTCACCCTGCCCTCCATCAGCACGTATATTCCACGGAAACTCTTACTCTCGTTTCCAATCCGCTGGTGCTCCCCATCGAGGATCTCCAGAACGTGCACCAGCAAACCGTTCTTGTACTGGAGCCAGGATGCATGTTCCGGGAACGCCTGCTGCAGATGATTCATCAGGAAGGCATAATCCCGAAACAGGTAATCACCTTTTCGAACCTCGAATCATTATTGGGACATGTCCGGGCCGGGATGGGAATCGCCCTGCTGTCGGAACGGTATGTACGTTCGTTTCAGGATGATTACATCGCATGCACCCCGGTGCCACCTGCCTATAACCGGGTAGATATTTCCTTTATCTATTCTCCGGCAAGCGAACAGCACCGCTCGTTTCAGGCTTTCCAGGATATCGTTTACGAATCGCTGGGCTCTTAGACGAAAAGGAGAAACCATTTTTGCACAATGGTTTCTTTTTTATCCATTTTTAATTCAGTACCCGGTTAAAAACCTTTCATATGTACTGATCTGACAAGGATCAGAATGGAGATGTAAAAACCAAATCGACAGACGCTTTGGTTTATTTATCCTTTCCTTTGTGCTATAACAAAAGTACCATTTTAACAAGCATGCGGTGCTTTCTATTGAGTTCCATGACCGTGGATCCTCTTCTTTCCCGAACGTATTTACATCAGCTTTGGCAAAGGCAATGGCCAGATAGAGCGAACCTTACACAAAATTCGCAATTGGCTTTTCAGCAATACGAATCGTTGTTTCTATCGCTTTGCCGGGAGAGCCGTATCCATCCTTTGATAGCCGGGTTACAATCTTTGGGACCAGAAACGTATCATCATTCGTTAGATGTGTTTCTCCTTGGAAGTGTGCTGGCGGATTATCTGCAGATGGACAGCGCGGAACTTGCGCTGGTTTCCTGCTGCATGATGTGGGGAAAACATACATACCACCACTTATTCTTCAAAAATCGGGCACTTTGACACCGGAAGAATGGGAAACTGTTCAGGAGCACCCCATACAGGGATATCATTTGCTCAAGGCGCATGGGCTGAAGGATTCAATAGCTCACATGGCTTTATATCATCATGAACGCGGTAACCAGATGGGCTACCCCTTCGGACTATCGGCATGGGAATTACCCGCCCCGCTTCGATTGCTTAGTATCGTAGATGTGTATTCGGTCCTGAAGCTTTACCGTTCCTACCGGAAAGCCCTGACGCCGGCTCAGTCGTTGAGTCGTCTTAGTCAGCATACTGAGGAGCTGGATACTGTCTATATTCATGCCCTTCTTAATATTTTACACACCCATGAACCAGACCCCGGAAATCCTCCCTCCTAGCATCTAGGAGCAGCAGAAAGGAAGGAACTATATGCGATACAATTATCTTCACGGGATGGCGCTGGTCTACTTAAGCTTTGGCATCGTGGTGGGCATTGCTTTTTCTCTAATCATGCCGCTTGTGATTCCAGTTCCCTCCGAACTTCAGCGTTTATTTACCATCGCCTCCATTATCGCGGGCGTCCTTTTAGGCGTGTTAAACTTTTGTCTCTTTTTTGCCTTCGTCCGCCGTTGTATCACTCACTTTCAGTCCGTCTTAACCGCGGTTCGTGCCGGTGATTTAAGTGCGCGCGCTTCCTTTCGTTCTTCCGGGATAATCGGCCGGATGACCCGGGATTTGAATCGAACGATTGCCCACCTGGAGAAAACCCGCAATGATGGGCGCACGGACGACCTGACCCGCCTGCCAAATCGGGTAGCACTGCAGCAGGTGTTCCGGGACCACACATTTCTTCCGACCTCACGCTATGCCCTGTATTTTTTGGATGTTGATCAATTCAAAATTATTAACGATACATATGGTCATCTCACCGGCGATCGTGTACTCCGATGTGTGGCCGATGCACTGCAGCATACAATTGAGAATGAGCATACCGCCTACCGATTGAGCGGAGATGAGTTTATTGTCCTGGGGCCGGTTTCCTCACACGATCTGTCGAACGAGGAATGGGCGGAACGATTGCATAACCGTATCGACCAAACCTGTGCAGTAAGCATTGATACCTTTACCGTGCGGGTCAGTGTCGGCCGGTATGATTTCTGCCCACGGGAGACCGATTTTTTAACAGTACTGGCTCAGGCGGACGACACCATGTATCAGGCCAAACAGCAGCGCTCCCCTTCTGTTTTAACTTGAGCAGATGGCCGGCCTGTCATATCGTTACTGGCCGCAGCTTTTTTCAACAAAACAAGCATCCTTGATTTTGCGTAAAACCAAGGATGCTTGTTTTCTATTTTTTATGCTTAATAGCTGAAAAGATGATTTGCCTTCATGCTGCTGTGATAATGCATCTTATAGGCATATCTTTTAGCAACTATCACCAGGAGTGCCTTTACTCTGCTTTTCTAAGTTTTTGTATTAAAAGAACACTGGCAACGATGCCTCCGCATACCCCGCCTATAAAGGCTACATCAAAATTATGATCCCACGGCATGTTCGTTATCATGTTTCTAAGAATTCGAAAGCTTAAGCCTACAATGATGGATGCAATAATGAGTCCTATAAAAATAGCCAGCGTTTTCATCATTCATATTCTCCTAGTTATAAGGGTGAAGTCAGAAATATTTCAAAGGCGTTTATCCTCTATGCTTTGCAACGGAATGCATCGACTATGTTAAAAATTGAAAATAAACAAAGCAGGGCCGTTTCCATTTTAACAGGGAGACGGCCCTGCTTCGGGATGTGTGATTATTCTTCCCCCTGGCCAGTGTTTCTCGCCCACCGGTTGTCTCCAAGGACCATTGGAGAGTCGTATGAAGAAGCGGCGTCTGTTTCGATATACATGTCCTGTACGTAATCAAGACTCTGGTGCAAAATGACTTCGATGTGGCGGTTGTTGCCATTTACTTCATTCGTGTAATTGGAAACGATATAATAATCGCCATTCGGCAAATGGTAAACAAGAGACTGTTCAAATGCATCAACCGTCAGGACATGGTCGGTTCGGTTAAAAATATCATTCATACGGTCCTGATACTGCTGAAAAATCGCGCGGCACTCGGAGGTGCCACATGGCCGGCGTTGATCCTCCGAAATATAGCTTTCGGTACGCAGGGCGTGTCCGCCGTTAGTTGTTATTTCTTGCATCGATGGTTGATTCAGACTGGCGCCGCCAACAACGGCTACATGTGCGGCTTCGGCTGATGTTTCTAATATGACCGAAACGACAGATGCAAGTAAGAGACTGGAAATTGTGGTAGTGAGCATCTTCATACGCTCTCTCCCCCCTTTTCGAAAAATGTTGCTTTAGTATAACGAAAAAGAAAGGAAATGAAAACCATATATTGTAATAAAAGTAAAAATTTTTACTATTTGTCGTTTTTAGTAGGAAAAACTGTCTTTGTACTGCTTCAGCTCCACATTGACATCGACGTCTAATATGCCTTCGAGTGAGGCTAAGTCGGCATTAATGAACGAGACTAAATCATCGTTGGTCGAAAAATAGGCTTGAATCATTAGATCGTGATTACCGGAAAAGGCTCCGACAAAACGTACAGCTTCAAAGGTTTGCAGCTGAAGGGCAACGTGCTGTTGTTGGCCGATCCGGGTGTTAATACCGATGATAGCCTGCACGTCCAGGCCGATTTTTTTCGGATCGGTGTGAACAATAAAGTCAAAAACCCCGGTATCAAGCATTTTTCGAATCCGGGTTCGAATCGTTCCTTCACTTACCTCTAAGGATCGGGCGATCATGGAGTACGATTCTTTGGCGTTTTTCTGCAAGGCACGCAAAATAGCCCGGTCGGTAGCATCGAGTGTTGGCATGGTGGTGGGCCTCCTTATGATCATGTGCCTTCATGGCAGAATGAATTACTATAAAATAACTAAATTATACAAAAGAAAAAGGAAAAAATTCAACGATAAATTTCTAATTTTTTTAAATAAGGAATTATTGGTATAAAAAATGATTTAAGGCATATTAAAAACAGGAATGCTTTTCAAGCACTCCCTTAATACTTTGTATTATCCTGTTGTATGTATTGCCTTATTAACCTTTATGACCGGGTCTTTCTATTTGTTTTTTTATGGAAGCTAACGTTTCTCCCGGTGGATCTAAGTTGTAAGAAAGAAAATAGATGTATCATAATGGATGGAACATTCCTATTAAGGCTACGTTCTTTTCATTTATTACGCTTAATTTTGCCTAATTAAAATAAAAAACTTCCACTACTTATTAATACCGCTAATACATAAAAAAGCTCCTTTAATAATCACCTCAATTTCCATCATCTGTGGAAACACTTGAGTGTTTTCGTTGAAGGTAAAAGAAAATCCCAATCGAAATGGCCAGAATAAGACATAATAGTATAAATAATTCTCCCGATATATCAATGATATGGCGCAAGTCCATCAGAATCAAAGCAAATGATATAGTGCCAAATAATTTGTAAGCCAGTCTTAATACCTTCATGTTCCCCTCCCTAAATTTTTTCTATAATTAAGCAATTTATTTTCTCCCAATGCTCCAGTCAGCGTGTAAACAAAAGTGGGGATGTCCCAAAAATAGGACAGCCCCTTGGTTATTTACGGATACCTGTTAATTATTTAGGCGGACAAAGATAACTAACACATTAAAACTTCGGAGTTAACTATCTGATGTATTCAAATATCCCTGCGGCTCCCATACCTCCACCAATGCACATGGTTACCATGCCATACTTGGAATCTGGTCTTTTTTTCATTTCAGAAAGTAGTTTTGCAGTCAGCATTGCTCCTGATGCCCCGAGAGGGTGGCCTAATGAGATGGCGCCTCCATTAACATTCGTTTTAGTCATATCTAACCCTGTCTGTCTGATAGAGGCAACCGTTTGTGCTGCAAATGCTTCATTTAGTTCGATTAAATCCATATCATCAACTGTTAGGTCAGTTAATTTTAACACATCCGGAATTGCATAAGCCGGACCAATCCCCATGATTTTTGGATCAACACCCGCTGCCTTGAAGCCCACGAATCGTGCAATCGGTGTGACGCCTAATTCTTTAACTTTGTCTCCTGACATTACAACTACAAAACCTGAGCCATCTGTAAGCGGGGCAGATGAACCGGCTGTTACTGTCCCATCGGCTTTGAATACAGTGGGCAGCTTCGCTAAATCCTCCATATTGGTATCAGGGCGCACCAGTTCGTCCGTATCAAATATATCTTTTGTTACTACTGGGCCGTCATTATTGTACGTGACCTTACTTACATTGACGGGAATAATCTCGTCATCGAACTTTCTTGAATCCTGGGCATTTTTAGCACGCTGATGACTTTGCACTGCATAAGCATCCTGATCTTCCCGTGAAACGTTATATTTTTCGGCTACCATCTCGGCCGTCAGCCCCATTGGGTAGGATACTCCGGCCTCTTCCTCCTGGAGTATTGGACTGTTGACCGGCTCATTTCCCCCCATCGGAACGGCACTCATCAGTTCGACCCCGCCGGCCGCTATGATATCTGCCTGGCCAGACACGATCTGATTAGCCGCCATCGCGATTGTTTGAAGCCCTGAAGAACAATAACGGTTCACAGTCTGGGCCGGAACGTCTTCCGACAGCCCGGCAAGCAACGCAATCGAACGTGCGATGTTTTGTCCCTGCAGGCCTTCAGGAAAAGCATTACCAACGATAACATCCTGTACCATGTCTGGATGGAATTGACCATCTACCCTATCCAGCACCCCTTTTAGTACCTGTGCTGCAACTTCATCAGGTCTCTCGTGAGCCATAGCACCATTTAACTTTCCTTTAGCTGAAGCAGAACGTCCATAAGCTACTATATATGCATCTTGCACTGACTTTCACCCTTTCTCTGCTGCCACCATTTTTAATTTCGTAAAGGCTCGCCTGTAGCCAGCATATGAGTAATCCGATCGTACGTTTTTTCGTTTTGTAACAGCTTTAAGAATTTCTGTTTTTCAAGTTTTTGAACGTATCTTTGATCAATATAGGTGTTACGCGGAAGATCTCCTCCGGATAAAACATCGGCAACACTCAAAGTGATTGTATAATCATGATCGCTAATGAAGTTTCCGACACGCTGGGCATCCAATTGGCCTTGAGCGAGTGCTTTATAATCTCTTCCTAAAGCAAAGTATTTCAACTTCGGCTGGGGAACATAATTTGTCTCCGCTTCAAACCGTGCCCGGTTTAATGCTATTTCCACTCTTTTCTCTGTATTTAATATAATGGAATCGGTTTCTCTTAGATAACCGTACCTGAGCGCTTCATAAGCATTCGTTGATACTTTTGCGAAACCTACATTAGTCAGTGCTTTCGTCATCGATTCTTGTTTATCATTGTGCTTATGGGTTGTGCCAAGAATCCGGTCCGCCATTTCGGCAAGGCCGCCACCGCTAGGAAGCAGTCCTACCCCCGCTTCCACAAGTCCCATGTACGTTTCACTTGCAGCTACTACAACAGGTGAATGAAGAACCAATTCACAGCCTCCGCCTAAAGCTTTGCCATGAACAGCTGTCACGACTGGTTTAATCGCATATTTAAGACGGTTGAAGCTCTTGTGCAGTTTTTCAATTGCAGGCCCCACCGTTTCTTCCACTGTGTTTTCTTCATGTGCTTTTTTCATCAGATATAGGTTGGCACCGACACTGAAATTGTTTCCTTCTGCATAGATGACCATGCTCGAGTAATCCTCATTTTCCAAAAGATCGATAGATTCAATTAAATCATCAGCAAAGCCGTCGGTAATAATATTATTCGTACTTTGTAGTTTGAGCAGCAGCTGATCACTATTTGCAACAAAAAGACTGGAGTCTTCCCTGTTCCATAGTTCACGCTCTGTAAACGCTGACACCGGAGTTACACGCTCTATCGACTCACCTTCAGCATAAAATGGTGTACTGCGTTTTTCTATCCATTCCGGTAATGCCCCCAGCTCCCGTTGCATGCGTTCCTTGACGCGTTTGAATCCCATCAGGTCCCACAGCTGAAAAGGCCCTTTTTTCCAGTTGAACCCCCATACCATGGCCCGGTCTATATCTTTAAAGTCCGGTGCCGCTTTCGGCACATTCAGCGCACTATAGTAGAAATTGTTTCTAAGGGTTTCCCATAAGAACCTGCCCGCTTCATCCTCAGCATTAAAGATTTTATCCATATTTGCTTCCAGGTCTTTACTGAAGCTGTTCAGCAGCTCAAAATCGGGTTGTTCGGGTTTTACATATTCATTGCTTTCATGATCAAAAACAAGGAGTGATTTCCTTTCTTTCTTATAAAAACCCTGCTTGGTTTTCCTGCCCAATGCGCCATTCTCCAGCAGTTTTTCTGCCGTACGTGTATTATGGAAAAATTCTTTTTCTTCTGGAACCTGCTGAAGGCCCTTTATCACAGTTGTTGCAATATCCAGCCCTACCAAATCAACGAGCCCATACGTTCCCAGGCTTGGCCTTCCGATACCCCGTCCCGTCAGTGCATCGACTTCCGTAATGGACAGGCCTTCTTCTTCTGCACGATACATAACATCATTCATCGTCTGTGTCCCGATCCGGTTAGCAACAAATGCGGGAACGTCATTTGCGATAATTACACCTTTACCCAGTACATCTTCAGCAAAAGCCTGGACTTTGTTTGTTACTTCAGAGGACGTATTAGGACCCGGAATCACTTCTACCAGCTTCATAATACGGGGCGGGTTGAAGAAGTGCATGCCGAAAAATCTTTTCTGCTCTGTCTCCTCAAACACTTGGGATATTGCCTTTATTGGGATACCAGAGGTGTTTGTTGCAAATAAGGCCTTATCTTTAGCAACGCTTCTCACCTGGTTCCAAATGCTATGCTTTATCTCCAATTCTTCTTTTACAGCTTCAATAAAAATATCCGAGTCATCCTGCTCAGACAAATCCTCTGTAAAGTTGCCATAGGTCAGATTAGAGGCAAAATCTAAGTCAAATAATTGCGGCCGTTTCGGATCGGTAATCATATCATAGGATTTTTTTGAAATCTTGTTTGGATCATTTTCATCAACTGCCATGTCCAGCAGCTTTACTTTTAAACCTGCATTTACCAGAAGGGCAGCAATTTGGCTGCCCATTAACCCCGCTCCTAAAACGGTTGCTTTTCTCATCGTCATGAAATAACCTCCATATTTCTGAAATTTATTTAGCCATTCCCTGCAATCAGATAAACGCAGAGTCCCCTGTTAATGCTCTCCCAATAACTAAAGCATTAATTTCATGAGTTCCCTCGTAGGTGTAAATGGCTTCGGCATCAGAGAAGAATCTAGCGATATCATATTCGGCAAGAATACCGTTGCCTCCTGTAATCCCCCGTCCCATTGCAACAGACTCCCTTAATCTTAAGGCGTTCATCATTTTTGCGGTTGAGGTTGCCACTTCATCATATTCTCCGTTCCCCTGCATCCGGGCAAGCTGTGCAGACAGGCTCATTGCATGAGATAGGTTTCCCTGTATCATTGCCAGCTTCTCCTGAATTAACTGGTATTTGCTAAGTTCCTTGCCGAATTGTTTACGTTCGGTCACATAATCCAGAGTTGCCCGCAGGGTCCCGGCTATCGCTCCTGTCGCCATATGGGCCACACCAGCACGTGTGGAGTACAGCACTTTCGCAATGTCTTTGAAGCCGTTAATATTTTGCAGCCTGTCTTCTTCTTGGACGACAACGTTGTTTAAGTGAATATTAGCATTTGGGACAATTCTTAAAGCGATTTTATTTTCAATGATATCTATATCTACGCCATCCTGGTCAGGCTTAATGATAAATCCCTTTGGTTTACCTGTCTCCACATCTGTAGCAAAAACTGGTATGACATCCGAAAGAGTGGCACCGCCTATCCATTTTTTCACACCGTTTATTACCCATTTATCACCCTCACGCTTAGCCGTCGTTGCTAAACCTCCAGCTACATCCGATCCATGTTCAGGTTCAGTTAAAGCAAAGCAGGTCCTCAGTTCGTGAGATTGTAATTTGGGCACATAGTACGCCACTTGTTCTTTACTTCCGCCAAACAGGAACGCATTGTGTCCTAAACCTTGATGCACGCCCATCAAAGTAACTAAGGAAACATCAAACCTTGCCACTGTATATAGCATGAAAAACTGAAACAGCTGACTCGCAGTCCGTTCGCCCTCCCGCCCTTCAAACAGCAATGGGTTATTGAAATAATTCAATTTACCCATATCATTAAAAAAGTCTTCAGGCACTGTTGCATTAGCCCAGTGATCATTAATTGAATCCCGGTATTTATCTTCGAGCAGATCATTGAGTTGTTTTAAAAACTGTACTTCTCCTTCAGTTAATTCTTTAGAAATATTTAATAAATCTTCAGGATATAATTCTTTTATCAGTGCTTGTTTTTCAGCCATAGTATAGCCTCCAGTATATTCTGATAGCGCTTTCAAAAAGTCGCTTAAAGTAATTCGTTTTCTTGATTTTCCTCCTGTGCTTTTTGATTCGCCATTTTTTGTAATTCTAATCTGTCAGGTTTCGCGGTAGAGTTTAATGGTATATCTTTAATTTTCAAATACATCCGCGGTATTTTGTAGCCTGCCAGGTGCTCTCTCACATGTTTGTCCAGTTTAGCTTCGAAATCCGGATCGTCCTCCTTCAATTGCACTACTGCAGAAACAGATTCTCCAAATTCCGGACTTTCATATCCCACTACTACCGTTTGCCTCACAAGCGGGTGCTCTGATAGTACACCTTCCACTTCGGAAGGCAGAACATTTTCACCCCCGGTAATAATGAGTTCCTTTTTCCGGTTAATGATAAAGATATCTCCGTCTTCATCCTGCCTGGCTAAATCGCCTGTTAAGAAATACCTGCCTGCAAATGATTTTTCTGTTTCTTCCGGCTTGTTCCAATAGCCTGGTGTAACGTTTTTACCGTGGATGGCCAATTCTCCAATTTCACCAGTTTCAACATCGTTATGATTTTCATCCAGCAGACGCACATTCATATACATGACAGGTTTGCCAATACTCATCGGTTTTTTCATTGCGTTATGAGGTGTATTAACCATAACAAGTGGAGCTTCAGTTAAACCGTAGCCATTGACTAATGTGTACCCCATACTTTCAAATTTTTTCTGTACAGCTGGAAGCGGTGAAGAGCCACCCTGTATTAAGAACTCAATATTTTTGAAGCCCTGAATATCAAGATTGCCAGCTGCCAGCATTCCGTAATACATAGTTGGTATGAGCATTAAATAATCGGGCTGGTATTTTACCATCAGATCATTTAATTCCTTCCCGTCAAAATAGCGATGCAGAATCAATGTTCCGCCAGCCATTAATAACGGCAGCGACAAATCATTAAATCCCAGTACATGAAACATTGGAGTAGATACAATCGTTGTGTAACCGGCATGTGTTTTATACGTCAATGCGGTATTGATCATGTTATTAACAAACGACTCGTAGGTGAACATAACCCCTTTTGGTAATCCTGTTGTCCCGCTCGTATATATTAAAGATGCAAGGTCGTCGCTTTCTACATCGACACTCTTAAATGGGCGGTGGCTGTCAGGGTTAACAATGTCATCATATTCCGACGAATCGACATCCATATGGATTAGCTCCTGGGGGATTCCTCTCAGGGACTCCAGATGATTGGAGGCGTAAAAAATCAGTCTGGCATTAGAATCCGAAATAATGCTTTCAATCTCTACAGATTTCAGCCGCCAATTAATAGGAAGGAAAACGGCACCCAGTTTAAAGGAGGCGAACAGCACATCCAGTATCGCAACATCATTTGGTGCGAATATACCGATTACATCCCCGCGTTTTACTCCCTGATCCTGCAAATAATTCGCTAGATTCTCTGCACGGATGTTTAAATCCTGATACGACCATTCTGTACCCTTGCCCGGATCAATAACCGCTGCTTTTACTCTGTCAAAATCTGATCTTGTTTTAATCCAATCATAATTCATATTTATCTTCTCCTTTATCAATATGATTCCGACGTTGGATCGATTGCTTCAATTCCCCCCAATCATTTTGATAAATAGTTTGGTCCGTAATTTTCAACTCGTCAGAAATAATAGGGTCAAAATCCATCTTTGATAGAACATCCTTTTGCAAATCTAACCCCGGACTGATTTCAATTAATTTTAAGCCTTCATTCACCAATTGGAATACAGCACGTTCAGTCACATAAAAAACCTGTTGATTCAGTTCTCTCGAATATGCTGCGTTGAAATCCATACTTTGTACAGTATTTACAAATTTATGCGAGTGACCTTCTTCCTCAATGATCAACTGGTTATTTTCACAAGAAGATTGGCTGCCCGCAGCCAGGGTTCCCGAAAAAATAATCGTCTTCACAGTTTGACTTATATCTATAAACCCGCCACTTCCGCTCATTTTATTACCAAAACAGGAGACATTTACATTTCCAAACCGATCGATTTCCGCAAAACTGAGATAGGCTATATCATGGCCGCCATTGTATATAAAATCCCATGTCAGCTCATGGCGCATTCTCGCGTCCAGGTTATAGTTCATTCCAAAGCGGTCCTTGCTGCCGATAATTCCTCCGAATATGCCGGTATCAATATTAAGCTGAACCAAATCCTCCGCTTGTTCTTCTATCAATACATTTGGCAGCTCATTATTTATACCAAAACCAATACTGACTACATCCCCTTCGCTTAAAAACTGGGCAGCCCGTCTTAAAATAATTTTACGGGAGCTAAGCTTCATAGGCTGCTCCTGTATCTCACTCACCCGGTAGTGGCCTGATAAAGCAGGGTCATAATAAGTTTGCATCACCTGCTTATGATAGTTGGGGTTTTCATTTATAACAACGTAATCCACAAGTTCACCGGGTATAAACACGTCTTGGGGCGGAAAACTGCCGCCTGGAACAATTTCTTTAACCTGAACAATCACCTTACCACCATTTTTATGGGCTGCAGCCGCTACACTATATCCTTCTCCTAAATGGGACTCATGAGTCATAAAAATATTCCCTTTTTCGTCAGCATAAGTTCCACGTAAAAAAGCTACATTAATGTCAGGGAAGTCATAATGTAAATATTCTTCTCCCTTGATTTCTAATACAGAAACTAAATCCCCGGTGGTAATATCATTCGCCTTTCCCCCCGAGTTTCTAGGGTCGACGCTCGTATTTAAACCTATTTTTGTAATCATACCGGGCGAAGAAAAGGATTGGTTTCGATATTGTACTGCGAGAATCCCCTGGGGTAAAAAGTACGTCTCAATGGCATTATTTTTAATCGCATCAATAGTAGCTGGTGAAGCTGTAAGCAAACTCGTTATTAACCGTCTGACCATGCCCCGCTTAACGAAAGCATCAAGATCAATTCCGTCCTCGTAATCACTTATATCATTTGCGATAATAAACGTAAGATTATCCGGACCTCCAGTATCATCGTACTCATCAACTATTTTTTTTAATATTTCTGCTGGTAAATTTCCGACAGATAAGGCTGCGATGGAAATAGTATCTCCAGTGTTAACAATGTTTTTTAAATCCTTGTAAGAAATAATATCCATGTCTTAACCTCCATATGTATTTATTCTGCTAAAATTTCACCATATATATATACCCCCTTATTTACCTTTATCTTACAAGTGTAATTTTATCATTGTATACAAAAAAAGTAAACGCTTTCATATAGCAATAGACTCTCCTATGGAATTGGACAAATCAACGATGTCATAAGTGGTTTAAGCATTAGGCAATGTTCCAGCGTCCAAAGTTTGGCTATTCGAGGCTGTGACGCAGGAATAGCAACAGCAAAGTAATAGATGGCTTCATCGGCGACGTGTAGATAAAATGCTCGGACCGACAGTTCCTCGCTCCAGGCCATTACTGTGTGGGAATACCCTCGCCTCGCAAACTGCCGTATGGAGTATTATTGTGGAAAATGTTCATGTATTCGATAAGCAAAACAACTTTCTCGCTTATGCCAAACAAGTGGAACAGGCGCGAGACAGATGGAAAATTGTCTACGGAAAGCATCAAGAACAAGTCGCTACCATGACAAACACCTCAACCATGAATACCTATATGCGGCTAACGATCCGTTACAACGGGAACGAGTCCGTTATTAAAAATGATACGGAGCATAAAATCTTTGTGCTAAAAGCTCAGGAAAACGTATTAGCCACCATGAAGATCCAGAACCCGTCGTTAACCCATCACGAAGTGACCTATGATCCTGCCGCCTTGGATATGGCCGAGGAGTTGTTGGTGGCCGTGTTTTATACCTTCAGCCTGAAGCATGTGAGGCCTTAATCCCGTCAAAATGAGCTGTACGAAAAAAGTATAGTCTTCAAACATGAAAAGAAGCATTTCTGCTGGAAAAAATGCTTCTTTTAGAATTCTAAATTTCTTCGTCGTCGAAAAAATTTATAGGTAATTCATGGAAATAATTCTTCAATAAATGCTAATTCGTAGTCGAAAATTATTGAAGTGGTGCCGTAAACCATAAAAATTCCTATTGGCCATTTGTCGAACTTGCTTTCTTTTTCTCGAGGTTGAAAAGAATCTTCCCTATGTTGCTTTCGATCCTTATACCTGTAGAAAGGAGAAAGTTTAAGCTTCTTGATATTCATAAATACGAAAAATTTTAGTTATAAAACAAATGATTCTTTGCTCCATTGAAATCATAAAACAAATAATCAAAAAATTTAATATTATATCCACTTAACGTGTTGGTAATAAACTGGATACAATAATCAGTATCTATCAACATAATGACGATTATCAGCAGTTTTCCACTATTAACGAGCTTCCTTAGTCCTCAAGGAAGCTCGTTGCTTTTATTGGATGCATGGTTCTTTTCAAGACCGGTATTGGTTAGGTGGAATGGATGACCAATAGGTATTGGGCTTCTTGGGCATCGCTTTGGTTTATAAACCGATGCTCCACGTGGGCTTCATAATAAAACGATTCTTGTTCCGGTAGATGATAAGTGCTGGTTCCCAACTCCACCATCATGCTTCGGGAACTTGGGATAATCCCAACGTTACCCACTTATCAATCGCTCGGGAAGCACCCTTGCATAGATACGATCGGCTTTTGCGTCACTCTGACAAAGGTCCGCGATTTTCCTAGCGGTCGATATATTGCTTTTTAATGCGAGACAAAAGATAAGCAATACTTCTATAGAATGATGAATATAAGAAAGACAGCCTAAACGCTCATGCTTTAGGCTGTCTTTTTCTATCTATCTTTATGGAATTATTTATGAAGTTTTGGATTATTTTTCAGTTTTTTCATAACATTCTCAACTTCATCTCGGGCAACACCCCGCTAAAAAAGCCTGCAAACAATTTTTGGCCAAGCGACCTACGCATATAATTAATAGCTTCACTATTTAATCAATTGAGGTAAAAATTATTAGGGGACCTCGCTCCAGTGATATTTAACATGGTTCATTGGGCTTTTAACATGCGGAGAATCGCATCCCAACAAAGTTTCCGGTAATATCCATGCAAATCATCATCATCCCGCATCAACCATTGAATCAAGCTCCCGTCGATCATACAGCGGAGCGTAATGGCTGACTGTTCCACATCCTCTACGTCAAATGCTCCTTCTTGCTGTCCCTGATTAATGATATTTCTTCCAAGCGACCAGCAGTTCTCATAAAATTGCTGGTTAATTTCCTGATATCGTGCGTCATGCTTTATTTGGGTCAAAAAATCCAGGTATACCCGGTAAAAGGCTTTGTTTTCTTCCGGGCTGATAAATACCTGGTTGATATATGCCTCCAGTTTTTCTACCGCCGTAGGTTTATTTTCCACCGAAGCGGCTTCCTTTTCATAAATTTTCGTTGTCAGCCATGAAAATAATTGCGCAAAAACATCGGCCTTGTTTTGAAAGTAATAATTGATCACTCCTTTACTCACGCTTGCTTCATCGGCGATGTCCTGTAGGGTTACCGATTCATATCCATGCTCAAACGCCGCTTGAAACGCCGCTTTCAACAGTTGCTTTTTTCGTTGTTCTGCTTTTAGGGCCATAACCGGCAACTACCTCCATTGCTTTTTTTCTTATTGTACTAAAGGAACATGACCGAAACCAAATTTTTATATTATCCGGACAAATTAAATTGACCAGTCAGTATAATTTTGGTTATACTAATATCAATTCATACTTGATTGTTGAAAGGAGTTTTTCCATGACAACCCAGTTTCAGGCACTTATGGTCAACCAAACAGATGATCACTTTACCAGTCAATTAGAAAATTTATCTCTTGTCGATCTTCCCCAAGAAGACGTCACTATACGCGTGCATTATTCCAGTGTCAATTATAAGGATGGCCTTGCCGCTCATCCGGAAGGAAAGGTCGCTCAATCTTATCCCCTCATTCCAGGTGTGGACCTCGCTGGAACAGTGGTTTCTTCGGAGGACAAGCGTTATCAGATCGATGACCGGGTGATTGTGACCGGGTATGGATTAGGCGTCTCTCACCACGGTGGTTATAGTGAGTATGCCAGCGTCCCTGGGGACTGGATCGTCCCGGCTCCAGACAATCTCACGCTGAAGGAAGCCATGACGCTTGGTACCGCTGGTTTTACCGCCGCTTTATCCATTTACCAGTTGGAAAACAACGGCCTTACTCCTGAATCAGGAAACGTATTAGTCACCGGGGCTACGGGTGGAGTCGGCAGTATGGCTATCGCAATGCTTGCTAAAAAACACTATCAGGTGACCGCTAGCACCGGGAAAACGTCCGAACATGCTTATCTCCGGCAGTTGGGAGCTCAGAACATTTTATCCCGAGAGGACGTGGCCCCGGAAAAGATTCGTTCCCTGGGCACTCAACAATGGGCCGGGGCTGTGGACGCAGTAGGTGGACGTACCCTAGCTTCCATTTTAAGCAATACCATGTATGGGGGTAGTGTAGCTGTCAGCGGCCTCACCGGCGGTGCTAACGTTCCTACGACCGTGTTTCCTTTTATTCTCCGGAGCGTTAATTTGCTCGGTATCGATTCCGTCTATTGTTCCAACAAGCTTCGGGAGCATTTATGGCACCGTCTGGCTACCGATTTAAAGCCAGAAGCACTCGAGGCGATGAGCCGGGAGATTTCTTTTCAGGAACTCCCATCGGCTTTATCCGCTATCCTCGAAGGCCAGAGCCGTGGCCGAACAGTGGTGACTGTAGCCCGTTAGATTCTGTCTTTTGTTTATTTCAAAAAAGAAACAAGCTTCAAAAGTCATTGACGCCCATTTCAGAGCGGGCAACAACAATAAGCAACGAGCAAGGAGGGCTTTTATGAGCTTTAACGATCAGCCTCGTGATAGTGAGCATATCCTGCAGCAACTCGAGCACGATTATGTCAAAGCCATCGATAACAACCAAAGTACCACTGTAAAACATTTCATTGAACAATTCTTGTATGATTCCTGGACGTATAATGATCAAAATTTTGCAGACATTCAATTAGTCCTCCGGGACTATTCGGATCAAACCATGGATCCGGCGACATTTAGCCGATCCTTTCAATACATGGTTCAGTGCCTTCAAACCAAACTGGCAGACTTGGATCAAGCCAGGGAGTATCCTATGCTTCACACGTCTTACGGAGCTTCTTTAGTAGTTGCGACCGTCGACGGACTGATTGTGCAATACTATGCCGGCATATATGACGTGGAGCAGCTACGAACGATGACTCCTGGATTAACAGCTATAGTGCTGCAGTCGCTAAAAACCGAGCTTGTTTGATCACATGCTGGCAGTCCCATCGTGTAATCTCAACCACCATTTCTTTTGACAAAGGAGACAAACATGAACACTCCCCTTCAACAATTGAGAGAATACAAGAGCAAAGTAAACGAGTGGCTCGAACAGCTGACCATTCTGGCTCGTCATCCCTCCGAGAAACCGAACCTGGTGCCTAAGATCATTAAGGAGATCAAAATCATGGAAGAGCAGGAAGCGACTCAACAATTGGCCCACGAGGTGCTCTCCTCCCCATTGATTCACCTTCATGCGTCATTGGTCAATCTGAATTCTATTTCCCAGCGCTTACCTGAAACGGAAGAAATAAAACAAATTCAAGCTGACATGGAAGCATTGTTAGCCAACATTAACATCAATATTGACTATTATTTGTACCAGGCACGGGATTCGTCGTCATGAACGAGTGATTTGCCCTCGTTCCCTGTTTTTTCAATCCCCCCTCCAGGAAGCGATAACGCTTCCTGGAGGGGGGATTTCATATGATGAAAAGGCGACCATCCTGCCTTTCGTTTATACCAAGCTACTATAGCTATTAAAATCTACGAATGATTTGACTAAATGAACAGTCATTCTATTTTATAGAAGGAACTTAACGATAAATGAAAATTTCTTGATTATTAAATAAATGTTTTTAAATCAGCGTATTCTTCCAACATATAAGTTACTAAAATTCTTGCCATATAACCTTTGATTCCTTTCAATAAAAAAAGAGTAACCCCACTTGAATAGGGGGTTACTCTCAGAATATTATTACCAGCGGGCGGTGACCATTTTCTTGCGGGTGTAGAACTCCACGCCGTCCTTGCCGTTCGCATGCAGGTCGCCGT
>NZ_JBQLIA010000008.1:0-118619 GCF_056034345.1 Marinococcus sp. LNSP9103-4 | reverse complement strand
TTCTTTTTAGTATACGACCCTTCGGGGCGCTTGCCTACAAAAAAACTGTCGAGAAAGGAGACTTTCTCGACAGCCTGAAAACGCTGACTTACGTCAGCGTTTCGTTTATTTATCTGCAGCCGGGCTTTTATTTATTCTTCATTCGGCAGCTTGAAGGAAGATTCGTTTGGAACCTCTGCTTCTATGTTTTCCTCTGCGGCTTGAATATCATCCTGCTTCAATTCTTCAAGCTGTTTATTAATTTTTGTAATATAAGACTGAACGTCCATATGAAAACCTCCTTCCCAGTATATAAAACGCTTTAACAATTACTTCATTTATACCCCGGGGAGGGAGCGGCCTAAACATACAGCCAGTTTCCATACAATAAAACACCCTTCCCCAGGCATAAGGCCTGGAAAAGGGTGTTTAAATGTTTCCTTTACTGCTCGCGCACAAAAGGAAGCAATGCTACGTGACGGGAACGCTTGATAGCGCGGGTCAGCTTACGCTGATATTTCGCACTCGTACCAGTTACGCGGCGTGGAAGAATCTTCCCTCTTTCTGAAATAAACTTCTTCAAGAGTTCAGTATCTTTGTAATCGATATGAGTAATTTTGTTTACTGTGAAGTAACAAACTTTCCGTCTTTTTCCTCTACGACGTGCTGCTGCTGCCATTGTTTATCCTCCTTTATAAAAGATTGTTTATGCTCTCAGGGGTTTTAGAATGGCAAATCGTCATCTGAAATGTCGATTGGCTGCCCGTTATCCGAAAACGGATCATCGTTTAAATTAGACGAATCGCGATTTTGCTGGCCTGAACCTGAGCTCTGGCTGCTCTGCTGTTGAGAATAGCCGCTTCCCTGCGAAGAACCTCCGCCTCCGGACGCTCCGCGCGGTTCAAGGAACTGCACGCTTTCCGCCTGAACTTCTACTACCGTTACACGACGGCCTTCCTGGTTTTCATAGCTTCGGCTCTGCATACGTCCATCCACACCGGCCAGGCTGCCTTTTTTCAAGTAATTGGCCACATTTTCTGCCTGCTTCCGCCAAATGACGCAGTTAAGAAAGTCTGCTTCCCGTTCGCCCTGCTGGTTGGTAAATGGACGATTTACCGCAATGCGAAAGTTAGCGACTGCTACGCCGTTCGGGGTATAACGCAGATCAGGGTCCGCGGTCAGCCGACCGACTAACACGACACGATTTATCATTTAAACCCCTCCTGATTGTTAATGAAATTAGTTGTCGTTACGAACAACTAAGTGGCGGATTACGTTATCATCGATTTTAACCAGACGGTCAAATTCGTTGGTAGCGTCCGCGGTGCCTTTAATGTAGGTTACAACGTAATACCCGTCACGAAAATCATTGATTTCGTATGCGAGACGTTTTTTTCCTACTTCGTCTACTTTTTCAATTTCAGCGCCGTTATCCGTTAAGATTTTGTTGTACCGTTCGATTGTGTTTTTGACACCATCTTCGTCAACATTCGGGCTGATAATGTAAAGTACTTCATAATTCCGCATGCTGCGTCACCTCCTTTTGGTCTTCGGCTCTTCTCCGGTGGAAAAGAACAAGGAGCAAAAAACGCTTATCCGTTTTTAACTCGCAAGTTAAAATTATATCAGCTTGAATTGCATTTTACAATATTCCTGGAGGAAAAATTAAACGTTAAAGCGGAAATGAACGACGTCGCCGTCCTTAACGATATATTCCTTGCCTTCAAGCCTTACCTTGCCTGCTTCTTTGGCGCTGTTCATTGCACCTGCCTGCATCAGGTCTTCGTATCCGACAACCTCGGCACGGATAAAGCCTTTCTCAAAATCACTGTGGATTACACCGGCAGCCTGGGGAGCTTTTGTATTTTTGCGGATCGTCCAGGCCCTTACTTCCGGTTCACCTGCAGTAAAATACGTCTGCAGGCCAAGCAGGGAATAAGCTTCCCGGATCAGCTGGTCAAGCCCCGGCTCTTCAATGCCGAGATCCTGAAGAAATTCATTTTTTTCTTCTCCTTCAAGCTCCGCGAGTTCTTCTTCAATTTTCCCCGAGATAACTACAACGCCCGCACCTTCAGCTGCTGCAAATTCTTTGACACGGGAGACGTGCTCATTGTCTTCTTCTTCCATTAAGTCATCTTCGCTGACGTTGGCGACGTATAATACCGGCTTCATCGTGAGAAGCTGGAAGCCTTTAACGATTTTCAGCTCTTCCTCAGTCCATTCCAGGCTGCGCACGGGCTGTTCTTCTTTCAGTGCTTCGACAATCTTTTCGAGTACTGCATGCTCCTGCATTGCATCTTTATCCTTGGATTTGGCAAGCTTTGCTACTTTATCGATCCGCTTTTCTGCCGTCTCAAGGTCTGCAAGAATCAGTTCCAGGTTAATTACTTCGATATCATGGATCGGATCTATTTTTCCCGAGACGTGAGTGACGTCATCACTGTCAAAGCAGCGTACCACGTGGGAAATAGCGTCCACTTCACGGATATGCGAAAGGAATTTATTTCCCAGGCCTTCTCCTTTACTCGCTCCTTCAACAATGCCGGCAATGTCTGTAAATTCGAATGCGGTAGGAATCGTTTTTTTCGGCTGAAACATATTTGTTAACTGTTCGAGCCTGCTGTCCGGCACTTCCACAATACCTATGTTCGGGTCAATTGTGCAGAACGGATAGTTGGCAGACTCCGCTCCCGCCTGAGTGATTGCGTTGAACAATGTTGACTTCCCGACGTTCGGAAGTCCGACTATACCTGTAGTTAAAGCCATTTATTATTTCCTTCTTTCTTTCAATTAATATTTCTCTAAACATAACAAAGAGGACAACCGCAGCTGTCCTTAAAAGCAACTCTTTATCGTTAGTATATTGCTTTGAGTATAGTATAATTTCACTTTTGCGACAACAAGAGCAGCTTTACCGGAATTATTCGAGCACCTTTTTCACCTTTTTACTGAATTCTTTTCTCGGAAGCATCACGCTATGTCCGCACCCTTCGCACTTAATCCGGATATCAGCGCCCATCCGGATAATTCTCCAGCGATTTTCTCCACAAGGATGCTGCTTTTTCATTTCCACAATACTATTGATGTCAAAAGGCTGCTTTTCCACCATAAGGCCCGTCTTCTCCTTTCTTCTCATCTCACCTGAACGATTCGGTACTTTTTATCCTATCGTAATCCGTCAAAAACCTCAATTAAACTCTCACCTTTCTGTCCGGGGCGGCTTTTGCTTAAATACGACAGTTATTTTTACCCAAACGCGGGTATAGTAGGCTAATACAATTATTTTTGGGGAGAATTCTGGAAAGGAGTTATCTGCTATGGGGAAAAAAGCTGTTTCACGTGAAGCCTACCGTACTCACTGCCACGTCAGCATGGATGAGCCCGGAAGTGCTGGAGAGCTGGCGGACTGCCTGACCGGTCACATCCGGGAGCGTGTCACAGATGAAGATATCATCCTGGTCTGTATTGGCACAGACCGCTCCACCGGAGATTCTCTAGGGCCTTTAACCGGAAGCAAGCTTCTTGAAAAGCAACTGGAAAACTTTTATATATACGGCACTCTCCAGTACCCGGTACATGCTGTTAATTTAGAAGAAACGCTTTCGATCATTGCTGCAGAGCATCCGCATGCTTTTATTATCGCTGTAGACGCCTGTCTTGGTTATCTTCAGAATGTAGGGAAAGTTACTTTGAATGAAGGAGGAGTAACTCCAGGAGCTGCCATGAAAAAGAAGCTTCCAATGGTTGGAGATATGCATATTAACGGCATAGTAAATGTCAGCGGAATGATGGAATACTTCGTACTGCAAAATACCAGGCTGTATACTATCGACACAATGGCTTCTTTAATAGCAGAAAGCTTCCTTCTTGCCGACCGGTCAATCTCAACGCAGCATGTCCTGAAGGAGGAAGAAGCCACCACCCCTCCGTTAACTTTCCATAACGAGGACGACCATGTCCGCTTCCTCCGGGAGGCTTCATCCGCCGAACAGACGGATAATAAACACAAAAAAAGCCACCATCGGTATCGCCGGAAGTAGATTTGCCACCCGGATTTCTAAAAGACCTGCCAGCTTTAAGCCGATAGCAATAATCATCACGCCGCCGGTAGCCGTCATTTCAGTAATAAAGGTATCCATGGCCTCCTGCGGCACCAGCCTATCAATTTGGACGGCAAAGAGGGCAATGGACCCCTGGTAAATAACGACTGGGATAAACGAAAATAACACCCCGATCCCCATCGTCGTTGTAAAAATAAGCGCTGAAAATCCGTCCAGCATTGATTTTGTAAATAACACATCGTGCTCCTGGCGCAGCCCGCTGTCCATTGCTCCAAGCACTGCCATAGCTCCCACCACATATACCAGCGTGGCAGTTACAAAACCTTTGGCTACTGTGTTCTCTGTACCGCTGTTTCCCATTCGTTTTTCCACCCACTGGCCGACCGACTCCAGACCATCTTCGATTCGCAGGCGCTCTCCTGCCCAGGCTCCAGTTACCAGACTGCCCACGACAATTAAAAATTGTTCTGTCTGCAGTCCCATCTGAATGCCAAGAAGAACAACCGCCAGCGCCAACGCCTGCATAATGGTTGTTTTCATTCTTTCCGGTATACGGTGAAACAATAACCCCATTAATGATCCAATAATAATAGTCACTCCGTTGACCAATGTTCCTGTCAGCACCATAAATGTCCGCTCCCTTTTCCCATTTGTTTCTTTATTTCTCTCTGTATATTCTTTTGAAATCCTTTGTGGATACGCTGATAAGTGCAGTCCAACTGCCGGAAGCAACGGTGAGTCTCTTCATCCTGTGCTTTTGGCTATTGATTTTTGTGCCTTTTGGGCTGGTTTTAAATATTTTACTATAAAATGAACTGGAGCGGGCTTGCCCTAAAAGGCAAAGGTTACATAGCTGATGTCTTTTATCGTTCTTTCTGCCCTTTCATTTTAAGGAGAGATTATAATGATCGTCCTTTTACCTAATCATAAATACAATACCGCTAAAAGTATACTTGCTCTGCAGCAGCAATCCTACCATACAGAGGCTGTGCTTATAGACAATTTTGATATCCCTGCTCTAAATGAAACGGTGGAAGCTATCCGGGCATCGAAGGAAACCTTTATTGGTTACTTTGTGGAGGGGGAGCTTTGCGCTTTTATTGCTTATGAATACCAGGAAAAAAAGCTGCAAATCACAAGACTCGTCGTCCACCCGGATTTTTTCCGGAGGGGCTTTGCCTCTTATTTACTGAAATATCTATTAAATCACCATCTGGATACTTTAATTTACGCTTATACAAGCGAAAAAAACCAGCCGGCTATCGATCTTTACCATTCATTTGGATTTGTCATTTCCCGCAAATTCAGCCTTTCCGACGGGCATCCCATGGTAGTACTTGAACGCCATTCCTCCTACGCCTGATACTTCGTCCCACCCTCCGCCTTTTAAGCCATGCAAAATAGAAAGGACTCCCGGGTAAAACCGGAAGCCCTTTCCTTATTCTTTTTCTTCACTCAGAAGCTGAAGAATCCGATCCAGGTCCTCATCCGAAAAGAATTCGATTTCAATCTTTCCTTTGTTTTTTCCCTGCTGAATAGAAACGGAGGTACCAAAATATGATTGGAGTTCCTCAGCTTTTTGTTCAAGGAAAGGAGAGGCCGGCTGTTTTGGCTTTGTTTCACGTGGAACACCCTCGTTCATCTGCTGAACAAGTGCTTCCGTCTGCCTGACATTGAGTGCCTGTTTAACAATCTGTTCGCTTACCTTCACCGCTAGCTCTTTCTTTTTCAATCCAAGAAGCGTTCTGGCGTGTCCCATGGAAATTTCCTTGGTCTCAACGAGCTTTTGCACTTCTGCCGGCAGCTGCAGAAGCCGGATATAATTGGCAATGTGCGGTCTGCTCTTTCCGAGCCGCTTGGACAGTTCATCCTGAGTAATGTCGAGTGATTCCACCAGACGCTGATACGCATGGGCTTCTTCTAATGGATTCAGATCTTCCCGCTGCAGATTTTCAATTAACGCGACTTCCATCATCCGCTCATCGCTTAAATCTTTTACAATCGCCGGAATTTCTTTTAGGCCTGCCGCTGAGGCAGCACGGAACCGCCGCTCTCCCGTAACAATATCGTACCCTTTAATACTTTTGCGAACGAGAATTGGCTGCAAAACACCGAACTCCGCCACAGATTGCTTCAGCTCTTCAATCGCTTCTTCTTCAAATCGTTTTCTCGGCTGATAAGGGTTCGGCCGTAATTCCTGTACTGGTACGGCAGTGATTTGATCTTCGTTGCCGCCTGTTTCTTCCGGGAAAAAAGCGTTCAATCCTCTACCTAGACCTTTGGCCACCAGCAACCACTTCCTTTGCTAATTCTAAATAGACCTCGGCACCCTTAGACTTTGCGTCGTACATAATAATTGGAAGACCGTGGCTTGGAGCTTCCCCAAGACGTATATTCCGGGGAATAATCGTTTCGAATACTTTTTCCTGAAAATATTTTTTTACTTCTTCTATAACCTGGAATCCGAGATTGGTCCTTGCGTCGAGCATTGTAAGCAGGACTCCTTCGATTTCCAGATCATGGTTTAAGTGCTTTTGCACAAGCCGGACGGTATTGAGCAGCTGGCTCAATCCTTCGAGGGCGTAGTACTCGCACTGCACAGGGATTAAAATCGAATCCGAAGCGGAAAGCGCGTTGATCGTTAAAAGCCCAAGGGAGGGAGGGCAATCGATTATTATGTAGTCGTACTGCGCCGCCACATCCTCCAATGCATTTTTCAGTCTGATTTCCCGGGAAATAGTGGAGACCAGTTCAATTTCTGCCCCGGAAAGCTGGATGGTGGCAGGTACTACGTCCAGTTGTTCCAAGGCTGTTCCCCGGACAATATCACGAATATCTGTGTCTTCAACGAGAACGTTATAAACGCACTTTTCAACGTCCCCTTTTTCAATGCCCGCCCCGCTGGTAGCATTGCCCTGCGGATCAATGTCCACGAGAAGCACCCGCTGTCCTACATGTGCCAGACAGGCACTAATATTTACTGCTGTTGTTGTTTTCCCAACGCCGCCTTTCTGGTTGGCGATAGCAACAGTTTTTGCCATCGATACACCTACTTTCCCAGTTCCATGCTGTTCTTCTTGTTTACTGCTTCGATTTTGGTATTCGAATGGTTACCTGATAATAACCATCATAGTCTTCTTCATCCGTATCAATTGCCATGCCGCTTTTCGTCACCATGTCTATCGACTCCCGGATCGTATTTAAGGCAATACGGGTATCTTTGGATACGTGCTTTTTCGGCTGCCTTGTCTTTTTTGGCTTTGGATCAAGCAAAGCAGCAATCCTGTCTTCCGTCTGTTTCACGTTCCAGTCCTTTTCAATGGCCTCGTCAACGATACGATCCTGGCGCTCCGCCTCCGGCAGCTTCAGAAGGGCTCTGGCATGCCGTTCAGTAATTTCTTTTTCTGAGAGCTTCTCCTGAACGTATTCAGACAGATGCAGCAGACGGAGCTTGTTAGCAATGGTCGACTGACTTTTTCCCAGCCGCTGCGCCAGACTTGCCTGCGTGAGCTGATTCATTTCAAGCAGCCTGGCGTATGCAGCTGCCTCTTCAAGCGCTGTTAATGCTTCCCGCTGCAGGTTTTCAATAAGCGCAATTGAGGCCGTCTGGGTATCATTAAATTCTTTCACCAGCGCCGGGATCTCTTTCCATCCAATCTTCTGCGAAGCGCGCCAACGCCTTTCGCCAGCAATAATCTCATAGCCTCCGGACTGCTTTCTGACCGTTATTGGCTGCAGAAGGCCGTGCGTCTGCAGCGATTGAGCTAATTCCGAAAGCTTTTCATCCGAAAAGATGGTCCGTGGCTGAAAAGGATTCGCCATGATTTGATGGATGGGAATCATTTTAACTTCGTGTTCATTAATGCCGCTTTTTTCAGCCTGGTTGTCTCCCAGACCGAACCATTTTTGAATCGACTGTTTCATACCCGTATATCACCTCACTTAAAAACTGCGGCCCATGATGTTTCACTAGTGGATTTCGTACATTTGCTCTTTCATTCTATCACGTTTCTAAGGGTTGTCGAATGAGCCATGGGTGATTATAAAGGATTTTTTGCCGGGGTACCTGGTTTTCTCGGATACGCTTTTGGGGTCTTTTTCCTTTTTTCGAATGCTAAAAGCACCCGTTCGCTCTCTTCTTCAGGCAGTTTCATTTTCTTCGGGGCCAATGCTTCTGCTTCTAATTTTAACAGGGCGTTTTCTGCCTCAAGCAGTTCTTCTTCCCCGCTGGCTCCCTTCCAAGCAATGAAAACACCTCCCGGCTTTACAAACGGCAGGCAGAGCTCGAGCAGTACTGGCAGCTTAGCCACAGCACGGGCACTCGCTGCGTCAAACTGATCCCGGTACGTCTTTTGACGAGCCAGCTGCTCCGCCCGGTCATGGATAAGGGTCACTCCTTCAAGCCCAAGCTCACTGACGATTTCCTCTAAAAAACCGATACGTTTTTTTAAAGAGTCGACAATCGTAACCTGAAGCTCCGGTAAGCAGATCTTAAGAGGCAGACTTGGGAAGCCGGCTCCTGAACCGACATCGATCAGGGTTCCTTCTGCCTTAAAGGCCGAAAGGGAAGCTCCGGTAAGAGAATCATAAAAATGTTTTTCATATACCTCCCGTTCTTCAGTAATGCCTGTCAGATTCATGCGCTCATTCCATTCCACTAGCAGCTGATAATACTGCTCAAATTGCTTCTTCTGTTTATCGTCCAAAGAAATATGTATGGCTTCAAGCCATTCCGGAAACGTTTCTTTACTCATTCTTTTCTTTCCTGCCCTTCACTGGATAATACGACAACGCTCACACTCCTGGTGTTTACCTCTTAGCAAAACGGCGTTGTCTTAAAAAAAGCCCCTGCTTTCAGTAAGCAGGGGCTTTTATCACGCACTGTTACGTTGTTGCCATACGGCCCTGTTCAATATACACAAGCAGTATAGATATATCGGACGGATTCACCCCGGATACACGGGATGCCTGTCCAACAGAAAGCGGACGTACTTCTGAAAGCTTTTGTCTCGCTTCAATCGCAATACCCGAGATGGAGTGGTAATCGATGCTCTCTGGAATTTTTTTCTCTTCCATTTTTTTCATCCGCTCGACCTGTTCAAGCTGTTTAGAAATATATCCTTCGTATTTTACCTGAATTTCCACCTGTTCGGCTACATCCGGCGCAATAGACGAAGGCGCGTCTGCAAATGGAGCAACGTCAGCATAACCAATTTCCGGCCGCTTCATCAGGTGGGCCGCCGAAGCTGCTTCCTTCATCGCTGTTGAACCGCGGGAAATGAGCATATCATTAATTTCTTCATGCGGCTTCAGGGTAAAGCTCTCCAATCGTTTTTTCTCAGCCTCGATCGATTCTTTTTTATGCACAAATCGTTCGTAGCGGGCCTCCGGAACCAATCCGATCTCATGACCGATATCGGTTAGACGCAGATCGGCATTGTCATGACGTAGAAGCAGGCGGTATTCCGCTCTCGATGTTAACAGGCGGTATGGTTCGTTGGTGCCCTTAGTGACCAGATCATCAATAAGTACTCCAATATACGCATCCGAACGGTCAAGGATGACGCCTTCCTTGCCCTGTGCTTTGCAGGCTGCATTGATTCCGGCCATAATCCCCTGCCCGGCAGCTTCTTCATAACCCGAAGTACCGTTAATCTGACCGGCCGTAAAGAGACCTTCCACGGTTTTTGTTTCAAGGGTCGGCCACAGCTGCGTCGGAACAATTGCATCGTATTCGATCGCATATCCCGGGCGCATCATTTTTACGTTTTCAAGTCCCGGGATCGTTTTGAGTATGCCGAACTGAATGTCCTCCGGAAGACTGGTTGAGAGCCCCTGCACATAAACTTCATCTGTATTTCTGCCTTCGGGTTCGAGGAAAATCTGGTGCTTCGGCTTGTCGTTAAAACGGACAATTTTGTCTTCAATTGAAGGGCAGTACCTCGGACCAGTTCCTTCGATCATACCGGAATACATTGGGGAGCGCTGCAGGTTGTTTGTAATCAGCTCATGCGTTTCTGCGCCGGTATAGGTGAGCCAGCACGGGAGCTGATCAGTAATGAATTCCACCGTTTCGTAGGAAAAGGCCCGCGGCTGCTCGTCGCCGGGCTGGATCTCTGTTTTGCTGTAATCAATGGAATTACTGTTCACCCGGGGCGGAGTGCCGGTTTTGAACCGGACCATATCGAGCCCGAGCGCTTTAATGCTGTCCGATAAATTGATGGCAGGCTGCATGTTATTCGGACCACTTTCATAAGCGAGTTCTCCGAGAATAATCTTGCCGCGCAGATAGGTGCCCGTTGTCACTACGACCGAGGAAGCATAATAGCTCGCACCAGTATTAGTGACTACGCCTTTACATACGTTATCTTCAACGATCAACTCCTCCACCAGTCCCTGGCGGATCGTTAAATTGTCTGTGTTCTCAAGGGTCCGCTTCATTTCCTGCTGATAGAGAAATTTATCAGCCTGCGCACGGAGCGCCTGAACAGCCGGTCCCTTTCCTGTATTAAGCATCCGCATCTGGATATGAGTTTTGTCAATATTTTTAGCCATTTCTCCGCCGAGCGCATCAATTTCGCGGACGACAATGCCTTTTGCCGGCCCTCCTACGGACGGGTTGCACGGCATAAACGCTACGGCATCCAGGTTCAGCGTCAGCATCAATGTATTGGCTCCCATGCGTGCAGAAGCAAGCCCTGCTTCTACGCCCGCATGTCCGGCGCCGATGACAATCGTGTCATAATTTCCTCCGTTGTAACTCATTACAGTTCCTCCTTCTAGTATTACCCTCCGCCTGCAGCGGGTGTATCTATTTTCCGAGACAAAACTGGGCAAACAGCTGATCAATTAATCCGTCGTGCACATTTTCCCCGACAATTTCTCCGAGCTGTTCCCAAGCCCGGGTAATATCAATTTGTACCATGTCTACTGGTACTCCCATTTCCACGGCTTCCAAAGCGTCATTCACCGAACGTTTTGCCTGATTCAATAACCCAATATGACGGGCATTGGACAAATAATTCATGTCCGCTGCCTCCACCCCTTCATCAAAAAAGAGGTGGGCAATTGCTTCTTCAAGACTGTCGATGCCTTCATCATTCAGAAAAGAAGCGGCAATAATCGGCCGCCCAGAGGTATACTCCCGGAGTTCTTCCTCATCGACCTGTTTAGGAAGATCCGTTTTATTCATTATAACAATAACATTCATGCCCTGAACTGCCTGAAATAATGCTCGGTCTTCATCGGAGAGCGGCTCTGCACTATTGATGACAAGAAGAATCAGCTCGGCTTCCTGCAGCACCTGGCGGGAGCGTTCTACGCCGATCTTTTCCACAATATCTTCAGTTTCACGTATACCGGCGGTGTCAATTAAACGAAGCGGCACCCCCCGGACGTTTACATACTCCTCGAGCACGTCTCTTGTGGTGCCGGGCACTTCCGTTACAATTGCTTTGTTTTCATGTACCAAATTATTCATCAGGGAGGATTTTCCTACGTTCGGCCGGCCGATAATCGCTGTGCCAAGTCCTTCACGCATGATTTTTCCCTGCCGGGCCGTTACGAGCAGCTGATCGATCTCTTCGCCGACAAACGAAACATTTTCTTTCAAAACATTTGTCGTCACAACATCAGCATCAAATTCAGGGTAGTCAATGTTCACTTCCACATTGGCTACTGTTTCAAGAAGCTTCTGGCGAAGCTTACGGATGCGTTCAGAAAGCCTTCCTTCAACCTGCTTTAAAGCACTCTGCATCGCCCGGTCGGTTTTAGCTCTGATCAGATCCATGACACCTTCCGCCTGCGTCAGATCAATACGCCCATTTAAAAATGCCCGTTTCGTAAACTCTCCAGGCTCCGCCAGCCGCGCTCCCTGACTTAATACATTATCAAGGACACGATTGACCGAAACCAGTCCTCCGTGACAGTTAATTTCCACGATGTCTTCTCTTGTAAATGTTTTTGGAGCCCTGAGGACAGAAATCATGGATTCTTCAATCACGGAGCCGTCCGCTGGGTCGATAATATGCCCGTAATGGATCGTATGGGTTTCCACGTCATGAAGAGATTTTTTGCCCTTATACACATGATCCGCAATATTTAGCGCTTCGTCTCCGCTCAGGCGGACAATCGCAATAGCCCCTTCCCCGCTCGGAGTCGAAATCGCGGCAATTGTATCTGTTTCCATTCATCAACCCTCCCTGGGTTTTTCTTCATCTATTAGACACACGAAAAGGACGACACCTTTTTCGGCATCGCTTTCGTCAGTTTCCTTATATGCTTCTAACTAAATAGAATATCATATGAAAGCAGTTCGAAAAAGGTTTTTATCCACATGTGGATAACCTGTGTACATCTGCCTGTTTCTTTTAAAAAAACCGCCCGGCAGTCCAGGCGGCAATTTGTCTCATTTTAACTTTTCTTTTGCACCAGGTGTAATTACTACGTGACGTCTTGGTTCTTTTCCTGAAGACATTGTTTCAATATTTTTATGCTGATGCAGGGCCTGATGAATAATTTTTCGTTCCGCTGCGTCCATAGGCTCAAGTTTAATTGCTTTGGCTTCCCGGAGCGCTTTTCCGGCCATCCGCTCTGCAAACCGCTGCAGCGATTCTTTTCGTTTCCCACGGTAATTTTCAGCATCAAGTACTATATGCTGCTTGGCGTTAGCATGCTTATTGGCGGCTGTATTCGTAAGATGCTGGAGCGCATCGAGGGTCTTTCCACGCTTTCCAATCAGAAGGCCGAGAGAAGAGCCTTTGATCTCCATCGCGGTATGCTTTCTTGAGATCTGTACTTCCACTTCTGCTTCTACGTTCATAGCCTGAATCAGATCTTTTAAGTATGCAGCCGCTTCCTCCACAGGGTCGATTCGAAGGGATACTTCTACGAAAGCCTGCTTCGCTCCAATGCCGAGAAATCCTTTTCTTGGTTCTTCAAGCACCTGGTACTCGATACGGTCTATTGTTGTTTCCCACTCCCGCACAGCTGTATTTAAAGCTTCTTCTACTGTTTTCCCCGAAACCTTCATCGATTGGTTCACCGTTACCCCGCCCTCCTCGTTCCTTACGTTTCTTAAGTACCCGATTTTCGTTTATTACGGGCATGTATATGCTTATGCTGCACATACATGTATGTGTACAGTGATTTTGAGTTTATTTACGCACGGTCCTTGTAAACAATTTCTTCAGCACCAGCAGGAATCCCTCTATTTTAAAAGTATTTTTCGCCCCCAGCCGCAGCCGGCCAGAAGCGAAAACAACTTTGTGTCTACTTGTTGGGCTTTGCTTTACCTGAGTTTAACAAACCGGCTTTTTTAAATACATGGGTCAGACTTTTTTTTGTTTCATGGTAATCCATATCCGCTACCGGTTTCCTGGCTATTACTACCAGGTCATAGCCTCCGGGGATCCGGGGCTCAAGCTCCGATACAGCTTCACGCAGATAACGCTTGATCCGGTTGCGCATGACGGCGTTTCCCATCCGCTTGCTGACGGTAAGTCCTGCCCGGTAATGAACCTGTTCCTCTTTTTTTAAGGTATAAAGCACAAATTGCCGGTTGGCAAAGGAAGTTCCGTGCGCAAAAATATAGCTGAATTCGTGATTCTTTTTTAAACGATTGTGCTTTTTCATCACCCGGCTCCCCCTTTTCCTATAAAAACCACCGGCATTTTTATTTTTCTTTCCGGCTGAAGACAGAAAAAAAGACCACTGGATAAAATCCGTGGCCTTCTTATGCAGATAATACTTTTCTACCTTTACGACGACGATTTTTCAAAACCTGACGACCGTTCTTTGTTCCCATTCTCGCACGGAAACCGTGTACTTTTTTACGCTTCCGGTTGTTAGGGGTAAATGTTGGTTTTCCCATAGTGTATCGCACCTCCTTAAGGAGTAATAAACGTTCGAAAACATTCCCGTAAATTATATAGAGAATAAGAAAAACTGTCAACCACCCCCTGGCCGATACCGCTGGCTGTTTTTCCTGCATTTGTGCACAGCAATTCTTTTCTGCTGTGTGGATAAATAAAAGCGAACATAAAAAATGCCCACAGCGTTATGAACAACCTGTACACATAATCTAGTGCTGTGGATAGTTTCTATACACAAGTTCTTGAGTTTGTGGATAAACAAATATGTTCCCGTTGTTATTCATCTTTTTATTTGCTATCATGGATTAAGTTTCTGTTAATAACATTCCATACAATGCAACCTTATCCACAGCTGTTGATAACTTTGTGGATAATTTTCCACAGCCATTGGACAATGTTATTCACAGCCCTGTGCATTATGTGTATTTCTTTTTTTACATAATTTTATTATTATTGCACAATAATTTTATAACGCATACAATATGCATCTCCCGCATATTCACTTATTGGGTTTCTTTCTTTCACCATGATAAGATAGAAGCCTTTTCTGTCTTTCCAGCGATTTGAGTCTCCAGCCAAACCATTGTATACTGCTAAACCTGTACGAGAGGAGTGCGTCCTTATTGGAAAATATTACTGATTTATGGAACCAGACATTGGAACTAATGCAGGAAAAAGTAAGTAAACCAAGCTATGAAACGTGGTTGAAAGCGACAGAGGCCTCGGATCTTCAAGGAGATACCGTAATTATTGAAGCACCGAATGAGTTTGCCCGCGACTGGCTTGAGAGCCGTTATACAAACCTGATTACGGATGCTTTAGAAGATATTACCGGATCCGCGCTGCAGGTGAAATTTGTGATCCCGCAGGCTGAAGTTCCGGTTGAAAATGAACCAGCGCCCCCAAAAGCAGCTCCGTCCGGCTCCAGCCAGGACCCTCCAAAGAGCATGCTGAATGATAAATATTCATTTAATACTTTCGTGATCGGCTCCGGGAACCGTTTTGCCCACGCTGCATCGCTTGCAGTAGCCGAAGCGCCAGCCAAAGCGTACAATCCATTGTTTATTTACGGCGGTGTCGGCCTTGGAAAAACCCACTTAATGCATGCCATCGGTCATTACGTTATTGATCATAATCCAAATGCCAAAGTTATGTACCTGTCCTCTGAAAAGTTTACCAATGAATTCATCAATGCTATCCGGGACAACAAAGCTGTGCATTTCCGGAACAAATATCGAAACGTCGATGTACTGCTTATTGACGATATTCAGTTTTTAGCAGGAAAAGAGCAGACCCAGGAAGAGTTTTTCCACACCTTCAATGCTCTTCATGAAGAAAGCAAACAAATTGTCATTTCCAGCGATCGTCCGCCAAAGGAAATACCAACGCTTGAAGACCGGCTCCGCTCCCGGTTTGAATGGGGATTAATCACTGATATCACGCCGCCGGACCTCGAGACTAGAATTGCTATTCTGCGCAAAAAAGCGAAAGCGGAAATGCTCGATATTCCAAACGAAGTCATGCTCTATATTGCCAATCAAATTGATACAAACATTCGTGAACTCGAGGGGGCACTCATCCGTGTCGTCGCTTATTCTTCGTTGATCAATCAGGACATGAATGCTGACCTTGCGGCTGAAGCTTTAAAAGATATCATTCCTACCGCCCAGCCTAAGACAGTCACCATTGAGCATATCCAGGAACGGGTGGCTACCCAGTTTCAGATGCCTGTGCCGGAATTAAAAGCAAAAAAGCGTACAAAGAGCATTGCTTTTCCGCGTCAGATCGCCATGTATCTGTCACGGGAAATGACGGATGCCTCTCTGCCGAAAATCGGTGAGGCTTTTGGCGGCAGAGACCACACAACCGTCATTCACGCCCATGAAAAAATATCAAATCTGATGTCGACAGATACAGAACTGCAAAAAACTGTCCAGGGGATCATCGATCAATTACGCACATAGGTGTGGATAACGAACCGAAGTTATACACAACTTACTCACAGGGTCAAATGCCCGATTTAGCAGTTCAAATCTTATTTATCCACATTACTAACAAGCCCTACTACTATTACTACTTTAAAAACAATATATATAAAGGGAGATGACCTATGCATTTCACCGTCGATCGAGATCAATTTGTGCAACATGTACAAAACGTAAATAAAGCTGTCTCCTCCAGAACGACAATTCCAATACTGACCGGAATTAAAATCGTTGCAGCTGCTGATGGCGTAACGTTAACCGGCAGTGATTCTGATATATCCATCGAAACGTTCATTCCTACAGAGGAAAACGATAATCAGTATGTTCAGGTGCAGGAGCAGGGGAGCATTGTACTCCAGGCCCGTTTTTTTGCAGAAATAGTAAAAAAGCTTCCGGGAGAAGAAATTGAAGTCGTCGTACAGGACCAGTTCGCGACTACGATCCGTTCCGGCTCTGTCGTATTTAACCTGAACGGTCTGGATCCAGAAGAATACCCACGGCTTCCAAAGCTCGATGATACAAATATGTTCCATCTGCCGCAGAGCTTACTCAAGGATATGATCCGCCAGACGGTTTTTGCCGTGTCGGCCCAGGAAACGCGACCAGTGTTGACAGGTGTAAACCTTGAAAGTGAGAACGGAGAACTGATCTGTACTGCTACAGACAGCCACCGGCTCGCTCTACGGAAAGCAAATCTCGAAGCAGGTTCGGATGCACCTGACCTATCCAATATTGTCATTCCAGGCAAAAGCCTGAATGAGTTAAGCCGTCTGTTGAGCGATGATGATTCCACCGTGGAAATCATTATTACGGAAACCCAGGTAATGTTCCGTTTTCCGCATCTCCTGTTTTATTCCCGGCTTCTTGATGGGAAATATCCGGTCACAAAAAATATGATTCCTTCTGAAACGAAAACCGGGGTGGAGCTGTCTACGAAAGAATTACTGCAGTCACTTGACCGGGCACTGCTGCTTTCAAGAGAAACAAAAAACAACGTGATCAACTTGAAAACACTCGGGGACGGAAGGGTGGAGATCAACTCCGTTTCCTCCGAAATTGGGAAAGTGACGGAAAACATCGATTGTGATAAAATAGACGGAGAAGAACTTCGCATTTCGTTTAACGGAAAAAATATCACAGACGCTCTGAAAGTAATCGACAGTGAAAAAATTCATATTCAATTTACCGGGGCAATGAGCCCATTTGTGGTGCGGCCAACAGACCATGATCAGATGCTGCATTTATTTTCGCCGGTACGCACGTATTAAAAGTTGAACAATTATACGGCCTTTTGTATAAAACAGGAGGCCGTTTTTCTTATGTTATGCTGACAGGGAATATGAAACGAATAGTGCGATATACTGGCATTTTCCGCTTATTTTTAGTAAAATATAGAGTATGAATGAAATATGTTCGGAAACAGGCAGAAGTAATAATTATGCTTTAATATCCGGCGTCGGGAGGATCGATATGGGAGAGGCGATTAATATCACAACCGAATATATAACACTCGGCCAGTTCCTCAAAGAAGCTGGAATCATCGATACAGGTGGTATGGCAAAGTGGTTTCTCTCTGAATTCGCTGTAGAAGTGAATGGAGAAGAAGAAGCCCGCAGGGGGAGAAAGCTGTATCCAGGGGACGTAGTGGAAGTCGAAGAGAACGGAAGCTTCACTATCGGTACCGGCGAAGGATGAGCACAGGCCTGTGTATGTAAAAAACATTCGGCTCAAGCAGTATCGCAACTACGGTGATATTGCCTTGCAAATAGAGAACACTGTAAACGTTATTGTCGGGGAAAATGCCCAGGGAAAAACAAACCTGATGGAAGCTATTCATATGCTTGCTTTTGCGAAATCCCACCGGACCTCCAAAGACAAGGAACTGATTGGCTGGAACCACGAATTTGCCCGTATCGAAGCTTCAGTAGAGCGGGAGCAGCGTCATGTTGACCTCGAAGTTATTCTTTCGGCTAAAGGAAAAAAAGTAAAAAAGAATGGCATCGAACAAAAAAAGCTAAGCGAATATATAGGTGCATGCAACGTCGTCATGTTTGCCCCGGAGGATTTAAACCTTGTAAAAGGCGGGCCGAATATGAGGCGGCGTTTTATTGATATGGAGATTGGCCAGATCAGTCCGGTGTATCTTCACGATCTTTCCAAATACCAGCGCATTCTAAAGCAGCGTAATCAGCTGCTTAAGGGCATGTTTCCCGTGCCGAGCAGGGAGCAGGAATTAACACTTGAGGTTATCGATGAACAATACATCGAAGCAGCCGTGAAAGTAATCCAGCGGCGTTACGGATTTTTGCAGCAGCTTGAAGGCTGGGCCTCAGAGATTCATACACGGATCACACAGGGCCGGGAGCAGCTTGAACTGCAGTATGACCCTTCCGCAAACATTCATGCGGAAATGGAAGCCTCAGCGCTCGCTGAACAGCTGCGGACAGAGCTTGAGCGCCGCAGGGAAAATGAAATCCGCCGTGGACTGTCACTTGCCGGACCGCACCGGGATGAAATGAAGCTTCTGGTCAACGAAAGGGACGTACAGACTTACGGCTCCCAGGGCCAGCAGCGAACAGCTGCATTATCGTTAAAAATGGCAGAGATAGAGCTGATCCGCGCTTACGTAGGAGAGTATCCGATCCTGCTGCTTGATGACGTACTCTCTGAACTCGATCAGCATCGGCAGTCTCATTTACTGGACGCGATCCAGGGAAAAGTACAGACCTTTGTTACAACAACAAGCATTGAAAGCATCAAGCACGAGACAATCGAGCGGGCAACCGTATTTACTGCCCGCCAGGGACAATTGGAAAAACAGTAGGTGGTGAATCACATTGTTTATACATTTAGGCGACGGCACCGTCATACGTTCAAAAGATGTCATTGCGATTTTAGACAGCAACAGTCAGGATTCTTCAAGTATTACAAGACAGTTCCTGCAGGCGGTCGAAAATGACGATAAAGAGCAAATTGCAGATTCCGAAGCAAAGTCCGTCGTGGTTACAAAAGAGAAGGTTTATTTCTCTCCTATTTCTTCGTTAACGCTGAAACGCAGATCGCAGATTATTTCAGAATATGATGAATATCATGAAGAAATACAGTCAGCCAAAGAGGACTGAGCTTATAAAGACATGAAAACGACAGCATGTATTTACGGACTACACGCGAGATTTGATCCCGCAGGAAGCGAAGGTGAACAGATTGTCGATGAATCAAAATTCATATGATGAAAGTCAAATCCAGGTACTTGAAGGACTCGAAGCAGTCCGGAAGCGCCCAGGCATGTATATCGGCTCTACAACGTCCAGAGGACTTCACCATTTAGTGTGGGAGATTGTTGATAACAGCATTGATGAAGCCATGGGCGGCTATTGCGACCAAATATATATTACGATCGAAAAAGACAACAGCATCACCGTAGAAGACAACGGCCGCGGTGTTCCTGTCGGCATGCACGAAAAAATGGGACGGCCGGCCGTGGAGGTTATTATGACCGTGCTTCACGCCGGCGGTAAATTTGGCGGCGGCGGCTATAAGGTTTCCGGCGGTCTTCACGGTGTTGGTGCGAGCGTGGTGAACGCTCTTTCCGAAACGCTTGATATCGAAGTGCACAGGGAAGGCGAAATCTATCAGCAGGCTTACCGCCGCGGTATCCCGCAGCACGACCTTGAAAAAGTCGGCAAGACAGATAAACGGGGCACAAAGATCCGTTTCAAACCGGATTCGGATATCTTTGAAGAAACGACCGAGTTTGAATTTGAAACGCTCACCACCCGTGTACGGGAACTCGCGTTTCTCAACCGGGGACTCCATATTACATGTACGGATAAACGCCCGGAAGAAGAGCAGGTGCAGACCTACCATTACGAAGGCGGTATTGCTTCGTTTGTGGAATACCTGAACCGTCAGAAGGACACGCTCCACAAAGAGCCGATTTTTCTTGAAGCGAACCGCAACGATATTCAGGTGGAAGTGGCGATGCAGTACAACAATGGATATACGAGTAATGTATATTCGTTTGCGAATAATATTAACACCCATGAAGGCGGAACCCACGAGTCCGGATTCCGGACGGCGCTGACGAGAGTTATTAACGACTATGCCCGCAAAAACAGCCTGTTCAAAGAAAACGATCCGAACTTAATCGGAGACGATGTGCGTGAAGGACTGGTCGCGATTGTCAGCGTGAAAATTCCGGATCCGCAGTTTGAAGGGCAGACAAAAACAAAGTTAGGGAACGGGGAAGCCCGTACCATTACAGATTCATTATTCTCGGAGCATTTTTCGAGGTTTATGAGTGAAAATCCGGACACGGCGAGGACGATCGTAGAAAAAGGGCTGATGGCCTCAAGAGCCCGGGATGCTGCGAAAAAAGCACGGGAATTAACCCGTCGTAAAAGTGCCCTCGAAGTCAGTTCCCTGCCGGGAAAACTGGCCGACTGCACCTCGAAGGATGCGGCGAGCAGTGAAGTATATATCGTCGAAGGGGATTCTGCCGGCGGTTCAGCCAAACAGGGAAGGGACCGGCATTTCCAGGCTATTCTGCCGCTGCGCGGAAAAATTCTGAACGTGGAAAAAGCACGTCTGGATAAAATTCTTGCCAACAATGAAATCAGAACCATTATTACAGCTCTCGGAACAGGAATCGGCAACGAATTTGACATCGAAAAGGCCCGCTATCACCGGATTATTATTATGACGGATGCCGATGTGGACGGAGCCCATATCCGGACACTTCTGCTAACCTTCTTTTATCGTTATATGCGGCCGCTGCTTGAAAGAGGATATATTTATATTGCCCAGCCGCCTCTGTACAAGGTCCAGCAGGGTAAATACGTTCGCTATCTCTTTTTCGAGCGTGAGCTTCAGCCTGCCCTGGCCGAGCTCCCGGCGCAGCCAAAACCAAATCTTCAGCGCTATAAAGGGCTCGGGGAAATGAATCCGACCCAGCTTTGGGAAACGACTATGGATCCGGATTCGAGAACGACGATGCAGGTTACGCTGGAAGACGCAATGGTGGCCGATGAAGTGTTTGAAACACTGATGGGCGATCACGTAGAGCCGCGTCGTGACTTTATCCAGGAAAACGCGCATTACGTACAGAACCTCGACGTGTAAGAGCCGGCATTAAGGTGAAACAAAGAAACCCCCGCGGAAGATTAAAGCGGGGGTTTCTATCGAATACAGCAGAAACAGGCACTCAAGCCTGCTGGAATAGAAAGTAGGAGGTTACTGCAATGGCAGAAAACGAATCCAGAGTCACGGAGATTGGTATTGGCGAGGAGATGCGCACCTCGTTTTTGGATTACGCGATGAGTGTTATCGTCAGCCGGGCTCTCCCGGACGTTCGTGACGGGATGAAGCCCGTGCACCGGCGTATTTTATTTGCAATGAGTGAGCTCGGCATGACGCCGGAAAAGCCGTTCCGGAAGTCCGCCCGTATCGTTGGGGACGTTATCGGTAAATACCACCCGCACGGCGACTCCGCGGTTTATGAAACAATGGTGCGTATGGCGCAGGATTTCAGCTACCGCCATCCAATCGTTAACGGACACGGGAACTTCGGGTCCGTGGACGGGGACGGAGCAGCAGCAATGCGTTATACCGAAGCAAAAATGTCTAAAATATCGCTTGAAATGGTCCGCGATATTAACAAAGACACAATTGATTATCAGGAAAACTATGACGGTAACGAGCGGGAGCCTGTGGTTCTGCCGGCGCGTTTCCCGAACCTGCTCGTTAACGGCACGTCCGGAATTGCTGTGGGTATGGCTACCAATATTCCGCCGCACCGTCTTGAAGAAGTTATTGACGGGGTACTCGCCCTGAGTGAAGACCCTGATATTACGGTAGAAGAGCTGATGGAATATATCCCCGGGCCGGATTTTCCGACAGCTGCTTCCATTTTAGGCCGCTCCGGTATCCGGAAGGCTTATCAGACGGGCAAAGGATCAATTATTATCCGTTCGCACGCCTACATTGAAGAGGATAAAAAAGGCAAGGAAACAATTATCGTAGATGAGCTGCCATATCAGGTGAACAAAGCCCGGCTGGTGGAGCGTATTGCAGAGCTGGTGCGCGATAAAAAAATCGACGGCATTACTGATCTGCGCGACGAATCAGACCGTAACGGCATGCGGGTCGTCGTGGAAGTACGAAGAGATGCCAACGCCAACGTTATTTTAAATAACCTATACAAGCAGACGGCGCTGCAGACGAGCTTTGGTATTAACATGCTGGCTCTTGTGAACGGCCAGCCGAAGGTGCTTAACCTCAAAGAATGTCTGTATCACTATCTCGAGCATCAAAAAGTAGTTATCAAGCGCCGGACTGCTTTTGAACTTCGAAAAGCAGAGGCCCGTGCCCACATTGTGGAAGGTCTGCGGGTGGCGCTTGACCATCTCGATGCGGTAATTGAGCTGATCCGGGGATCGGAAACAACGGAGATCGCAAGAAATGGTCTGATGGACAACTATGATTTGAGTGAAGATCAGGCACAGGCTATTCTAGATATGCGGCTGCAGCGTTTAACCGGCCTTGAGAGAGACAAAATTGAACAGGAGTACCGGGAGCTGATGGAGCGCATCCGGGAGCTGAAGGAAATTTTGGCTAACGAAGAGCGGGTGCTCGAAATCATCCGGGAAGAGCTTACCGAAGTGAAGGAAAAATTCGGTGACGACCGGCGGACACGTCTGGAAGCCGGAGAGAATTCCATCGAAGATGAAGACCTTATTCCGCGGCAGGACGTAGTGGTCACTATCTCGCACCAGGGCTACATTAAACGTATGCCGATTGATACGTACCGGAGCCAGCGCCGCGGCGGACGGGGCGTGCAGGGAATGGGGACGAATGAGGATGACTTTGTAGAGCATCTGCTGACGACCAATTCCCACCAGACGATTCTTTTCTTTACCAACAAAGGGAAAGTATATCGTTTAAAAGCTTACGAAATTCCTGAATTAAGCCGTACGGCTAAAGGGATTCCGTTAATTAATCTGCTTCAGATCGATAAAGGCGAATATATCAGCACGGTGATTCCGATCGAGGAATTTTCGGAAAACGCCTATCTATTCTTCCTGACGAAAAAAGGAATTTCGAAAAGAACTGTGCTTTCGGCCTTTTCAAATATCCGCAAGGGCGGCCTGTTCGCTATTAACGTCCGGGAGGACGATGAGCTTCACGGCGTGCGTCTCACCTCCGGCGACGATTCCTTAATTATCGGCACAAAGCAGGGAATGTCCATTCACTTTGATGAAGAGGACGTGCGCTCGATGGGTCGGACGGCTTCCGGAGTTAAAGCCATTTCGCTTCGCGAAGATGACGAAGTAGTAGGTATGGATATTTCAGTGGAGAATGAAATGATACTAATGGTAACAAACAAAGGCTATGGGAAGCTTACCTCAATTGAAGAATTCAGTAAGCAGAACCGGGGCGGCAAAGGGTTAAAAGCGATTAAACTGACAAGCCGTACGGGAGAACTCGCAGCGATGCGTTCGGTGCCATTGGACATCGACCTGATGGTGATGACCATTCAGGGAGTGGTGATCCGTATGCAGGTAGACGATGTTTCGAGACTCGGCCGGTACGCGCAGGGCGTGCGCCTCATCCGTCTCGATAAAGGCGAAGCTGTTTCTACAGTGGCTCCCGTAATTGAACATGAAGCCATCGAAGAAGAAAACGTTCCAGCAGAATCAGAGGAAGAATAGTTCGAAGTCCAGCCGTATCCTAAACGGCTGGACTTTTTTTGCGTGGAAATTGGAATTTTATTCTAAAAACCATCATAAGAACAGGGAAAATAGTGGTATTTTCCGAGGAAAATAGTAAAATATAAGTATTATATTAGGAGAAATGGAGTGGTCTCCATGCGGATACATATTAATCAGGCAGTGCCTGGATGCGTCCTGATGAACGATATCTATGCAGTGAACGAAACACCGGTGGTCAGAAAACAAACGGCGCTGACAGAGCATTTAGTCGATATTATCAAACAGTTTCTTGTGGAGTATATTGATGTAAAGCCGGTGCTTGTCAACGGTGATCCTTTTTCTCCAGCTGAAGAGGCTGAGACAGCCACGCGGCATCATCAGCCGGGATTTGAAGACGTTTATGATACAGCGGTGGAAGCGCATGAAGCGATGTGGCGCTCGTGGACAGCCGGAGCCCCCATCGAAATGAAAAAAGTACGTGCCGTTTGTGCTCCCCTGCTCGAGGATATTGAAGAAAACGCTTCTCATATATTTACCAGCTATCAGTTTGCAGAACAGGAAAAGTACGAGAGTCATCATGCGGTATCAGTGGCGCTTTTGGCTGCACTGCTGGCTAAAAAGCATGGCTGCAGCCGAAAGGAATGGCTCGGAGCGGCGCTCGCCGGCCTCTTGTGTGACGCTTCCCTAGCCAGAGTTTCTGCCGCAGAGCGTCAGAAGGCGGGAAAGCATCCGATTCAGAGCTACCAGATGGCAAAGGCTACCGGTATGCTCAGTGATGAGGTATTGCTGGCTATTTTGCAGCACCATGAACGTGAAGATGGAAGCGGGTATCCATTCGGAATGAAAAGCGGCAAAATATATGTGCTGAGCAGCCTTGTAGCAGCGGCGGACATGTATCACGCCATGGCAGGCGAGCGATTGGAGAATGAGGGAAAATCGGCTTTTCATGCAATGCGTGAGTTGACGGTGCAGTCGTTTGGAAAGCTCCCTCCCGCCGTCGTCGAAACATTAACAGAGCAGTTCATTACTGTAATGACCGGAAAGAAGGTGCAGCTCGCCGACGGCAGCTCTGCCTCTATCGTGCACCTGGACCGCCGTGAGATAGAATACCCGCTGGTTCAGCTTGATAAAGATGGTCAGGTCGTCCAGCTAAATGAAAAGTCAGCCATCCACCATGTGATTTAGCATGGTGGATACAGCTTTGAAATCCTTTACATAATTATTAGCGCCTGTTTATAAATTTTCGGAAAAATAAAACATATTCCTTTTACTTCTGAGACTGGCCCAAACGTGATAAGATATTAGAAATAAATATAGTTACAGGCAGCAGGACAGTGAGAAATCCTGTAAAACCAACCATTTTGAAGGAGGAAGATTCGTGCGAGCAGATAAGTTTTCCCAAGAAGGTCTAACATTTGATGACGTTTTATTGTTACCGGCAAGATCTGATATTCATCCAAGGGACGTATCAGTACGGACATCGTTAACCGATAAGCTTCCTTTAAATATTCCTGTTGTAAGTGCTGGAATGGATACAGTGACGGAAGCAGATATGGCGATTGCGATGGCACGGGCCGGCGGTCTAGGTATAGTGCATAAAAACATGTCTATCGAAGCCCAGGCAGAAATGGTGGATCAGGTGAAACGCTCAGAAAGCGGAGTTATTACGAATCCTTTCTTCCTTCACCCGGACCACCAGGTGTTTGATGCAGAACATCTAATGGGGAAATACCGCATTTCCGGTGTACCGATCGTTGACGAGAACCAAAAGCTGGTGGGAATCATTACGAACCGCGATCTCCGCTTTATCGAAGACTATTCGATTGAAATCAAAGAAGTAATGACCGCCAACAATCTCGTTACAGCACCAGTGGGAACCACGCTTGAGGAAGCGGAGAATGTACTGCAGAAACACCGGATTGAAAAGCTTCCGCTTGTAGAAAAGGATGGCACGCTGAAAGGCCTAATTACGATTAAAGACATCGAGAAGGTCATCGAATTCCCTCATTCGGCCAAGGATCCCCAGGGAAGACTTCTCGTCGGAGCGGCTGTCGGGGTGAGCGCCGATACGGATAAACGTGTGGAGGCTCTGGTTAAAGCAGAAGCCGATGCAATTGTGATCGATACTGCCCACGGTCATTCCAAAGGCGTACTCGACAAAATTGCAGAAATCCGCAGCAGCTACCCTGATGTCGTGCTGATCGTGGGCAATGTGGCCACAGCTGAAGGAACCAGGGATTTAATCGAGGCAGGCGCGGACATTGTAAAAGTCGGCATCGGTCCGGGCTCCATATGTACAACCCGCGTGGTAGCCGGCGTTGGCGTTCCGCAGATCACTGCTGTGTATGAATGTGCAGAAGAAGCGGATAAGCATAACGTACCGATTATCGCCGACGGCGGAATCAAATATTCCGGCGATATCGCCAAAGCTCTGGCTTCCGGTGCTCATGCAGTGATGCTCGGCAGCCTGCTTGCAGGAGTGACAGAAAGTCCTGGAGAGCGTGAAATTTATCAGGGCCGCCAGTTTAAAGTTTACCGCGGCATGGGCTCGATGAGCGCTATGGAGCAGGGAAGCAAGGACCGCTATTTCCAGGAAAACAGCCAAAAGCTTGTACCTGAGGGCATTGAAGGCCGTATTCCTTATAAAGGCCCGCTGAAGGATACGATCCACCAGCTGCTTGGCGGCTTGAGGGCCGGTATGGGCTATTGCGGCACCCCGACCATCTCATCTTTGCGTGAAGATGCCCGCTTCGTTCGGATTACCAATGCCGGCCTGCGGGAAAGTCACCCTCACGACGTGCAGATTACGAAAGAAGCACCAAACTACTCTTCCTAAGAACGAAGGACGGGGGCCGGCGGCTCCCGTCTTTTTTATGCCGAGAGATATTTCCCGGGAAATATCTTTGGACGCTGTCGAGTGCAGGCGGCTTTATAAAAGGAACAATGGCAGGTATGTTTTAAAATGGGGCTGTGGTAAAATATGCGATAGCAAAACACCACGGAGGTGCAGAGATTGAAGAGAAATAAGTTGAAAACAGCAGGTGTTTCCTGCGTGGCGGCTGCAGCCATCTGGACGTTCGGCAGCGTGCCGGCTCAAGCGGCAGAGCCTGAGATAGAAGCAAGCGCTTCTATTATGATAGATGCAGATACAGGCCAGGTAGTTTTTGAAGACAATACCGATGAACTGCTTTCTGCGGCCAGCATGTCCAAAATGATGACAGAATACATAGTAAATAAAGCAATCGAGGACGGCGACATCAGTTGGAACGATGAAGTAGCAATCAGCGATAAAGTGCGCGAACTTTCTCTTCAGACAAATTTATCAAACGTCCCTCTTCGCCAGGACGAAACCTATACGGTCGAAGAGCTCTACGAGGCTATGGCTATTTACTCCGCGAACGGTGCAACGATAGCTCTGGCAGAACATATCGAGGGCAGTGAGGCAGCTTTTGCCGACCGGATGAATCAGCAGGCCGGAGAGCTGGGTATGGAAAATTATGAATTCGTGAATGCGACCGGGCTGAATAATTCCACGATGAGGGGTTATGCACCGGAAGGCAGCGAAGAAAATGCAGAAAACATGATGTCGGCAAACGATACTGCCCTTTTGGCTTACCATCTTTTGGATGAGTATCCTGAAGTGCTGGAGGTGGCTGGCATTCCGAAAAAAACATTCAAAGAAGGCGCGGAAGAACCAATCGATATGATTAACTGGAATAAAATGCTTCCAGGGCTCGAACAGGAATACGAAGGAGTGGACGGGCTGAAAACAGGCACCACTGATCTGGCCGGCAATGCTTTTACCGGAACGATTGAACAGGACGGAAACAGATATATATCGGTAGTGATGGATGCAGAAACGAAAATGTCGCGCTTTACCGAAACGGCTAAACTGTACGATTATGCCGGACGCGAGCTTGAACGCCGGACACTCGTGGAGAAGGGCGCAGAGATCGATGGGGAATCATCCATTGAAGTTGAAGGCGGACAGGAAGAAAGCATAGACGTGAAAGCTGGAGAAAAGCTGGAGCTGATTTCGTCGGAGGAAATAGAACCGGAATATGAAATTGCTGTTTCTAAAAATGAAGCCCCGATCGAAAAGGGAGAAGAAGTCGGCACAGTGTTCGTCACCAACAGCGAAGCCTCATATGTGCAGGGCGGGACGAGCCGTACAGAAGTACCTCTGACAGCAGATGAAGCCGTGGAGGAGCGCGGGTGGTTTGGAAATATTGTGCAGAGTGTCAGTAACCTGTTCAGCAGCGTCCGGCACGCAGATGCTGATAAATAAAAGCCGGCAGAAAAGCTTTTTCAGCTGCAAACAAGATACTTTATCCCGACATAGTATAGTGTTACAATAGGGCTACTGAGTGTTATTATTACACCGCTAAACCGGTGGCAATAGATAGAATAATGGAGCTGGAGGGCTGAAGTATGGCAGAGAGAGGAACAGACCGTGTTAAAAGAGGCATGGCTGAAATGCAAAAGGGCGGCGTTATTATGGACGTCGTTAACGGAGAACAGGCGAAAATCGCCGAAGAGGCAGGAGCAGTAGCCGTTATGGCACTGGAACGGGTGCCATCGGATATTCGTGCTGCCGGCGGCGTAGCCCGCATGGCAGATCCTACAATTGTTCAGGAAGTGATGGACGCTGTATCGATTCCTGTAATGGCAAAAGCACGTATCGGCCATATCGTGGAAGCACGGGTGCTCGAATCGCTGGGCGCTGATTATATTGATGAAAGCGAAGTGCTTACACCAGCGGACGATGTATATCATATGGATAAATCAGAGTACACGGTGCCGTTTGTCTGCGGAGCTCGTGATCTCGGTGAAGCGACCCGCCGTATTGGTGAAGGGGCTTCCATGCTGCGGACAAAAGGGGAGCCGGGCACCGGCAACATTGTGGAAGCAGTACGCCATATGCGCTTGATCCAGTCTCAGATCCGTAAAGTAATCGGCCTCTCGAAGGACGAATTAATGACAGAAGCGAAAAATCTTGGCGCGCCGTACGAACTGCTGCTTCAAATTCGCGAAGAAGGACGCCTTCCAGTCGTTAACTTTGCAGCAGGCGGCATAGCAACACCAGCTGACGCTGCTTTAATGATGCAGCTCGGCGCCGACGGGGTATTCGTAGGCTCCGGTATTTTCAAATCCGAATATCCGGATAAATTCGCCCGGGCCATTGTAGAGGCGACGACTCACTATGAAGACTATGAGCTGATCGCGAAGCTGTCCAAAGGACTGGGTACTGCAATGAGCGGGATGGATATTTCCCAGCTTGAAGGCTTTGACCGCATGCAGGACCGTAGCCAGTAATATAAATGCAGGGGGTTTTTACTCATGATGAAAATCGGCGTTTTAGCTCTTCAAGGCGCTGTTCGTGAACATGTCAAAAGTTTAGAGGCCCCTGATACGGAAGTTATTATCGTAAAACGGCCGGAACAGCTTGAAGAAATTGATGGATTGGTCTTTCCGGGCGGCGAAAGCACGACGATGCGGCGGCTGGTGGAAAAATATCAATTTTTTGAACCGCTGCAGGCGTTTGCCAAAGCAGGAAAACCAGTGTTTGGCACATGTGCCGGATTGATTTTAATGGCTACCGATGTGGTGGGCGAACCGGAAGGTCATCTCGAGCTGATGGATATGACGGTTCAGCGTAATGCGTTCGGCCGCCAGCGTGAAAGCTTTGAAACCGAGCTTTCCATTCGCGGAGTCGCGGATGACGTCGAAGCGGTATTTATCCGGGCTCCGTTAATTACGGAAGTTGGACAGAATGTCGAAGTGCTTGCAGAATATAAAGATGAAATCGTGGTGGCACGGCAGGATCATCTGCTTTCCTGCTCCTTTCATCCGGAGCTGACGAACGACCGCAGATTTCATCAGTATTTCGTACAGATGGTACGTGAAGCACAGGCGGCAGTAAATGTATAAATATAATCGTGTTGATGGACAATAGTACTTTTGCCTTTTTCTTCAGAGAGTCGGTGGCTGGTGTGAACCGATGAAATGGCAAAAGGAATCCCGTCCGGAGTAAAACGGTGAACGTAAGTAGCCGTTTTCGGCTCGTCCCCGTTAATGGATGATAGAAGAAGCCGGCAGTAATGTTTACTGCAACGAGGGTGGCAACGCGGGAAATTAAAGTCTCGTCCCTGATTCACAGGGACGGGGCTTTTTTATAATATATGAACAGCTACTATTATGAAGGAGGCATCAGCTATGCTGGACCCTAAACGATTGCGAAACGATTTTGATGCAGTAAAAGAGCAGCTTTCGAAACGGAACGAAGATATCAGTGAACTGGATTCCTTTGAAGAACTCGACCGTGAGCGCAGGGAACTGATCCAGGAGACAGAGGAGTTAAAACAGCGGCGCAACACCGTATCCGATGAAATCGCAGCTAAAAAGAAAAACAAAGAAGACGCCGATGAACTGATTACGGAAATGCGGGACGTATCAGGCAGAGTAAAAAAACTGGATGAACAAATCCGTGAAAAGGATGAACGTCTGCAGCAGATTCTGCTTTCCATTCCAAATGTTCCACATGAAACAGTTCCGGTTGGCGAAGATGAATCGGATAACGAAGAGGTAAGAGCATGGGGAGAGACGCCGGTATTTGGTTTTGCCCTGAAGCCGCACTGGGAGCTTGGCGTAGAGCTGAATATGCTTGATGCTGAGCGGGCTGCCAAAGTAACCGGAAGCCGGTTCATGTTTTATAAAGGAGCAGGGGCCCGTCTTGAACGGGCGCTGATTCAGTTTATGATGGATTTGCACAGCGATGAACACGGCTATGAAGAATTGATTCCTCCGTATATGGTGAATCGCGACAGCATGACCGGTACTGGCCAGCTGCCAAAATTTGAGGAGGATGCTTTTCAAATCCGGGAAGAGGACTATTTTCTCGTACCAACGGCAGAAGTGCCTGTCACGAACATGCACCGCGAAGAAATTCTCGCGGGACAGGAGCTGCCGAAAGCCTATACTGCGTTCAGTGCCTGCTTCCGTTCTGAAGCAGGCTCAGCAGGGCGCGATACTCGCGGCTTAATCCGCCAGCACCAGTTTAATAAAGTGGAGCTTGTACGGTTTACGACGCCGGAAGATTCCTATGAAGAGCTTGAAACATTAACCGGCCATGCGGAGAAAGTACTGCAGCTGCTCGAGCTTCCGTATCGCGTGATGAACATGTGCACGGGAGACTTAGGCTTTACGGCAGCAAAGAAATATGATATCGAAGTATGGCTTCCGAGCTATGAAGATTACAAAGAAATTTCGTCCTGCAGTAATTTTGAGGATTTCCAGGCCAGGCGCGCAAACATCCGCTTTAAGCGGGACCGCGATGCGAAAACAGAATTTGTGCATACGCTAAACGGCTCAGGGCTTGCGCTGGGACGAACAGTGGCAGCGATCATGGAAAACCATCAGCAGGAGGACGGCAGCATTAAGATTCCTGAAGTGCTTCGCGGATATATGGGCAACAAAGAGTATATTACAGCAAAATAAGCAGACTTCGATAAAACTCTGGACGCTTTAGGCGGCCAGAGTTTTTTATAGTTATGCAAAATACTTTCGAAGATACGATTGTAATGAAATCGATTACATTGTAGTATGGGAAGTATCTTCGGGCTGTTTTCGAATTATATAGCGTTATATAATCTTACAAAAAAATTCATAAAATTCTTTCACGAATATTGCAATAATAAGAACAATTACTTATAATTACGTTAATCCACCCGGGGAAATGTTACGAAATTACTAAATTGATCTGCGGTTGTCTCGGTGATTCGTAATAAAGGATGCAAGGTCATCAAGGTGAGAATGGGAAAAAGAGAAGGGATGCCAATGAGCGTTTCATTAGATCAGGTAGATATGTCGATACTCGGATATCTGCAGGCTAACGGCAAGGAATCATACAGTGAAATTGCCCGCTGTCTGGGAGTGAGTGAGGGGACTGTTCGTTCAAGAATTAACAAAATGCTCCGGCACAATGTCTTTGAATTTATCATACATACCAATCCGAACAAAATTGGGCTAGATGTGCAGACGATCATCGGGCTGAGCACAAAGCTCGGGATGCAGGACGAAATTGCGAGTAAGCTTCAGCGCTTTTCCGAAGTGCGATTTGTCGGTGCTTTCTCTGGTAATCATGATTTAATTTTACAGGCTTATTTTAGAAATAACGAGGATTTAGTGAATTTTGTTAACAGAGATTTAGCACAGATCGACGGAATTTTGAATGCCGATGTAAACGTTGAATTAAAACAGTATAAGGATTCGTTTTCTTACCTTACTCCTGAATGAAAATAAACATTAAAGGTGGTGGTACCACGGGCGCAGATAAAGCCGGGCCAATTTAATTTGCTGCGTAGTATACAGCAAGCAGCAAAAGATCCAGGATAATCAGCGCTGTTGTTTGAATGAAAAGCATACGGAAAAAAGAAATCTGAATGACTTCAGAAGGAGCAAGCCGTTGTTCCCAGCCTTGAGTCGAAGGTCTGGAGGGAGCAAGGCGGTGAGCCACTTTTCGAAAGCTGTGGGTAATGGCATCGAAAAATCCTCCGCGCATTACAAACGCTGCAATGAAAATGATTAGATAAAACAGACCTACATAAAACACATAATTGATCACATTCAGCAGTTCAAAGGCCGGAGAAAAAATGAAAAACAGCAGGCCGGCAGCTATTAAATTAGCGGCAAATACAAAGAGATTCAGCTTCCAATGCATAAACGGGACTCCTTTAGGAATTTTATAATGCCCATTATTATAGCACAATTGCTGTCCACCGCTGAATAGGACCTTTCATTTACGAATAATTGCCCTGCAGATAAAAACATTAATGCTTTTCGTATAGACAAAGCGAATAAATTTTCATTTTCGAAAAAAATTAAAAAATTAATGAAAATATTCGCAATTTCTTGTATACTTTGTAAATGCAGAGATAACAGAAATTTTACACAATAAAATAACGAAAGTTTTGGGGAGGTCAACATATCTTATGAAAAAGACAAAAATGACAGTATTAGCTTCTGCATTAACAGCAAGCACAGTGCTCGCAGCGTGTTCCGGCGGCGGGGGCGGAGAGTCCGGCGGAGACGGAGGCAACGGCGGTGGTGACGGAGGCGGCGAAGGCCAGGCAAGCGGGGATCAGGTAGTCAACCTGGCGCAGTCTGCGGATATTCCTTCCATGGACCCGTCACTCACCACGGATACATATGGTATTCAATGGACAGGGGAAATTTATGAAGGCCTTTACCGCCTGGGTGAAAACGGAGAGACAGAAGAAGGGATTGCCATGGGAGAACCGGAAGTGAGTGATGATGCGCTTACGTATACATTTAACCTCCGGGAGGATGCCACCTGGACAAACGGCGACCCTGTCACAGCTCAGGATTTCGTTTATTCCTGGCAGCGTGCCGTGGATCCGGAAACGGCTTCTGAGTATGGCCCTTACATGATGGGCGGCGTTATCGACAATGCTACCGAGATCAGTGAAGGCGAGGCAGACCCCGAAGAACTGGGAGTCGAAGCCGTGGATGATTATACGCTTGAAGTAACACTTGAAAAAGCGACACCTTACTTTGAATCATTAGCTACGTTCCCAACCTTCCTTCCATTAAATGAAGAATTTATTGAAGAGCAGGAAGATGATTATGCCCTGGGACCAGACAGCATGATGACGAACGGCCCGTTCACAATGGAAGAGTGGAATCAGGGTGAAAGCATGACGTTTGTGAAAAATGAAGACTACTGGGATGCAGACGCTGTGCAGCTTGAAGAAATCAACGTACAGGTTGTAAAAGAAGTATCCACTGGCGTTAACCTTTACGATACTGGCGAAGTGGACCGTGCAGGAGTTAGTGCAGAATTTGTGGACGAATACAGCACGGAGCAGGATTTCCGTACGGTAGAGGAGCCGACTGTTTTCTATCTTAAAATGAATCAGGAAGGCAATGAAGCCCTCGATAATGAAAATATTCGTAAGGCTATCCAAATGTCTGTGGACAAAGAAGGATTAACGAACACGATTCTAAACAACGGTTCTATTCCTGCTGAAGGCTTAATGCCTGCAAACTTTGTGTTCAGTCCGGATGGTGAAGAAGACTTCCGCGAGCAGAATGGAAACCTTGCTGAAGTAAACAAAGAAGAAGCTCAGGATCTCTGGGAACAGGGGCTTGAAGAAGTCGGCACCGACAGTGTAGAGGTTGGCTTCCTGGGAGATGACACAGAAACAGCTCAAAACACTAACGCCTATATTAAAGAACAGCTGGAAACCAACCTTGAAGGCTTGACTGTTGATGTTCAGGAAGTGCCTTTCCAGGAACGCCTGGACCGTGACACGAACATGGATTACGACATGCAGTTTGCTGGATGGGGACCAGACTACGTGGATCCAAACACATTCATGAACCTGTTTGAAACTGACGGCGAAAATAACCATATGGGCTACTCCAACGAAGAATATGATTCCCTTCTTGAAGAAGCAAACAGTGATTTGGCTACAGAGCCTGAAGCACGCTGGGACAACTTCCTCCAGATGGAACAGATTCTTATTGAAGAGGATGCCGCAATTTCACCATTGTACCAGCGCTCCCAGGCTTATCTCTGGAACCCGGCGCTGCAGGGAGTTATCGTAAACTCTGCCGGTCCTGATTTTGAATACAAATGGGCCTACATGAACGAAGACGCGACAGAAGAATAAAAATTAAATAAAATAATATTTTCAGGGGGCAAGAGAGTATATCCATGATAATTGGCTTATACTCTCTTTTCCCTTGTTTCCTGTTAATTTACAAATATGAGCAGCAAAGAAAAACATCATGAAATCTCCAAGGAGGAAAAAAGCACATGGCTCGTTACATTGTCACAAGAATTGTCTACATGGTGATTACCCTCTTTATTATCGCCAGTATTACATTCTTTCTTATGAAATTAATGCCGGGGACACCGCTGAGCGCTGCCGACCGCCTGCCGGAAGCCCAGCAGCAGATTGTGCTGGAGCAGTACGGATTAGATAAACCGGTGCCGCTGCAATATGTTGACTACATGCTTGGCCTGGTCCAGGGAGACCTGGGGGTTTCTTTTCAGTTTGATAACCGGGACGTTTCCTCAATACTTGAGAACCGTATCGGCCCATCCCTGCAGCTCGGGATTCAGTCGTTAATCATAGGTTCTATTTTAGGCGCTATACTCGGGCTGATTGCTGCTATTTTTCATAACGGTATTTTAGACTTTGGTTCCACGCTGCTTGCGGTTATTGGAACTTCTATTCCCTCCTTTATTTTTGCAGGGCTGCTTCAATATTACTTAGGTGTGCAATGGCAGGTGCTGCCGGTCGCCACGTGGGGCACGTTTGCCCACACTATTATGCCGACAATTGCTTTATTAATATTCCCTATGGCGATTTGTGCGAGGTTTATGCGTACAGAAATGCTTGAAGTACTTAATAAGGATTATATTATGACAGCTAGAGCCAAAGGGGTTAAATGGTCTTCTGTAATTTTGAAGCACGGGCTGCGCAATGCGCTGATCCCATTAATTACAGTGCTCGGTCCGCTTGCGGTCAGTCTGTTGACTGGAACGCTTGTTATCGAGCAGATCTTTGCGGTGCCGGGGATCGGGGAACAGTTTGTCACAGCTGTAACGACTAACGATTATCCAATGATTATGGGAACAACGCTGTTTTTCAGTTTCTTGTTCGTTCTGATTATTTTAATCATTGATATTCTTTACGGCATCATCGATCCGAGAATCCGCCTGGATGGAGGGAAATAAGATATTATGCAGCACGAAAATGATAAAGAAAAAAAATATAATAAGGAATTGTTTTCCCCGGCAGATGTCAATGAGGGGGAAACAGAGAAAATCAACCGTCAGAGCCGGACGTTCTGGCAGGATGCGTTCCGCGCGCTGCGTAAAAACGTAGCAGCTATGATTTCTCTGGCCGCTTTAGTGTTAATTACGCTGCTCGCGATATTTGGCCCAATGATGAATGAATACACGCCGAGAGAGCAGGATTTATCGAGGTCCAATCTGCCTCCAAAGGCACCTGTTTTAGAAAACATTGGGTTTTTAAATATGGACGGCCAGGAAACCTATGTATTCGAGCATATCTCCGCCGAGCAGGCGCAGATGAACGCTGAAAGCCGTTTCGGTGAAGGGGACTACGTAGAATATGAAACGCTGAGTGAAGGCGACGGTTCGGTAGGGTCCGCCCAGGTTCAGGCGAGTGTTGATACTTATGCAGAAGCCGGGGTGGAAGAGAACTTTTGGTTTGGTACAGACCGGCTCGGTCGTGATCAGTGGACAAGAACGTGGGACGGTACAAGGGTATCGCTCTACATTGCCCTGATTGCGACGCTGCTTGATTTGTTTATCGGTGTTGCCTATGGCGGTATTTCCGGCTTCTTTGGCGGAAGGACAGATAACATTCTGCAAAGAATACTCGAAATTCTCTCCGGTATACCGAATTTGGTCATATTAATTCTGATGATTGTCGTACTCGATCCGGGTATCCTTTCCATATCGCTTGCGATTGCGATTACCGGATGGATCGGGATGTCTCGTATCGTCCGGGGAGAAATTCTTAAGCTGAAAAACGAAGAATTTGTGCTGGCTTCTCAGACGCTCGGTTTATCTAACTCCAAAGTTATTACAAGGCATCTGGTGCCAAATACATTAGGCTTAATCATTATAAACACGATGTTTACAATTCCGAATGCGATTTTCTTCGAAGCTTTTCTGAGCTTTATCGGCCTTGGACTGCAGGCGCCGAATGCTTCGCTCGGGGTGTTGATTGATAACGGCTTTGATGCTCTGCAGACTACGCCGCACGTATTAATATTCCCAGCCGTCGTGCTGTCGGTGTTAATGATTGCCTTTAATATTCTGGCTGACGGTATGCGTGATGCGTTTGATCCGAAGATGCGCGATTAGAATGTGGGAGGAACGAACATGAGTAATGAGACCATTTTAGAAGTGAAAAATTTAAGTGTTTCCTTTAAAACCGCCAACGGTGAAGTTCAGGCGGTAAGAGACATTAGTTTTTCAGTCGGAAAAGGGGAAACGCTGGCGATCGTAGGCGAGTCCGGATCGGGTAAATCGGTGACGACAAAAGCGCTGATGGGCCTGCTTCCGGCGCCGAAGGGTTATATTAAAAACGGCAATATTCTATACGGGGATGAGGATTTTGCCAAGCTGAGCGATAAACAGATGACCAAATACCGGGGCAAGGATTTTGCGATGATTTTCCAGGATCCGATGACGTCCCTGAACCCGACGATGAAGGTAGGAACGCAGGTGATGGAAGGGCTGCGGATGCACCGCGGCATGAACAAAGAGGAAGCGAAGACAGAAGCGGTGCGGCTTCTGGAGCTGGTCCGGATTCCGGATGCGAAGGCAAGGATGGATCAATATCCACACCAGTTTTCGGGCGGTATGCGCCAGCGGGTGGTCATTGCTATTGCACTTGCCTGCGACCCGAAGGTATTGATCGCAGACGAGCCGACAACAGCGCTCGACGTAACGATTCAGGCTCAGATTCTCGATATCATGAAAGACATCCAGCAGGAGTTTGAAACCTCGATCATTTTCATTACGCATGACCTGGGTGTTGTGGCAAATGTGGCGGACCGGGTGGCAGTTATGTATGCTGGTAAAATTGTAGAAATCGGTTCTGTTGATGAACTCTTTTATAACCCCAAGCATCCGTATACATGGGGCCTCCTAGGCTCCATGCCGACAGTAGACCAGCGCGAGGAAGAGTTGTTTGCCATCCCGGGGACGCCTCCGGATCTGCTTCATCCTCCCAAGGGAGACGCTTTTGCTCCCCGGAACCGGTACGCGCTGAAAATCGATTATGAAGAGCAGCCGCCGATGTTTCAGGTCTCTGAGACGCATTACGCAGCGACATGGCTGCTGCACGAAAACTCACCGGATGTACAACCACCCGCCTCAGTACAGCAGCGCATTGAGGAGATGGACGGGAAATGGGAGGCAGGACAGTAGATATGAGTGATGAGAAATTACTGGAAATCAAAAATCTGAGTCAGCACTTTAAAACAGGCAGAAAGAGTGTCGTTCGGGCAGTCGATGGCTTGAATTTTGATATATATAAAGGTGAAACGTTTGGCCTTGTAGGAGAATCGGGCTGCGGAAAGTCAACGACCGGGCGCTCGATTATCCGCCTGTATGAAGCGACTAGCGGCGAGGTTTTGTTCAAGGGAGAAAATGTGCAGGGGAAAAAATCCAAGGCGGAGCTGAAAAAATTTAACCGCCAGATGCAGATGATTTTCCAGGATCCATATTCCTCGTTGAACCCGCGGATGAAGGTCATTGATATTATCGCGGAAGGCATTGATATTCACGGACTTGCAAAGGATAAAGAGGAGCGGCGTCAACGTGTGTATGATCTGCTAGAAACGGTCGGGCTGAGCAGGGAACACGCGGAGCGCTATCCACACGAATTCAGCGGGGGCCAGCGCCAGCGGATCGGGATCGCGCGGGCGCTTGCTGTGAAGCCGGAATTTATCATTGCCGATGAACCTATTTCGGCTCTCGATGTGTCGATTCAGGCACAGGTCGTTAACTTAATGAAAAAGCTTCAGCGGGAAGAGGATTTAACGTACTTGTTTATTGCCCACGACTTGTCCATGGTAAAATATATCAGCGACCGTATCGGTGTCATGTATTTTGGACGTCTGGTAGAGCTTGCTTCGAGTGAAGAGCTTTACAGAAATCCACTGCACCCGTATACGAAATCGCTTCTATCCGCGATTCCACAGCCGGATCCGGTACACGAACGCACAAGACGCCGGCTTGCTTATAACCCGGAAGATCATGACCAGAGCGAAGAGCCTGAATTCCGGGAAGTAACAAAGGATCACTACGTGCTGTGCACAAGTAAAGAATTTGAAGAGATGCAGCAGCAGGCACCGGTATAAAATATATCTCCCCGTTCCATAAGCCGTAGAGGAACGGGGAAATTTTCTTTCTGTATGGGTTGATCAACGGTTGGGCCTGTGCTATGATTATCGTTGTCAGTCACCAAGCTACATATTTTTCAGCACGGAGGAGTACCCAAGTCTGGCTGAAGGGAGCGGTCTTGAAAACCGCCAGGGGCTTTGCGGCCCGCGGGGGTTCGAATCCCTCCTCCTCCGCCATTAATTTACCAGTGATAACTGCCCGAGACGGCAGTTTTTTTTAACGCCACTATCCGTTACGAGTGAAAAGAGGGCAGACGGTAATGGATCTACATACATATTGGATGCAGGAAGCCATCCGCGAGGCAGAGCAGGCAGAAGCAGCTGGAGAAGTGCCGATCGGTGCGGTCATCGTTTATCAGAATGAAGTGATCGGTCGGGGACGGAACAGGCGTGAGGAAGATCAGCAGGCCTCTGCTCATGCTGAGATGATTGCCATTCAGGAAGCCTGTACGTTTTTAAACAGCTGGCGGCTTGAGGAATGCACGCTTTACGTTACGCTTGAACCGTGTCCGATGTGCGCAGGGGCTATTGTGCAGTCCCGGGTGCCTTCCGTCGTTTTTGGAGCGTACGACCCAAAGGCAGGCTGCGCCGGAACGCTGATGAACCTGCTTCAGGAGGAGCGCTTTAATCACCGCTGTGACGTCATTCCCGAAGTTGAAAGCACCACCTGTGCAAGTCTTCTCACGTCATTTTTCCGGCGAATGAGAGATAAGAAAAAGAATAAAAAGAAAGAAAACGGGGAATAGCTCTACAGTCGTTTAATTCTATTTGGAATATAGAAGCAGGCCGTGCTATATTTAACAAAATTATTGAATAAACAGGAGGTTTTCCAGTGCGTTCAAATCAATTTACCGTGGAAACGGCGCAAAAGCTTTCCGAAAAGCTGAATGTTCCGGCTGAGCAAATCATGCATACACCACCTCATCTGATTAAAGAAAAAATTGCCGAATGGGAAGAAAAAGAAGTCGGTAAAAGCTCTTGTAAATCCATGTCTGCCGATTAAACTTCACCGGTTGCATATTATCGAAAAAATAGATATACTTATTAATGCGCTTCAATTAGAAGTGCCTAAATATAGTGAACCCATTTGCCGTGCTAAGTGGGGAGGTAGCGGTGCCCTGTACTTGCAATCCGCTATAGCAAGACCGAATCCCTTTCCGAGGCTTTATTTTTGTAGGGTCTGCCCTGCGTAAGTGGTGTTGACGTCCAGGTTCTGCGCAACGGAAACCCGCGAACCCTGTCAGGTCCGGAAGGAAGCAGCAGTAAGCGGACTCTTCCGTGTGCCGCAGAGCTGCCTGGACCGAGCAAACTGCGCAGGTAACGCTTATGAAAATATTGTCGAAGAAAGGTGCACGGCTCTATAAACATATCAGCTAAACGATTCCGTTTCAGGGGTCGTTTTATTTTTATATTTGCATGCCTCCTCAGGTCGTTTGAGTTTTGAAAATACCTTTATAAATAGGTATAATGGACAGAGGAAGAAACGGAAAAGAAGGGGGGAAACATGGTTGGGCTATCAAGCTTTATACCGGATGTGGCGGCCGCAGCTGCTCGAAGACGTAGTGGGCCAGGAACATATTACAAAAACGCTTCAAAACGCCCTCGTGCAGGAAAAATTCTCCCATGCTTACTTATTCAGCGGTCCAAGAGGAACAGGAAAAACGAGTGCCGCTAAGATCTTCGCCAAAGCAATTAACTGTGTGCAGGCTCCGACAGCTGAACCATGTAACGAGTGTGATGCCTGCAGAGGCATTATGGACGGTTCAGTCGTTGATGTGATAGAAATTGACGCTGCCTCCAATAACGGAGTGGATGAAATTCGTTATATCCGCGAAAACGTGATTGCCGCTCCGAGGGATATCCGTTATAAAGTGTATATTATCGATGAGGTGCACATGCTGTCGACCGGGGCTTTCAATGCGCTGCTGAAAACATTGGAAGAGCCTCCGAAGCATGCTGTTTTTATTTTGGCTACCACGGAGCCGCATAAAATTCCGCTTACAATTGTTTCCCGCTGTCAGCGTTTTGATTTTAAGCGTATCCAGCCGGAGACGCTGGTCGAACGCATGAAATATATACTTGAGGAGCAGCAGGATTCGGCAGAGGAGCAGGCACTTTACCTGATTGCCCGGGCGGCGGAAGGTGGAATGAGGGATGCCCTCAGCCTGCTTGACCAGGCAATGTCGTTTGCTGAAGATGCGGTACAGGCAGAAGACGTACTGGCCATTACTGGTGCCGTTTCGCAGCAGTTTTTGACAGATACCGTGCGTGCATTGAAGGAACAGAATACAGCTGAAGCGGTGCAGGCAGCTGACCGTCTGGTAAAGGAAGGCAAAGATCCGGTTCGTTTTATGGAAGACATCATCTACTATCTCCGGGATATGCTGCTGCACCAGGCAGCTCCGGGGATGCAGGAGCTGCTGGACCGGGCTACACTTGATCAGGAATTTGAATCCCTGTCTTCTGATGTCCCGGCAGAATGGATTTACCAGATGATTGATCAGTTAAATAAAATTCACCAGGATATGCGCTGGTCGAGTCATCCTAAAATCTTTTTGGAGGTTGCGCTGATTCAGTCCTGCCACCTCTCTTCCGGCGGTACCGCCCCGGTGGCAGAAAGCAGTATTTCGGATGACAGAACTGAGCGTCTCGAAAACCGTATTGCGTCGCTTGAAAAAGCATTGAAAGAAAAACCAGGGCCCCCGGCAGCTTCGGTTCAGGAAGCTCCGGCAGCTGAAGAGCCGAAGCCGGAGCCGGCCAGGCGTGCTTCCAAAAAAGGAGCTTCTTCTTCCCCGTCACAGGGTAAAGTCAAAGAGATTCTAAAGACAGCGACGAAGCAGGACCTGCAGGACCTGGCCAATCAATGGAACAATGTGATGAATGCGATGCGGGCGAGAAGCGTGCCCGGACATGCCTGGCTGAACAACTCTAAACCAGTGATTGTGAATGAAACAGCCGTGCTTTTGGCTTTTAAAAACGAAATGCACCGCAACATGATTGAAACAAAGTTCCGCCAGGAAGTTATCGACGCCCTTCGGGAAATCACAGGGAAAGAACTGGAGCCATACACGATCCTTTCAAATGAATGGGAAAGGGTTAAGGAAGATTATAAGCAGCATCAGCAGGAAAATGGAACGGAAGCAGCAGAGAGCGAAGAAACCGAAGCTCCGGAAGATTCACAGGAAGAGGCGCCGGATCCGTTGGTGGAAGAAGCAGTGAAGCGCTTCGGCTCTGATTTTGTCGAAGTTGTGGATCACTAATATGAGGAGGAATTTATAATGAAAAACCAGGCAAATATGATGAAGCAGATGCAGAAAATGCAGAAGGATATGCAGAAAGCTCAGGAAGAACTGAAGGAAAAATCGGTAGAAGCAACTGCCGGCGGCGGAGCTGTAAAAGTAGTAGCTTCCGGGGATAAACAGATTTTAGACATTGAAATTGACGAAGATGTTGTTGATCCGGACGATGTTGAAATGCTTCAGGACCTTATGCTTGCAGCAATGAACGAAGCGCTGAAGAAAGTGGATGAGCTTGTTGAGCAGGACATGGGGAAATTTACTAAAGGAATGAACATTCCCGGAATGTTCTAGGAGGAGATCAGGTGCAGTATCCGACACCTATTTCGCAATTAATCGACAGCTTTATGAAGCTGCCCGGCATCGGCCCGAAAACGGCCGGCCGGCTGGCTTTTTATGTATTAGATATGAAAGAAGACGATGTTCTCGAATTTGCCAAAGCGCTTGTTAATGCAAAACGGGAACTGACGTATTGTTCGGTCTGCCACCACATTACTGATACGGATCCATGCTATATCTGTCAGGACAAGCAGCGTGACCGCTCTATCGTATGCGTCGTGCAGGACGTTAAAGACGTTATAGCGATGGAAAAAATGCGGGAATTTTCAGGGCTGTACCACGTGCTGCACGGGGCGATTTCCCCGATGGACGGTGTCGGGCCCGAGGATATTAACGTGCCGGATCTGTTAACCCGGCTGCAGGACGAGCAGATTCAGGAAGTGATCATCGCGACGAACCCGACTATTGAGGGAGAAGCTACAGCTATGTATATTTCGAAGCTGTTAAAACCAACTGGTATGAAGGTGACAAGAATTGCTCATGGTCTGCCAATCGGCGGGGATTTGGAATACGCTGATGAAGTAACATTATCAAAAGCCATTGAAGGACGTCGCGAGCTGTAGGGGGATCTGTATGCCATTGAAAAAGAAGCTTAAAAAACAGGAGCTCGAACGGCTGAAGGACCATCTCTACGATGCGAAGGAAAAAATGGAGCAGTATCAGCAGCTGTTGAATAAAAGCGTGGAGCCGTCGGAAGAGCTTACGATCCAGTTTAAAATTCATCAGGCCAAGTATGTTTTTTTACTCAAAGAAGCAAGGCATCAGAGGTATGAAGTAAAAACAAGCCCGTTTATTCGGAATTAATACAAAAAAGCCGCTTTAGGCTTCTGGGATATCCGGAATCTGAAGCGGCTTTTTACATAAATTTAAGGGCTGTTTCCAAAAGTGAGGATAGGGATGGATACTTATTTAGCTGTAGATATAGGCGGTTCATTTATTAAATACGGGCTTGTATCTGAACATGGAGATATTGTTCAGGAAGGAAAAATCAAAACACCTGAAACTATACGCGATTTAAAGAAAGAAGTAGGGCATTTGGCAGAACAGCCGACTCCCTTAAAAGCTGTGGCGGTTAGTCTGCCTGGGGCAGTTACTGGCACAGGCTTCATTGAAGGCTCAAGTGCTCTGCCTTATTTACACGGACCGAATATTAAAGAATTGTTTGAAGAAGCGACCCTGCTCCCTGTTTATATGGAAAATGACGCGAACAGTGCGGCTTACGCAGAAGTATGGAAAGGAGCAGGGACACAGGTGCGGGATATGCTTGCTGTGGTTATCGGCACAGGTATCGGCGGAGCCATTGTAAAAAACGGGGAGTTGCATCGCGGCGCTCATCTGCATGGCGGGGAATTTGGTTATATGCTTTTAAACAGTGCAGCTTCGGGTGAAGAAGACACCTGGAGCAGCCTTGCTTCCACGCAGGCATTAGTGCAGAGATTTGCCAAAGCAAAACAACATCCTGTAGAGAAATATTCAGGAGAAGAAGTCTTCCATTTGGCAGATAAAAAGGACCCGGACGCTCTCAAGGCAGTAGATGAATTTTATTATTATCTGGCAGTCGGAATTTATAATCTTCAGTATATGTATGATCCGGCGCTAATTACGATCGGTGGCGGTATTAGTGCCAGAGAAGACCTTATCGAGCACATCAACGGTAAGATAGATGTTATTTTGAAGCACCTGCCAATAGCTACTTTAAAGCCTGAGCTTGCTGCTTCCAGATTTCGCGAGCATTCCAATCTGCTTGGAGCGGTATATCACGCCATACGTGAGCAGAAAGAGCGCTGAAACAGAGATAAGACTTTTGGATATTTCGCTGCAAAGCGTATAAGCTGTGCCGGAATGTTTGTTTTCGGGAATTTTTAAAAATACTGTATTTCTGTCTTTGCTCAGGTTAATAAACCTTCCGGAAAGGGAAGAGAACTACCGAACAAAAGCATGAACATATTTCGAGCTTTCAGGGAAAGGATGAGTTATTGATGAATAGTTCAATTCCGGAAATCCGTCTGAATGATGGCCTGACGCTTCCAGTCATCGGTTTTGGGACCGCGGCGGTGATTGGAAACGAGGGCGCTAATGCTGTGGACCGGGCGATTCATGCAGGCTATCGTCTGATCGATACGGCATACAACTATGAAAATGAGGGTACGATAGGAGAAGCTGTGCGTCGCAGCTCTGTACCGAGGCAGGAGCTCCGGATAACGTCCAAGCTGCCAGGACGCTATCAGAAATATGAAAAGGCCGTGCCGGCAATCCAGGAATCGCTGTACCGCGCAGGGCTGGATTACTATGATCTGTATTTGATTCATTGGCCGAATCCGAAGCAGGGGCATTACGTTGAAGCATGGCAGGCGTTGATTGAGGCTAAAAAATGGGGGCTTGTCCGCTCCATCGGGGTATGTAACTTTTTGCCGGAACACCTGGAACATCTTGAAAAAGAGACAGGCGTGAAGCCGAGCATCAATCAAATTGAACTGCACCCGTATTTTAATCAGGAAGAATCAAGAAAATGGCACGAAAAGCATGACATCCAAACCGAATCCTGGAGTCCGCTGGCAAAGGCGAGCGATGTACTGCAGGATGAAACGCTTCGTAAAATAGCAAATAATCATAATAAAACGGTATCTCAGATTATTCTGCGCTGGCATTACCAGCTGGGCACAATACCGATACCGAAATCGATGTCGCCCCGCCGGCAGATTGAAAACCTTTCGATCTTTTCCTTTTCGCTCGATGAGCGCGAAATGGAAATGCTTGCTTCGTTGACTCAGCCGGACGGGCGCATAAATGATCAGGACCCAGCGGTATACGAAGAGTTTTAAACCTGTGCTATATAATATAAAAAAGCCGGAAAGAGGGCGCTCCTCTTTCCGGCTTTTGCGTAAGGATAATATTAAACGGTTTTTGGCACCTGATGGAAGCAGCGCTTGTAGATCCACTCGTAGTCGGACACTTTCAAGTCGCGGGGATTGCCCTCTGTCTGCGGGTCATTCATTGCTTCTTTGGCAAGACGCTCGGTCATGTCAGGATTTACACCCTGCTCTTCCAGAGAAGGAATGTCGAGCTCTTCTGCGAGATCATACATATACTGGACAGAAGCTTTAGCTGCTTCTTCGGTGCTCATGCGTGCGGTGTCGATGCCAAATGCCTGGGCAACACGTGCAAAACGCTCCGGGGCACCTTTCCAGTTGTATTCCATTACCGGTCCCATCATAGCTGCGACGCACTGGCCGTGTGCTACTGGAATCATACCGCCAAGTGTCTGGCTCATGGCATGCGCAGCACCAGCAGATTCACTGCCGTAGGAAAGACCTGCAAGCATTGCAGCCTGTGCCATGCCGTAGCGGGCTTCAAGGTCTTCACCGTCGGCATAGGCACGGCGGATGTATTTTGCAGCGTACTCAATCGCAAGCAGCGCGACCGCATCTGTCACAGGCTGGGCGAATTTCATTGTATAGCATTCCACTGCGTGAGCAATCGCATCAATACCGGTCATGGCAGTTACATGCGGAGGCATGGAAACATGCAGCTCCGGATCAATGATGGTTACGTATGCCGGGATGAGCGGGCCGCCAGTGTTAAATTTAAATTCGCGGTCTTCGTCTGTGATCACCGCCCACTGGGTTACTTCAGAGCCAGTGCCTGCTGTTGTCGGTACAGTGATGAATGGAGGAATGCGGCGCTCCAGCGGCTTTTTGCCCTCAGCAGCTTCATAATCTAAAATCGAGCCTTCGTGGGTAGCTTCAACGCCAATCGCTTTTGCGGTATCCATCGAGCTTCCGCCGCCGACAGCAATCAGACCATTGCAGTTTTCTGCTGTGTAAAATTTGGAGCCTTCTTCAATAAGGCGTACGGGAGGGTTCGGCTCTACTTTGTTAAAGAGAACGACCTCTACACCGGAAGCTTCAAGGTTTTCGATAACAGGCTTTGTTACGCCTGCATTATGGATACCCGGGTCAGTGACGAGCAGTACTTTGTCAGAGCCGAGGGCTTTGATTTCTTCACCAATATGTTTGATGGCACCGATGCCGTGTTTGATTGCTGTTGGCATTTCAAATGTGTGATAGCTTAACATGCTTTCGACTTTCATGTTCATGCTCATGGGAAAATCCTCCTTAATGAATGAAAAAAGATCCTTTTTTCCAAAGCGAGGGCTTTTACAAGAAGCTGCACTGGATAAAAAGAATCCTTTTTATATTTTATTTTAGGACTTAATTGTCCCTGCATCCGACGGATCAACGCCGTGACGATAAAATTTTGTATGCATCGGTTCGAGCGGCTCACGCTCAAGGATCAGGTCCGCTGCTTTTTCAGCGATCATGAGTACCGGTGCATGAATGTTTCCGTTCGTCACATAGGGCATGACGGAGGCATCCACGACGCGAAGATTGTCGACACCATGTACTTTCAGCGTCTTCGGATCAACAACGGCCATTGGGTCTGAAGCAGGCCCCATTTTCGCAGTACCGCTCGGGTGCAGCGCCGTTTCGGCATCATTCGCAACCCATTCCAGAATTTCTTCGTCTGTCTGTACAGCGTCCCCTGGAGCGATCTCTCCAGAATTGAATGGTTTCATGGCTGGTTGTGCCATGATTTCACGGGAAATGCGGATCGCTTCAACCCATTCGCGTCTATCCTGCTCCGTGGAAAGGTAGTTGTACACCATGCTTGGATGCTCCCTTGGATCCCTGGAGCGGATCTTCAGGCTTCCTCGTGCATCAGAATACATTGGCCCAACGTGCACTTGGAATCCGTGCTTTGTATCTGCTTTCTTGCCGTCATAGCGTACTGCTACCGGGAGAAAGTGGAACATTAAATTCGGATAAGGAACAGTCTCGTTAGAGCGGACAAAGCCGCCTCCTTCAAAATGATTCGACGCTGCGGGACCTTTACGGCCAAGCAGCCACTGCAGGCCGATCCAAGGCATTTTCAACTTATTCAAGCTTGGCTGCATGGAAACCGGCTGCGGGCAGGAATACTGAATATATGCTTCCAAATGGTCCTGCAGATTTTCACCGACACCCGGCAGATCAACGACCGGCTCGATTCCAAGCGAACGCAGGTGTTCTGCGTCCCCGACACCGGAAAGCTGAAGCAGCTGCGGAGAATTGATCGCGCCACCGGAAAGAATGATCTCTCCTGCGTTCACCTTCAGCGTTTTGCCGTTGTGTTGATAGGTTACACTTTCTGCCTTTGTCCCGTTAAAATCTATGCTTTCAACAAACGCACGGGTTCTTACGGTAAGGTTTTTCCGATTCATGACCGGGTGTAAAAATGCCCGGGAAGCAGACATTCTTCTGCCTTTATGGATATGCTTATCAAATGGCCCGAATCCTTCCTGGCGGTAACCGTTCACGTCCGGTGTGCGCGTATAGCCTGCTTCTACAGCTGACTCAAAAAACGCCTCGAACAACGGGCTCGTTGCTGGTCCCCGTTCCAGCTTAAGCGGACCGTCCTGACCTCGGAACTCGTCTCCTTCTTCAGCTGCCAGCGCGTTTTCCAACCGCTTGAAGTATGGAAGACAGTGCGCGTAGTTCCACTCCTCCATACCTTCGTCTGCACCCCATCGTTCATAATCGAGGGGATTCCCGCGCTGATAAATCATGCCGTTAATAGAGCTGGATCCGCCGAGTACTTTTCCTCGCGCATGCTTAATGCGCCGGCCGTTCATGTATGGTTCCGGATCAGACAGATACTTCCAGTCATAGAGACTCTTTCCTGCAGGGAACGGCAGCGCCGCCGGCATCTGAATCAGTAAGTCCCACGCATAGTCACTTCGCCCTGCTTCTAGTACAAGCACGCTATTATTTCTATCTGCGCTTAACCGGTTCGCAAGTATAGATCCTGCACTTCCTCCACCAATAATTACATAGTCAAATGTTTCACTCATATTGTGCACCCCCAAAGATTTTCTTTGTTTAACGATGTGTGTGAAGCTATATAATAACTTTTGATCCAACTATGTTATTTCGTGGAGAGTTATTAATAAAATGATACTTACTCAACATAAAAAAACGAGAAATGATTTATAGAGTTTATGTCTATAGGAAGGCGTCAGCCCGCGTAAGCGGAAGACGCCGTATTTTTTGCTGGTTTTTTAGAAAAAATTCAGAGCTTCCGGGTTCGTGTTACGGAAGATGTGTTTGGTTTCGGTGTACTCTTCCATGCCGACCTTGCCAAGCTCACGGCCGATGCCGGACTGCTTGTAGCCGCCCCAAGGCGCCTGGGCAAAATAAGGATGGAAGTCATTGATCCAGACGGTGCCAAGACGGAGGCCGGAGGCCACCCGCTCGGCTTTGCTGATGTCGGTGGTAAACGTAGCGCCGGCAAGGCCGTACACTGTGTCGTTCGCTTTTTCCACGGCTTCTTCTTCCGAAGTGAAGGTTTCCACGGTAAGTACCGGGCCGAAGATTTCTTCCTGCACAATTCTCATGTCGGAGCGGCAGTCAGTAAAGATTGTCGGCAGAAGAAAGAACCCTTTTTGGAGCGTTTCGTCGTCTGGGCGTCCGCCGCCGACCGCAACGGTTGCTCCTTCCTGTTTACCGATGTCGATATAGTTTTCGACCTTGCTCAGGTGCTCTGCGGAAATAAGCGGTCCCATCTGTGTTTCTTCATTCTGACCGCTGCCGAGACGAATGTTTTTCACCCGATCAACGATCGCGTTAACGAAATCGTCATGGATAGATTCCTCCACCAAAAGCCGTGCTCCGGCGGAACAAACCTGTCCGGCATGAAAAAAAGCGGCGTTTAGCGCCTGGTCCACGGCAAGATCGAAATCCGCATCGGCAAAAACAATGTTAGGGTTTTTACCACCGAGCTCAAGGGCGATTTTTTTCATATTGGAGGTGGCGGACTGCATGATTTTACGGCCGGTTTCAATACCGCCTGTAAAGGAAATCAGGTCCACGTCCACGCTTTCAGAAAGCTCCGCACCGACGTCGGTGCCTTTTCCGAGCACAAGGTTGGCCACGCCTGCCGGAAGACCGGCTTCTTCCATCAACTGAAATACCTTGACGGTCGTAAGCGGCGTAATTTCACTTGGTTTGACGATAATGGTGTTTCCCGTTGCAATAGCCGGTGCGATCTTCCAGGATGCCTGCAGCAGCGGGTAGTTCCAAGGGGTGATTTGACCGCATACGCCGACAGGTTCACGGACAACTTTGCTGTCGGAATTGGGCAGTGGAGAAGCGATATATTCGCCGCCGTCTTTATCAGCAAGTCCGGCAAAATAGTGGAACACTCCGGCGATATCGTCCATATCAGCACGGCTTTCGGTCATTGTTTTACCTGTATCGAGCGTTTCGAGCTCTGCGAGTTCTTCCTTATCCCGCTCAATGAGCTGGGCGACCTTTAATACATACGCTCCGCGCTCCGAAGCGGAAGTAGCGGCCCATGGTCCTTTGTCAAATGCCCGGCGGGCAGCCTGTACGGCTTTTACAGCGTCTTCACGGGAGCCTTCGGCTGCCTGCGTAATAACGCTTTGGTCAAGCGGATTAATAATGTCCCGGGTTTTGCCGTTAGCAGCGTCGACCCATTCGCCGTCAATATACATGCGAATATCCATATGTGTATGCCTCCTAGTCGTTAACTTTGTTAAAAAAATATTTAACGTTTTGAATAACCTAAATCTATCAGCTTTCAATTATCTTGTCAAAGACCTGCAGGGAAATTTTCATCCAGCGCCCGGAGTCATTACCCTGAAATAAATAAATTTTAAAATTTTTATTAGGCTCTCTCGCGCGTGCGAGTATATCCGAAGCCTTTTTATTTCCCGGGGAATGCACATAAAGATTACATTCCAATATTTTTGATTAGGCATTTGACAAGAAATTTTTATACGTTAAGATTAGATACTGTGAAGAAAATATTTAACAAATTGAATTTTTTTAATAGAAAAGGAGGGGCCCATGACGGATTCTCATCACCAGGATGAATGGAGGGAGTCACTCGAAGGCGCCAAAGATATTATCATTGATTCCCTGGCTGAAACCATGGATTTGTACGGTGTCACCAGAAGCGTTGGTACGTTGTATGGGACAATGTATGTTGAAGGCGATATGACGCTGGATGAAATGAGAGAAAAACTCGGAATGAGTAAACCGAGTATGAGCACTGGAGTACGAAAGCTTCAGGAGTTCAATGTTGTAAAGAAAACGCACCGGCGCGGAAAGCGAAAGCAGACCTACGTAGCCGAAAAGGATTTTTTCCGTTTTTTCACCAACTTCTTTGCCCAGCAGTGGGAGAGAGAAGTGCGGACGAATTTGAGCGCTATCGAAAGCGCCTGGGAACAATTGGATATGCTGATTCAGTCGGAAGAAGCAGAAGAATCCATAAAAGAAGAAGCCCGGGAGATTCAGCGAATTCTCAGCCAGTCGATCAAGTACTACAAATGGTTGAGTCGTCTCGTGGAGTCTATGGAAACAGGAGAATTATTTAAATATATTCCGATAGAAGAAGATGATGAAAAAGAGAGATAACAGTTTTACTTTATCTCTCCGGAAAATGTTTTCGAAATATTTAGAATTTTATAAAAAATAGAGGTGTTGCTCGTGATCGAGAAAAATTTAAACTTATTAAAGAGTCTAGGGTTTGTCCTTTTGGTAGCAGCAGTACTGATTTACATAATTGCCACTGGTGACGAAGTGATGTGGAGCGGCTTTATTGCCATGCTTGTTTTCTATGCTTTGATGTACTATGTCGGGGCCTATTTTGCCGCTAAAAAGTCTGATTCTCTCGATGACATGATGGTGGCTAAACGGAGTCTGCCGCTTGTTATCATGATTTTCACGATGGCCGCCACCTGGGTAGGAGGCGGTTATATTAACGGGACCGCAGAATCAACATATGCTGACGGCCTTGTATGGGCTCAGGCCCCGTGGGGTTATGCCCTCAGTCTCATTATCGGCGGTATTTTTTATGCGAGAAAAATGCGCCGCTACGAATTTAAAACCATTATTGATCCGCTCGAGCAGCGGTTTGGCAAGAAAATGGGCGGTCTGCTTTATCTTCCGGCGCTCCTGGGGGAAATGTTCTGGAGCGGCGCGATTCTGACAGCACTAGGCACGACGTTCGGTACTATTTTAGGGATCAATTTTACGACGTCGATTGTTATTTCAGCCATTATTGCGATTGCCTACACCGTATTTGGCGGCATGTGGGCGGTTGCCTATACAGATCTTTTACAGATGATTCTGCTGTTGGGTGGTTTGTTTCTTGTGCTGCCGTTTGCCTTTGGCAGCACCGACAGCCTGAGCGTAAACTGGAATGGTTATCAGGCGGATCTTGGCACCTATGCGAACCTTTTTCCGCCACTTGACGGGTGGAATCATCCGGAATGGGGCAACTATTTCTGGAACTGGTGGGACTATGCCTTTCTATTAATTTTCGGCGGCATTGCCTGGCAGGTGTATTTCCAGCGCGTGCTCTCCGCTAAAGATGAAAAAACCGCTATGTGGTTTTCGATCATTGCCGGTGTAGTATGTATTATTGCGGCTGTCCCAGCCGTTCTTATTGGTATAATCGGCTATAATGTCGACTGGGCGTCCTTTGGTACTTCAGCACCGGAAACAGCGGCCATGGTACTGCCGGAGGTGCTCCAGCATCTGACGCCGGGATGGGTAGCGGCGATTGGCCTCGGGGCTCTTGCAGCAGCCGTTATGTCTTCCATGGACTCCTCGATTCTGTCCGCATCCTCGATGGCTTCATGGAACATATACCGCCCGCTGCTTCGTCCGAAAGCCTCCAACGATGAACTGAAAAAGGTGATCAAGACCTCGATTGTGATTATCGGGGCGGCTTCTACCCTGATTGCTTTAAATGTTGGAAGTGTATATACTCTGTGGTACCTTGCGTCGGATTTGATTTTTTGTATTTTATTCCCGCAGCTGACCATGGCTCTGTTTTATAAAAATGCGAACGTGTATGGTTCCCTGACAGCATTTGTTGTATCTGTCTTTTTGCGCCTTGGCGGCGGAGAACCGGCGATCGGCCTGCCGGTCTTTCTTCCGTACCCAATGATTGAAGACGGGATTGTGCTTTTCCCCTTCCGTACGGTGATCGTTATTATCGCGTTTATTCTTATATTTGTGGTTTCTGAAGCTACAAAGAAAAAGGCTGTTCCAAAGCCGCTTCTCATGCCACATGAACGAGATGACAATGCAGCTTTAGAAAAACAGCCGTCTAAATAAAGTCAAAAAAAGAGCCTGGAAGCAGCAATGCTTTCAGGCTTTTTGGCGTACAGCGCCGCATATACAAAGAAAACAGCTTCTACAGCTGTATACTGAAGCTTAGGAAGTTTTCGGGAAGGTCAACATACCTGATGGCATTCAGTGTATCTATATTAACATATTTCCTTTGTTTGTCTATTAAACACAAAAAAGAATACCGATAATTAATGCTGTTTTTTAGCTAATATTTGCTTTCCATACCGATAAGCGCCTGTTTTCATATTATTTCATGGTTATTTGCATTATATGGAAATAACCAGGTAGAAAATGATTGAATTTCATCAGCATTTCTATACAATAAAAGAAGTATTTCAACGTGAATTTGATTAGAAGAGGAGACCCTGATGCTTAAACGTTTTTATTCCTATTACCTTCCTCATAAACAGCTGTTTTTCATCGATTTTTTCAGCGCGATCGCTGTTGCAGCCCTGGATCTGGTCTTTCCGCTTGTTGTCCAGTGGTTTATTGATTCCCTGCTTCCCCAGGAGGATTGGAACCTCGTCGTGTGGGTCTCAGCCGGCCTGCTTGCCATCTATTTATTCAGTGCCTACCTGCAGTACATCGTCAATTATCTGGGGCACAAGCTTGGCATTAATATTGAAACGGATATGCGGCGGGAGCTGTTTAAGAGCGTTCAGGGCCAGTCATACCGATTTTTTGATAATACGAAAACCGGCCACATTATCAGCCGTATCACTAACGATTTGTTTGATATTGGAGAGCTTGCCCATCACGGGCCGGAGGATTTATTTATTGCCGTTATGACGTTTGCGGGCGCTTTTACGATTATGTTTTCGATTAATCCGCAGCTTGCCCTTGTTGCTCTTGTGTTTGTGCCATTTCTGATTGCGCTTATTACCTATACGAATATTCAAATGAACAAAGCGTGGACAAAAATGTACGCAGAAATCGGCGACGTGAACGCCCGGGTGGAGGACAGCGTCTCAGGGGCGCGTGTAGTACAGTCCTTTACAAACGAAGCCTTTGAAATCGACCGGTTTGCCAAAAACAACAATCGCTACCGGCGGGCTAAGCTCTCGGGCTACCGTACGATGGGACACACTACGGCGACTATTTTCTTAACGACCCGTCTTATGATTCTGGCAGTGCTTGTTTACGGTGCGTGGCTCGTTTACACAGGTGCCATTACAAACGGTGAGTTCGTCGGCTTTATTTTGTACGTGAACGTGCTCTTCAAACCGATAGAAAAAATCAGTGCGATTTTAGAGCTGTATCCGAAGGGCATGGCCGGCTTTAAACGGTTCGTGCAAATGACAGATGCAGAAAAAGATATTGTCGACCACCCTGATGCAGTAGAAGCTCCGGTGCTTACAGGTGACATCAGGCTTGAAGGTGTCACATTTGGGTACCATAAAAGCCAGCCGGTGCTCCGGGACATGAACGTAACGGTACAAGCTGGAAAAACAGTTGCCTTTGTCGGCTCTTCCGGGGCCGGGAAGACGACGATCAGCTCGCTGATTCCGCGCTTTTACGACGTGGACGCCGGTGCTGTGACAATTAACGGTATAGACATCCGGAAGATGACAAAGGCATCCCTTCGTTCCCAGATCGGCATGGTGCAGCAGGATGTGTTTTTGTTTAACGGCACGTTGAAGGAAAACATCGCTTACGGGCGATTGACGGCTGAGGAGGAAGAGATTGAAGAAGCTGCCCGGCTGGCGAACCTGGACGGGTTCGTAGAGGAGCTTCCGGATGGGTATGAAACAGAAATCGGCCAGCGGGGGTTAAAGCTTTCCGGGGGCCAGAAGCAGCGGATTGCAATTGCCCGGGCTTTCTTGAAGAACCCGCCGATTTTAATTTTGGATGAAGCGACCTCAGCGCTCGATACGGAAACCGAGGCACTGATTCAGCAGTCGTTGACCCAGCTGGCGGAGAACCGGACGACGATTGTAATCGCCCACCGGCTTGCGACGATCCGGCATGCCGATAATATCGTGGTGGTGACCGGCGGCCGTATTGCTGAGCAGGGGACGTATGAAGAGTTAATCCGTAAAAACGGCGTTTTTGCTTCGCTGAACAGTGTACAGCTTGAATATCAATAAAATGTTTTCCTCTCCTGAATTTATATGGAGAGGATTTTTTTATGCCAATGCAAAATAAAAACAGCTTGGAGAACAAAGAATTGCAAAAATGAACCGATAGATAATAGTAGAGGGCCTATTACATAGAAAAATATATTTTAGAAAAGAGGATGCCTATGCTGCAATCATTAACGCTGCGAAAAAAATTATACATCTCGTTTTTACTCGTACTGCTGGTGCCAAGTATTATTATCGGCTTCAGCTCCTACACGTCTGCCAAAAATGAAGTCAGGAGCCAGATGAATAGCAATGCCGGGGAAAGCGTTGGTCTTATTAACCAACAGGTGGATGAAGAAATGAATGCAAGAATTGCTGATATCAGCCATTACGCCGGCCTCGTCACCGAAGAGTCATTTACCGATCCTGAAGCCGAAGAACGTATGCTCAACACCTTTAATGACTATATTCAAACACATGGCAAGGTTATTTCCATCTACACGGGCTCGAATGAAGGAGAAACACTGTTTGCATCGGATCAGGGGGAGCTGCCGGAGGATTATGATCCAACCGAACGTCCATGGTTCCAGGAAGCAGTCGAAGCCGGGGGTGAGGCAGTACTTACTGATGTTTATGTAGATGCAGCAACAGAAGCCCAGATCGTAACGATTACCCAGCAGCTGGATGACGGCTCGGGGGTAATGGCTATTGACTACGATTTATCCTCCCTGGAGTCTCTGACAGCAGGAGCGGCCATTGGTAAAGAAGGATATGTTGTATTGGCGGATACGCAGGGCAATTATATGGTTAACCCTAACGCAGAACCTGGAGAACCTATGGAAGAAAACGTCTACAGCCAAATCGACGGTAAGAGTGACGGCCATTTTTCGTACACGCTGAATGGGGAAGCAAAGGAAATGGAATTTATAAAGAATGAAACAACCGGCTGGACGGTCGGCGGCACGATGTATACAAGCGAGTTTCAGGAAGCAGCAGCGCCGATTCTCTGGAGAACCGGTATCGTCATTGCCGCTGCACTCCTTGGGGGCCTTCTGTTTGTCTACTTTATCGTAAAAAATATTTTAAAGCCGATCCAGCGTCTTCAGGCTTCTGCTGAAAAAATCAGCCGCGGTGATCTGACCGGGCAGGTGGAAGTAAACAGCAACGATGAAATTGGAGCACTCGCCGCAAGCTTTAACCATATGGTGGAATCTCTACGGGGCATTCTCACTAAGCTTTCTGCGTCTGTGGAGCATATGAGTTCATCGTCAGAGCAGCTGAAAGCAAGCTCGGAGCAGACCTCGCAGGCGACAAGCGAAGTAGCTGTCGCTACCGAACAGGTGGCAAGCGGAGCAGAAAGACAGACGGAAAAAATTGAACATAATAGCGCCGCGCTTGAAGAAGTGACCGGCGGAGTGAAAAAAATTGAGGAACGGACGGACAACGTGCTTCAGCTGTCAGCTGAAACAGCAGAAAGGGCCCGCGAAGGCAGCAGGTATGTAGAAAGCAATCTCTCCCAGATGCAGGATATCCATCAATCTGTTACTGCCTCCAATCAGGTGATTCAGGCTTTGTCGGACCGCTCCAAGGAAATTGGCGGCATTCTTGAGGTTATTACCGGCATTGCGAGTCAGACTAACCTGCTTGCTTTAAACGCAGCCATTGAAGCAGCACGGGCCGGAGAACAGGGAAAGGGCTTTGCCGTCGTCGCGGAAGAGGTGCGAAAGCTTGCTGAGCAGTCCTCCACTTCGGCAGAACAGATTGGTACGCTGATTAAAAGCATTCAAAATGATGCAGAGCAGTCTGTAATTCAAATGGAGGGCGTATCAAAAAATGCAGAGCAGGGGCTGACCGTATCCGAGGACACCTCTAAACAGTTTCAGCAGATTCTTGACAGCATGGAGCATATGGCTCCAAAGATCGAAGAAGTGACTGGAACGATCCGGAGCATGGCCGGAAGCGTTGAGCGTATTTCGCATTCGGCTTCTGATATCTCTTCGATCGCCCAGGAAAACGCGGCTTCCTCCGAAGAGGTGGCGGCGTCCACGCAGGAGCAGCTCGCCTCGATGCAGGAAATATCCTCTGCGGCCGAAACGCTCGCTTCCATGGCAGAGGACCTTCAACAGGAGGTCAACTATTTTAAAATATAGAGATAATATTAGTTACAGGCAGAAAATCCTTCGGGGTTTTCTGTTTTTTTTATAAAATACAGTTAAAACAAGTATTACCCGGGAAATAGACAGGGGCATCCATTAATAGTCTGTAACTTCAGGAGGGGCCATGAGAAACTTACCGTTCGACATAGGTTTATTTCGTTTTTTTATCTTTTGGTACATATGCGGCATCGTGCTGCTGACGTTTGATTTGCTCCCGGTATGGCTGGAATGGGCAAACGCTGTTTTTCTGTATTTAACCGGAGTAATTGGTGCTTTTTTTCTGATTCGGTCTTACGGGGGGAAAACCGGAGGCGGGCTGACTGCCGTTATTTTTCTGCTTTCGATGTTTCTTGAAGGGATCGGTGTGCAGCTGAATCTCTTTTTTGGAAGCTATGAATATGCTTCTGATTTCGGGGCGATGGTTCTAGGGGTGCCGCTGACGATTGGAGCAGCCTGGGTGGCCATCGTTTCTGGGTCACATGCGTTAATGCTTTATATTCTGGGCATGCTTCCACGCCTGCGTGGATGGGTATCGTTTATTCTTTATGTGCTGCTGGGAGCACTTTTAGTCACCGGAATTGATTTTGTACTCGACCCTGTGAACTATCTGGTGCAGGGGTACTGGATATGGAATGAAGGCGGCTGGTATTATGATATTCCGTTTTCGAATTTCCAGGGATGGTTTATTATTGGCTTTCTTCTGCATACGATTATGTATTTGGTTCTTCACTTTCAGGGGAGGTTGTTTGACGTGTCGGCTTATTGGCAGCCGCGCACTGCTGCTTTATATGTTCTGCTTACCTTTATGTTTACCGTGCTCGCACTGTTAAATGCTCTTTGGCTCGCCGGGGCGATTGGAATTGGTATCATGATTTTTTGTTTTGTGGTGCTTACAGGCAAAAAGCAGCAGGTCCAAAGAAAATAACAAAACGTTAACAGGTTCTTCACACAAGCGTTACATTAAGGGCTTAATATAGGAGGTGTTGATCCCCCCAGGTTCATCCCGCTGGACAGGGGACCCCTCTATGCTCCTTCCCGTATCCCGGGGAGGCTTTTTTTATTAATCTAAAACGTTAAACAGCCTGGGAAGGGGGATGAGCTCGAGCGTCGTGTTTATTCGGGGGTCTGTAGTGGTTTGTTCTTCTAATCTGGCACAGTAAATTAATTGTTCCTCTTCAAGAAAATAAAGAGAGTCCTTTACTTTCCGCTCCTGAGTGCTGGTTAAATGCACTACGACCGGTTCGTTTCTTTTCAAAGCAGTTTTGGCAGCAGGGGCTGCATGTTTGTTTAGTTTATGGAGCGCACGATTCACTTTAACAGCAAGCATGGCGCAGGCCTCCTATATTACAATTATGGGAATAAGTTTCCCTGTGCGCAGGCGTATTAAGCTTTACTTTCGTCCTATCTTTATACAAAAAGCCCTTCCGGAAAGGAAGAGCTTCTCCTGCTATGCCTGCTGCTTTTCATCCCAAACCTGCTGCAGTGCCTGTTCAAATGTTTCTGCCGGCTGGGCACCGGAGAGGGTGTACGTTTCATCGAATACATAAAAAGGAACTCCGTCAATTCCTATATAGGAAGCTTCCTGTAAATCTTTCTGTACGCTGGGGGTGTAGGCATCCAGCTCGAGCAGCTCTTTCGTTTCCTCCTCCACAAGGCCGACATCTCCTGCGAGTGCGGCAAGGGTGTCGATATCTGCAATGTTTTTGGATTCGGTAAAATATGCGCGCAGAAGGCGCTCAGTCATGCGGTTGTTTTTACCGCGTTCTGTGGCGAACTGCAGCAGCCGGTGGGCGTCGAAGGAATTAGCCGGTACTGCTGTGTCCATGTTGTATTCCAAACCAATATCCTTCGCCTGATCGGTGAGCTGCCGGTGAAACGCAAGCACCTGCTCCCGGTCCATGCCTTTTTGTTCAGAGAGAAAGGTATGAATGTCCGAAGCCGGATTTTTTGGCATCTCCGGGTTCAGCTGAAAGCTGTGATAGACCACCTGCACCTGGTGCCTGAAAGACATGTTTTCCAAAGCGGTCTCAAAGCGCCGTTTTCCTAAATAGCAAAACGGGCACATTACATCAAACCAAATATCTACCTGCATGCTTTTCCTCCTTTAAAATACGCTATGTCCAGTATGAAGAAAAAATTTTTTTCTGCCTACAGAAATGCTTACAAAGAGCGGTTTTTTCTGTTCAGTTAGAAAACCAGGAAAAAAATATCCTTTTCTCGAACGTACGTTCTTGTATAATGGAAGTAATATACTTCTCTTTGAAGGGATGTGAGGCTGATGAATGAAGAACAAAAAACAATCGCCCGTATGATAGCGGCGGAATGGGAAAAAGAAACGGAGGACTGGAAACAGAAGGAACGCCTTCTCCGTAAAGCCTGGGCAGAAAAGTATGAATTGAGACTGCGCTGGAAAAACGAAGAAAATGATGTAGAAACGACAGGGACGTGCACGTATATTGATCACATTAAGCGGCTTATTCACTGGAAGGACGAGCAGGGCAGTTATTATAATATTTCCTTTGACCGGATCCTTTCCGTACAAAAAGGGTGGGAAGAGTTGTGAAAAACGAAGAACTCGCTATGCTCTCCGCTTATCTGGACAAACAGATTGATCATTTAACCAGCCGCACACCCTACAGCAAAGAAGATGATCTGCTGTGTCTGGGCGGGCGGCTTGCTTACCAGCAAATTCGTGCTGAAGTACAGAAAATAGCAGAACAGAAAGAAAATTACTATAAATAATCTGCTGGAAAAACGGTGAAGAAACAATTTATGGTATTCTGAGAAAAGAAGGTATTCAAAATTGTTCTGTTGGTTTTGAAACCGTTATCTTGATGAACTCAGGCCCGGGAGGGGACACCATGAAAATAGGAATGATTGGCATCGGGGACATTGCGAAAAAAGCGTATCTCCCCATTTTAAGCAACTTAAAAGATGTAGAACTGCACGTGTATACAAGAAACCCGGACACGTTAAAAGAAATTGCTGATACGTATACGATACCTCACACGTATCAGCAGATGGACGAGTGGCTGAGCTGCGGTATGAAAGCAGCATTTGTGCATACAGCGACCGTAGCGCATGAGCCTATTATTGATGCGCTGCTCGACATGGGCATCCACGTGTATGTGGACAAGCCTATTACGTACCACGCCGAATCTGCCCAGCGGCTGCTTACCAAAGCCAAGGAGAAGCGGCTGCTGTTAATGACAGGCTTTAACCGCCGGCATGCACCTTCCTATCAAAAGCTGATGGAAGCAGAGGACACGAATATGATTATCGTTCAAAAGCATCGGGGTCATCAGGCAGTGGATGCACGCACGTTTGTGTTTGACGACTTTATTCATGTGATTGATACGATTTTGTATTTGTTCCCGGAAACAATTGAGAACATGACGGTGAGCGGTAAAGGAGAATATGATCTCTTGCACCATGTGACGCTTCAGCTTGAGTCACCAAATGTGACAGCGCTCGGTATTATGAACCGCGAAGCCGGCACCTCCCTGGAACGTGTAGACGTGATGAACCAGGAGCAGACGCTGACGGTAAGTAATGTCCGGGATGTCAGTGTGCATAAAAATAAAGACATTTGGCACCAGGGAGAAAACGACTGGGAATCCACGCTGAAAAAGCGCGGCTTTGAAACTATTATTACAACCTTTCTGGCCTTTGTGGAACAGGACATTATACCGGAATATATGTATGAACAGGCCTGGGAAACCCATCAAATGGCTGAAGATGTTGTGCAGCACCTTACCAGCTCTTAAATCAAAGCTCTGTCATCCCTGCAGCCACAGCAGAGAGACAGAGCTTTATTATGAAGGAAAAATAACATTGATATCATGCTGCCCGAAAAAATCGAGCCACTCATCCGTTGGTTTTTTGTTGGTTACCAGGCAATCCACCTGCTCAAAAGGAAATGTTTTGACCAGGGAGACAGCTCCGAACTTTGTATGGTCAACAAGCAGAATAACCTGCCGGGCCTGATTCTGCATGTACTGCTTTAAATCAGCTTCCGGCTCATTCGTATCCATGATGCCCTGCGTCATGGAAATACCTTTACAGCTGACAACAGCTGCATCTACGTTGTACTGCTGTACTGAACGAATGGCTGAAGGTCCCACCAGAGAGCGCGAGTTTTTCCGAAGGCTTCCTCCGGTAGAAAATACGTCAAAGGATGAAAATGCAAAGTCCTGAAGAATAGATACGCTGTTTGTAATAATGGTGAGATGATCCTTGGACTGCTGAAGCACCTGCAGTGCCTCATAGACCGTGGAACTCGTGTCGGCCATAATGGAAGAGCCGTCCTTGATAAGCGGCGGAGCGAGCTGCGCAATGATTCTTTTTTCTTCCAGATTAATCGTATTTCTTGTCTGGTATGGAAGGTCTTCACTCGTGCGTTCATTGAGCGTGGCTCCTCCGTAATTACGGGTAACAATGCCTTCACGTTCAAGCTTTTCCAGGTCACGGCGAATCGTTTCCTCAGTAACGTTAAACGTTGAAGCGAGGGGAGCGACGAATACTTTTTTATCACTGTAGAGGGTGGATAGAATCTTTTCTCTTCGTTCAAAAGCGAGCATATATGGTCCTCCTTATTACAGCTGCAGTCTTAATTTTACTAGTTACACTATAAGCATAAATCAGGCAGGAATACAGGTTTTTTAAGCAAAAATCTTTAAAAACAAAGAGTTTTTATACATAAAAGCTTCGCAGTTCAACATAATTTGCTTCCCGTTTTAAATTTACGGATATAGAAACAGATGGAAATTATCAATGGAAAAGTGTGGGTTAAAGCTTCTTAACGCATCGAAATAATGATATCATTAAGTATAAATACATACGTAATTGGAAAAAAAAGTTATAAATTCAGCCTTTATAATGACAATGCACAAAAGGAGAAAATGCTGTTTTGAAGAAGGTCTTTTTTGTAACAGCCGGGCTTCTGATCTTACTTATGGCAGGGGCAGGAGGGTGGTTTGCAGTGAAATCAAACGCTTCACTTGGTACAAACGCGGAGAATTCCGGGCACTATATAGGTGCTTCGGTGCGCTGGGATCCGCTTTCAGACAATGAAAAGTATAAAGATCTGCTCGTTGAAGAATTCAGCAGTGTCACGGTGGAAAACGAGATGAAGATGGAAGCCGTACAGCCTGAACCGGGCAATTACAGCTTTCAAAAAGCAGATGAAATTGTAGAGACTGCTGAACAAAATGATATGAAGGTCCGAGGCCACCCGCTGGTATGGGGCGAAGCGCTTCCTGGTTGGGTTCATGAAGAGGTAGTGGATGAACAAAGCGCTAAAGCAGTGCTGAAGGATCATGTGCAGACCATGGCCGGGCACTATAGCGGACGCGTACAGGAATGGGACGTCGTTAACGAAGCCTGGAACGACGACGGAAGCTACAAAGAAACAATCTGGTTGGAGTACATAGGGCCGGAATATATTCCTCTTGCCTTCGAATGGGCACGCGAAGCGGCTCCCGAAGCAAAGCTCTACTACAATGATTACGGAAATGAAATGAAAAATGAAAAAACGGATGCTATGTTTGAAGCCTTAAACAGCTGGAAAAACGAGGGCGTACCGATTGATGGTATTGGCATGCAGACCCATATTGATGCTGCCGATCCGAGATTTTCCCGGGAAAAGATGCAGGAGAATTTTAAGCGTTGGGGAACGGCTGATTTTGAGACTGCCGTAACCGAAATGGATGTAAAGCTGCAAAATCTGGATTCTCCCCGAGAGGAACGTCTGGAGAGGCAGGCAGATATTTATGCAGATGTAACGAGCATCTGTATGGAAGAGGAGTCCTGCAGCGGCCTTACCGTCTGGGGAGTTGGTGATGCAGAAAGCTGGGTCACCGAGCAGGAATCAGAAAGCGGGGAGCCGCTGCTGTTTGACAGCAGCTGGGAAGTGAAGCCTGCATATGACCGCATGAAACGAACATTTATTTTTAACCATATACTTTGACAGGAGGGCAGGGCATGAATGACACATTCTTGTATATTGTAGCAGCAGAGATAATTGTACTAATGCTGCTGTATTTTTCAGCAAAAAAATGGACATGGTCCCGGCACATACTGCTCTCCCTTTTTCTTATCGTCAATGCTGTCTATCTTTTCTGGAGAGCGGCCGAAACGATTCCTACACTGGGCATCATCAGCTTTATCGCAGGAATCCTGCTGTTGGCCACAGAAATAATGGGCTATTTCCAGGCAATCATGTTTACGATTTTATCCTGGAAACCATTCAAACGAAAACATATTCCGCTCTCAGAGCTGGAAAGCCTGCCTACAGTCGATGTGTTTATCGCCACATACAACGAACCGGAAGATCTTCTGAAGCGAACCATGACTGCATGCACAATGATGCGCTATCCTGAAGAGCTGCTTAGGGTGTACGTCTGCGATGACGGAAAAAGAGAGTCTGTGCGCCGTCTTGCAGAAAGCCTAGGTGTAGGCTACATTTCCCGTCCCGGCAACGAACACGCCAAGGCTGGCAATTTGAATGATGCGTTAACAAAAACCGACGGAGAAATAGTCGTTACGATGGATGCTGACATGGTGCCGAAAGCCGAATTCCTCGAGCGCACCGTCGGACAGTTCACGGACGAAAAAGTTTCGTTCGTCCAGGCACCGCAGGTATTTTATAATGCAGATCCTTTTCAGTACAATTTGTTTTTTGAAGACAACATCACTAACGAGCAGGATTTTTTCATGCGCCGGCTTGAAGAAGGAAAAGACCGCTTTAACGCTACTATGTATGTGGGCAGTAACGCCCTGTTCCGCAGAAAATCGCTCGAGGATATCGGCGGATTTGCCACTGGAGTGATTACTGAAGATATGGCGACTGGAATGCTGCTTCAAACCGGGGATCAAAAGACGGTATTTGTAAACGAAACCCTCGCCGTCGGGCTCGCACCGGAAACATATGCCGACCTTTTAAAACAGAGAGACCGCTGGTGCCGGGGCAATATTCAGGTCACCCGGAAATGGAATCCCATGAAAATCAAAGGCCTCTCCTTTATGCAGCGGCTGCTGTATATGGATGGTATCAACTACTGGTTCTTCGGCGTTTATAAAATGATTTTCCTGCTGGCACCGCTGTTGTTTTTGATTTTTTCGATTTACAGCCTGAACGCAGATTTTGAAACGCTTGTGCTTTACTGGCTGCCGGCCTTTCTTTCATCCCAGCTGGCCTTCCGGTTAATGTCCGACCAAAAACGGACCGTGCTCTGGAGCCATGTTTATGAAGTAGCCATGGCCCCGTACATGGCAGTCTCGGTAATTACGGAAGCGTTTATGCGGAAAAACATCAAGTTTAATGTCACAGCCAAGGGGATCCAAAATGACCGCCGTCAGTTTTTGTGGAGGGTCAGTATTCCGTATTTGGTGCTGCTTGCGCTCACCTTTATCGCACTGGCGAGAGTGGTGCTGCATTTCGCCACGTCTCTAACATTTTTTCAAAACGAAGACGTACTGTACATTAATATTTTCTGGATCCTTTATAACGCTGTAGCTCTTGTACTGGCATTAATGGTTTCAGTGGAGCGTCCGCGTTTTCGCGGAGCTGAACGGCACAAAGTAGACCTGGAAGGTACTGTGTCAGCCGGGGGGAGAACGCTTCCGTGCAAGGTGCTGGATCTTAGTGAAACCGGGGTGCGTTTTGAAGTAGCACACCCGGAAGCAAAATCCTGGCTTTCACATGAAGAACACTTTACGCTCAGCGCCGGCCCGATTAACCGCCTCCACGTGCATAAGCTGTGGGTGGGCGGCGAGGCAGAGGCCATGGCTGCTGCCGGAGGTAAATTTCAAAATGTGACCTTGGAACAGTACCGGAGTTTAATCCAGGTCATGTTTTTGGAAATGACCGATATTTATACGAAACGTATTTACGAGCGTTCTTCGCTTGGAAGAGCCTTTCTGAAGTTTTTCAGGGGCACGGAAAAACAGCCGGCCCAGGCAAAACGGATGGCTGTCCGGGAACAGGTGAATATGTCGGCAACTGTAAAAGTAAACAACGTTATTTATGAAGCGGTAGTCAAGGACTACAGCATGAGCGGCTGCCGGGTGCAGGTGAAAAACGTCAAAAGCATTCAGCCGGGAGATATTGTCTATATTTCCGGGAGGGAGGATCATTTTCCCGATAACTACGCGCGTACCCAGTGGATTCAGCAGCGGGGCCGTAAAACGTGGGTAGGAATGCAGTTTTTACAGGAAAGCAGCAGCAGTCAGTCGACAGGAACCAGCTGATCAAAGCAAAAAGGAAGGCTCCTATCCGCCAGGAGCCTTCCTTTTTTAAATAAGCTTTTAGAAAAAAATGAACAGTCCGGGTTTATACGGGCTTAAGTTTCTTCCCTTGTGTCCGGAGGTGTGGAAGATTTGTCCTGCCCGCGCCGGCGGTGATAAATAACGTTCAGTTCAGCACCGATCATTAAAATCATGCCGGTCAGGAAGAACCAAAGCATTAGAATAATAATACCTCCAAGGCTTCCGTAGGTGGCAGAGTAGTTGCCGAAGTTGCTGACATAAAAGGAAAAAGCGAGAGATATCAGCTGCCACAGCACCGCGGCTGTGATAGCGCCCGGCAGAATCTCCTTCCATTTCAATTTTTTGTTTGGAGCAAAACGATACAGTACGAGAAGCACAGCAGACATTATAGTCAGGGCGACGACCCACCGGAGAATTTGAAAAAGCAGCTCGGTCTGAGGCGGGAGGCTGACGACAGAGCTGATAAAATCAATGATCAGGTTGCCGAATATAGGGAGAATAAGAGCGGCAGCAAGTGCAATAATCATGCCGAGCGTCAGCGCAATGGAAAGGCCCCGGACTTTAATGAAGGAGCGCGTTTCTTCAATATCATATGCAGTGTTAGAAGCATTAATGAAGGCGTTGATCCCATTTGAAGCCGACCACAATGCGCCGATCAGGCCGATGGTGAAAAGTCCGCCCCTTGGGGTTTCAACGATACTCAGAATGTTTTCCTCGAGCACAGAGGTCATGCCGCTTGGGGCCGTATTCTGCACAAGCGTGACGACGGCCTGGGAATCAATATTAAGAAGGGGGAGAATGGTAAGTATTAAAATCATCATTGGAAAAATGGAAAGCAGGTAATAGTAGGATTGGGCGGCGGCTAGTAACGGGACATCGTCCTTTTTAAATTCGCCCATGAGTTCTTTGGCATAGGATTTGATGGTGTTCATATGTTTTACCCCTCTCTTTGCAGCTTGGTGATACGTAGTTATACAAAGCCTTTCCTTACCGTACCACCAGGAGGGCAGGCTTAAACTGGCGGGGCAAGAACTGGGCGTAATTATTGTAACGGAAGGTTTTATGGGGCAGAATGAAGCAGAGAACAAAAGGAGGAAAAAAATGATTTATATTAATAGCCGTGCGTTTCAGGAAGAGGCATTGTTAAGAAACGATCGCACGGAAGAGGGAAAACGGCTCGTTGAATTTACGTTTCAGGTTACTCATGAGGAGTATCACGATGTGACGGTATTATTGTACGAAAATGACTTTAATGTGCAGGCGGGGGCAGCAGAACCATTTCGGGCGGAGATTTTGCAGTATTCCACAGATACGGTGAATCTTTATGAACCTGGGAGCAAAAGCCGCTATACGCTCGCCCTGATTGAAAAATAACCGAAGAGCCCAGGCTCTTCGGTTAGCTTTTGGAATAATCCTTAATGTGATAGGCTTCGGCAAGCTTTTCATTATCTTTCTGGTATTTCAGCTGCAGCACTTTTTGAAGATTCACAGGGAGCGAGTACCTTTTATAATGAAGGGCAAAGCTCGCGTTATTCTGCAGCAGTCGCCGCGGGGATACAATACCAATCTTCGGTATGTCGACAACGGGAATTTTACCATTTGGATTCAGCGGTGTTTTAAAGAAATAATTCAACTTGCGGGCGATTACCGCCTGCATGACTCCGTAGCTGCGGTTCAGCTTTGAGCGGTTGTATTTTGGCACACGATCGATGCCCATATACTGAAGCAGCTGCAAAATTTGACCGTATTCATCATTGCGGAAGTTTTCATACTGCAGCAGGTAATAGTTATCCGCTCCGAAAAGCTCTTCTATTTTTTGGAGATAGCGGTAATAGTGATAATGATCCAGAATGCCGTGGTCCTCCCAGTCTTTAAACAAAGCCTTGGCACTCTTGTATCCGCCCTGATGGAGATATTGAACGTAGAGAGAGGTCAGCAGGTCAATTTGATCCCGTACACCGACGATAATATGGGTATCATACGTATCTGCCGGAAAAGTGCGGCGGAGGTCTTCAAGCACCTTTAGATTGTTTTTTGATTTTTTTTGGGAAAATGGACTGCCGGAGAGGCCTTCATAGGAAATAAGCACGGGCTTGTCCGGGTGCATAAATGCTTCAATATTTGTGCGGATGGTATAAATATTTTCATCGCTCAGCCGTTTCAGCCGCAAATCATACAGCTCCTGATCGATGCGCTTTTTTCGTATGTATTTGATTTCCTGTTTTAGTTTGGGATAGACATTCTGCTGTAGAAACGTAGTGGCTGTCTTATGAAAACCGATATGTATAAACACTTTTTTTCGCATAGGTTCCTCCGCATAGTTTGTTTAATTATTATTATCATAACGAAAAATAAGGTGCTCCGCAAAGCGTTTACCCGGCTGGAGTAATAATGAATAAAAAAAGAGCACAGGCACAGCTTTATGCCTGTTACTCGTAGGACTTCTTTTCGAGCTCCGGATTTTCGCTGAGCTGCTGAAGAAGCTCTTCCGGAGAGTCAGAAACGATAATTTTATCGCGGTGGTCGGCAGGGAGAAACTGCTCCTGTTCCATATGGTTGAAAAATTGAAGCAGGTGATCATAATAGTGATGAATGTTTAAAAGCGCACACGGTTTTTGGTGCACGCCGATCTGAGCCCATGTAAACATTTCAAAAAACTCTTCAAGGGTCCCGGGCCCGCCCGGCAGCGCTATGAATCCATCAGCCAGTTCGGCCATTTTGGCTTTTCGCTCATGCATCGTAGATACTTTATAAAGCTTACTCAAGGAAGGATGGGCAATCTCCCGTTCAACGAGTTTATCCGGTATAACTCCTATCACTTCACCGCCGGCTTCGAGCGCAGCATCTGCGAGGCGGCCCATCGTTCCTACATTGGAGCCGCCATAGACCAGGGTGCACCCGGAGGAGGCTATTTCTCTGCCAAGAGCTGCTGCTGAATCTTTATATATAGGATCGCCTCCAAGGCGGGAGCCGCAAAATACAGCAATGCTTTTCATCAGGCATCTCTCCTTTAATATCTCAATCATTGAATAGTATAGCACGAGTAAAAAAAGAGAAAGAACAGCCAAATTTTCATGTTAAGATAAAAAATAGAGGCGAAAAGGGAGAGTGGTTGTCATGGTTTGCCAACAGGAGCAGCCTATAGTTCGCATGGTGCAGCAGCATATGGCCGGCCGGCCGGTCTCCTTTCACGTGCCCGGGCATAAAAGCGGCACTGTTTTCCCGGCGTCGCTACAGGAATGGAAAAACATATTTCCTTACGACCTGACAGAAATCACCGGGCTCGATGATCTTCATCAGCCTGAAGAAGGAATTGCAGAAGCGGAGCATTTAGCGGCGGAAGTGTTTGGGGCCGAAAAAACGTGGTTTCTAATTAACGGTTCTACGACGGGGAACCTTGCGATGGTGATGGCCGCCTTTTCTCCGGGAGACGAGGTGCTCGTGCAGCGCGATGCTCACAAATCAGTGATGAATGCGTTGAAGCTTGCCGGTGTCCGGGCGGTATTTGCACGGCCGGAAATCGATGAATATACGCAGCTTTCCATCGGTATTTCCCGGGAAATACTGGTGGATGCGTGGAGTCGTTATCCCTCGTTAAAAGGGGCGGTCATCACTTCTCCTTCGTATGAAGGATGGAGCAGTGATATATCCTCTCTTGCAGAGTTCGTACACGGGCATGAAGGAGTATTGCTGGTGGATGAAGCCCACGGAGCCCACTTTGCGGCAAGCCCGCTGCTTCCGAAGGAGGCTCTCGCCCAGGGGGCGGATGTGGTCGTCCAGTCCGCGCATAAAATGCTGCCGGCTCTCACGATGAGTGCGTATCTGCATGTGTCCGGCTCCCGGGTTTCCCGTGAACGTCTATCCTATTATCTGGGGATGCTGCAGTCGAGCAGTCCTTCATATCTGCTGCTCGCTTCACTCGATGCGGCCCGTCACTACGTACATACAATACAGCATGAGGGGTGGAGCCCCGAACAGCTTTCCGCTCAAAAGCAGCAGCTTGAAGCGGTCATCGGCAGCAGGCTGATACAGCCGCCAGAGCACGTAGATGCGGATCCGTTAAAATGGATAGTGCCGGTGCCTGAAGGGTATACAGGATGGGAGGTGCAGGAAGCCCTCGAGCAGGAGCACATCTATTCAGAGCTTGCCGGCAGCAGCTACCTGCTGTGGACTCTGCCCCTGACCAGTGAACATATCAACATTCCATTAAATGCAGTCAAGAAAGTATGGGAAGGGCTTGAACCCCGGCACGGGAGCATGGGCCAGTCCTTTTCCATGTTTGAATTGTTTCCCCGTCTCTCCGAAGGCGTCTGGAAAGAAGAACCCGGCGAAGAAGAATGGATCATGCTTGAAAGCGCAGAGGGAAGAATTGCAGCAGCGCCGCTGGTGCCCTATCCCCCGGGAATCCCTCTCTGGCTTGAAGGAGAATACGTGGATGCCGGAAGAATTCGCTATGCCCTTGACCTTCTGCAGAACGGGGGGCGTCTGCAGGGTGGCAGTCAAAAAGATAGCCGCTTTTTAGTAAAAGTAAAACATAGGAAGAAAGGATAGAGTCATATGCAGGACACGAATAAAGGGAAGTTCATTACGTTGGAAGGAGGAGAAGGGTCCGGAAAGTCTACAATTATTACAGCTCTCGAAAAGTGGCTGCAGGAAGAGGGGTTCAAGGTGTTAAAAACGCGGGAGCCCGGAGGTATCCCGATTGCTGAAAAAATCCGGAGTCTGGTGCTTGATCCGGAATATTCAGAGATGGATGCGCGCACAGAGGCACTGTTATACGCCGCAGCGAGACGCCAGCACTTAGTGGAGCGGGTTTTTCCGGCTTTGGACGAAGGAGCTGTGGTGCTCTGCGATCGTTTTGTGGACAGCAGCCTCGCCTACCAGGGGGCAGCCAGGGGTCTTGGCATAGATGAAGTGGCAGCTGTAAATGAATTTGCGATTGAAGGACGTATGCCTGATCTTACGCTGCTGCTTGATGTAGATCCTGAGGAAGGGATAGCAAGAATTCAGCGGGCCGAAGCAAGGGAATGGAACCGCCTGGATAATGAAGCAGCGCGTTTTCATACGAGGGTACATGAAGCGTATATGACGCTAGCGGAGAAATACCCGGACCGTATTAAAAAAATCGATGCCGGACAGCCGCTTGAAGAAGTAATTAAAGAATGCAGGGAAAAGGTACAGGCCTACCTGAACGTAAAAAGTTGAGAAAAAATACAAATTCAGTACATACAATAAAATAAAAACGGGAAAAGGCATTTAGGAAAATATCGCAAGTAAGGAAGGAGCCGGACAGATGATTGCTATTTTGTATGTGAGTATCGCTATCATTGTTTTGGCACTTGTCTGGTTAGTTATCGGTGTTGTTCAGGCTGTTAAAGCAGCATCTTCCCAGATGAAGACCATCAATGAAACAATGGAACGGATTCAAAAGAAAACAGACGGCCTGATTAATGAGTCGGAAACACTGACCCAGCGCCTGGAGGTTATTAACGATTCCGTCAACCGGGATATGGAGACGATCCAGGAGCTTACGAATACGCTCAAGGGCTCCAAAGAAGCCGTAGGAAAATATCACATAGCGACGCGTGCTGTAGCTACCGAAACGCTTCATGAAAATCAAAAGCGTACGAAAGAAAATGAACAGGTGGCACAAATACGTGACATCGGCGACACGGTAGTCGACCTGTACGCTAAATGGAAAAACCGTAAACAAGCATAGAAAAAAGCAGCAGGGGCCCGCCCCTGGCTGCTTTTTTACTGGGAGGAAGCTCTATACTCGCGCATGTTCAGCCGGTACGATTGAATACCGGCGAACAGAAATAAAACACCTGTGCAGATAAAGAGAGGAACGACAAGTCCAGAGCAGATGGCAGCGAGCCATGGATAGGAGGTCTCTCCAAAATGGCAGAAGCCCCACAGCCCCAGGGCAACAGCAGTACTTGCCGCTCCGACCAGAAACGGACGGTATTTTTTATACGCAGCAATAATAAACCAGCTGCCAAACAAAGTGTAGAAAAAACCAATTACATATACGTTGACTGCTTTCTGGGCTGCTCCGAGTCCTGCGGTGAGCAGCGACTCTCCGGCGTGATTCATATTAACCGGCACCACTTCATCGGTCCCGGATCCGCTGTTCACAATGCGCAGTTCATACTCTGCCGGCTCCTCCGGCCAGTTTTTCTGATGCATGTAGGCAATATCATCTGACTGATGAAAAAAAGAAGGAGAATCAATATTATTTTCATGGTCGGTTAATCTTTTGGCCTGCATATCCTCAAGATCATATAAAAACAAATCGTACTGGTAGTTGGGCTCCTGGCTGGAAGCAACGTTGGTTGTATAGGCATAGAGGCTTTCTGACGGTGAAGCTGTCGGGTTGTACAGCCCCCCGGGAAGGTTGTTCGCAAATTCGATATGCTCCTCATATACTTTATTGTTCAGGGTCTTCATTCCCACATGCATTTCATCATCGGGGCCTTCGGTGTAAGTATACAGAAGCATATTGCCCGTAGCGTCCGGAGAGATGTTTCCCATTAAATATTTGCTTTCACTGGTGATCTTTTTGTAAGATCCTCCGCTGGCAGGCATGGAATAAATGCTAAATCCTTCCTCTGTGCTCCGGTCTGCGGATTTCCAGGCGTCGGCTGGCATTCCTAAAAAGTAAATGAGCCTGCCATCCGGTGAGTAGGCAGCATCACGTACATGAAGCTCACTGCCGGTTAACCGTTCATGCTGACTGCTTTCTGTCTCTGCTGTATAAATAGAGCGAATTGAATCATTTTGTTCCGATAAAAATAGAATATCCTCCGGCGAGTGCGGATGGAAAGAAGGAGAAAATTGCGGCTGCTTTAGGTCAGTAAGCGGCTCGGGATTTTCGCCATCAGTAGCGGAGGTATATATTTTCTCCTGGCCGTCCGTGATATAGGTGAACGCTAATTTGTCATCAGAAGGAGCGACGGACAAGCTGCTTCCCATTCCGTCAAAGGACCGGTAAGGGTCTTCTGCCTTGGAATAGCCAATAGCTGTAGAACTTATTAATAAAACGGCGGTAATAAGTACAGCCCGGATCAGCCAGCGGGGAAAGCGCATGAGTCCAACTTCCTTTCTTCGTTAATCTGATGGTTCGGTAATGCCATAAATAGGAAACTGTTACTTGAAGTATTCCATATTTTGCTTTCAGCTTCAATTACAGTGTATTTATTCCCAAATATTGATCAAAAGGTCTTAGGCTTAAGTATTGAATTCAGCATTCAAAAAATGGCTGTTTCGTTGGTATGCTTCACTTTTTACTGTATATACAGTAAAATAAAAATAATAAATATTGTGGATTTGGACGAAATAGGAGGTACGGAGCATGAAGCTGTTAGTGGCTGTGGTGCAGGATAAAGATAGTAACCGGTTGTCTAATGCGCTGGTGGAAGCAAATTTTCAGGCGACCAGGCTCGCGAGTACTGGCGGGTTTTTGAAAGCCGGAAGCACTACGTTTTTAATCGGTGTGGAAGATGAGCAGGTGGATGAAGTAAAAATGGTCATCCAGGAAAACTGCAAAACCCGGGAACAGCTCGTCGCTCCTGTTTCGCCTATGGGCGGAAATGCGGATTCCTACGTTCCCTACCCTGTGGAAGTACAGGTCGGTGGAGCGACCGTTTTTCAATTAAACGTGGAAGAGTTTGAAAAATATTAAAGACGGAGAGATTAACATGAGTTGGGAAGCCATGCAGGAAGAACAGCCTACAGTAATGTCGCTGTTGGAAAGAAGCATGAACAAAGACCGCGTGGCCCATGCTTATATATTTGAAGGAAAAGCGGGTGCCGGCAAGCGTGAAACAGCGCTTCTGATGGCACAGCGCTTTTTTTGCATAGAAAACAACGGCCCGGTGCCGTGCGGAGAATGCAGGGAATGCCGAAGAATCACGCACGGGAATCATTCGGAAGTAATGTTTTTACAGCCGGAAGGCGCTTCAATCAAAAAAGCACAGGTAGAAATGCTTCAAAAAGAATTCACCTATAAAGGAATGGAAGCCCGTTTAAAAATTTATATTATCGAAGACGCTGACCGTATGACGGCCAGTGCAGCCAACAGCCTGCTGAAGTTTCTCGAAGAACCGGAAAGCCCGACTCTCGCCATTTTATTAACGGAGAATGCTCATTTTCTGCTGGACACGATTCAGTCCCGCGCCCAAAAGATTGCGTTTTCTCCTCCCTCCGTGGAGCGTCGCCGCCATTTGTTTCAGGAAAGGGAAGGTACAGGGGAAATTGCGGCCGGCCTGCTTGCAAAACTGCCTCATGTCCCTGAGCGTGAAAACGACGCAGCACAGGCTGAGTGGATTGTACAGGGCCGAAATCTAGTGATACAATTAACGGAAGAGGTGCATCAGCGCCTTCACAGTGCACTATTGACACTGCAGGATAAATGGCTTGTACATTTTTCAGATAGAGAAGAACTGGACATCGGCTTAGATATGCTGCTTTTTTGGTATCGCGACCTCCTGTCGATCACATACGGTTCGGATGACATCACATACTTCGATCAAAAAGCGACGTTGGAACGAGTAGCCCTTCGTTTTTCAGAGATGGAGGTCGTTGCCCGACTGCAGGCAATTTTAGAAGCAAAGCGCCGGCTCCGGGCTAACGCGAATGCGCAGCTTCTGATGGAACAGCTGCTGATCCAGTTACAGGAGGGATCATGACATTGCATGATGTAGTAGGCGTCCGGTTTAAAAAGGCGGGAAAGATTTATTACTTTTCCCCGAACGGCCATGACGCACAGGTAGAAAGCTGGGTCATAGTAGAAACGGCCAGAGGAATTGAGTACGGGAAAGTAGTGCTTGAAAATAAGCAGGTCAGCGGCGACGACGTCGTATTGCCGCTTAAAAAAGTTATGAGGCTTGCCGATGAGGATGATCATGCTGCTGTGAAAGAAAATAAACAGCTTGAGCAGGAAGCATATGATCTCGGCTGCGAAAAAATTGCGACGCACCAGCTGGATATGAATCTGGTGAATGTGGAATACACCTTTGACCGGAATAAAATTTTGTTTTATTTCACGGCGGAAGGACGGGTGGATTTCCGTCAGCTGGTGAAGGATTTAGCTTCCCAGTTTCGTACAAGGATTGAACTCCGGCAGATCGGGGTCCGGGACGAAGCCAAAATGCTCGGCGGGATCGGCCCGTGCGGAAGAATGCTTTGCTGTTCGACCTTTCTCGGGGATTTTGAGCCGGTTTCCATTAAGATGGCAAAAGATCAGAATCTTTCCTTAAATCCGGCAAAGATTTCCGGCCTGTGCGGCAGGCTTATGTGCTGTCTGAAATATGAAAACGATCATTATGAAACAGCCAAGCGTGAAATGCCGGACGTTGGAGAGCATATTAATACCCCGGAAGGCAAAGGAAAGGTAGCCGGTATTAATATTTTAGAACGTCTCGTACAGGTGAACTACGCAGAAGAAGAGAGAGTATTGGAATTTTCGTTGGATGAGCTGCTTGATGAAGGCTTCATCGCAGGATAACAGTTAAACGGACGGAGAAGGTGGGGGTGCGAGTGGATAAAAAAGAAATCTTCTCCCAGGTGATTCATATGGAAGAGCGGATTGGAAGGCTCCATGATGAACTGGGAGAGCTCAAAGAACAGCTGGCGATGCTTATTGAAGAGAACCAGGCACTCGTACTTGAAAATCAGCATCTGCGTCAGCGGGTGGAAGACAGCGGTGAGGAAATTCAGGAAAAGGAATTAGCCGGAGGGACGTCCCAGCCGGGTCCGAGCCGCATTCAGACGAGCAGTATGGGGGAGGGCTATGACAACCTCGCCCGCTTGTACCATGAAGGCTTCCACATTTGTAATATGCATTACGGCAGCCTGCGGACGGACGGAGACTGTTTATTCTGCCTCTCGTTTTTAAATCAAAAATAAGGAACAAGCAATCTGGAACCGCCTGTCTGTAAAGACAAGCGGTTTCGTTTATATCTTCAGAAGACAAAGTGATGCATTTTCAGCGAGGAGGACATGCAATGATCAGGCCTGTACGAGAGGAAGACTATGAAGCGGTGCGCGGGGTTGCTGAGATCACGTGGGAGCATACGTATGAAAATTTAATACCAGCCCGGGCAAGAGAGGCGTTCATTGAAGCTGCTTACTCTAAAAAAATGTTTGATGTTAAGCGTGGGGAATCCATATTTTTAGCGGCGGTTAGCGAAAGTGTTCTGATAGGCTATATTAACTTGCTCCAGCAGGAGGAAGCAGAGCTCGCAGCTCTTTACGTACTGCCCCGGTATCAGCGCGCCGGCTGGGGACAAAAGCTGTTCGACGCCGGGATGGAATATATTTCTGCTGAAAAGAAAACGATGACAGTGTACGTGGAAGAGGGAAACACCCGGGCTGAAGCTTTTTATGAAAAGCAGGGCTTCCGGGAAACAGAGCGCTTCACAGAAATGTTCATGGAAACGCCGTTAAAAACAATAAAGATGGAGAGAGGATTGAATCATCAATGAGTGATATTTCAAAAACCATCAAAGAACACGTTCAAGGTCGCACGGTGACCCTCCGGGACGGCACAGAGCTTCCGTCGCTTGGTCAGGGCACATGGCATATGGGAGACAATGCCGGGCTGAGAGAGCAGGAAATAGAAGCACTGCGGACAGGACTTGATTATGGAATGACGGTGATTGATACAGCCGAAATGTACGGGGGAGGTAAAGCAGAGCAGCTGGCCGGAGAGGCATTGGAAGGAAGAAGAGAGGAAGCCTTTCTCGTTTCCAAGGTTCTTCCCAATAACGCAGGCGGCGAGAAGCTTGAAAAGGCGTGCGAAGGATCACTTAGCCGTCTCGGGGTGGAACAGCTGGATTTGTATTTACTCCACTGGCGCGGAAGCGTGCCTCTCAAAGAAACCGTGAAGGGTATGGAAAAATTAAAAGCAGATGGAAAAATCAAACGGTGGGGCGTTTCCAACCTCGATACCCGGGAGATGAGGGAACTGCTCTCGCTCGAACACGGAGGTAATGCTGTCTGCAATCAAGTATTATATCATCTGGCTTCAAGGGGGATTGAATTTGATCTGATGCCTTGGATGAAGGAGCAGCGGATGCCGGTAATGGCATACTGTCCACTTGATCAGGGAGGAGGGCGTACGCTTGGGGAAAGCCGGACCCTGCAGAGAATCGCTGAACGCCGGGGCATGAGCCCGCTGCAGATTGCCCTCGCCTGGACCATTCGCTCAGGGATGGTGTTAAGTATTCCGAAAACCTCCAATCCGGAGCATGTGCGGGAGAATGCCGAGGCGGCTAGTATTACACTGACAAATGAAGAAGTCGAAATGCTAGATAGTGCTTTTCCGAAGCCGCAGACAAAGCAACCGCTCGATATCGTGTAGCTGCCCACCGGCCTTTTCGTATGAGAAGGCCGGTTTTTATGCTGGATCGAGAAGAAATAAGCTGCAGGCGTGTGCTAAAATATAAATAATTCTTTACGCGGGCAGAAATGTGCAAGGGGTCTTTTGATGAGAACTATTTTACGCTACGTTCGTCCTTATAAAGCAGCAGCGGTATTGTCTTTTTTTCTGCTTTTGATTGAATTATCGGTTGAATTATTTCAGCCGCTTCTTCTTGCGAGACTGATTGATGAAGGTCTGGCAAACAATGATATCGGCCTGGTCGTAAGCCTTGGGTTTGCGATGGCAGGTCTTGCCCTGCTCAGCTTTGGTGTCGGGGTACTAAACTGTTTTTTCGCAGATCACGTCGGGCACAGCACCGGCTTTGATCTGCGCAATGAAATGTATAAGCGTGTCCAGGAGTCGAGCCTGGAGAATCTGCAGGATTTCCCGCAGTCCTCGTTACTGACCAGGCTCACCAATGATATTACCCAGGTGCAAAACTTGATTGTAATGATGCTCCGGTTTATGCTTCGTTCGCCGCTTTTGCTAATTGGCGCGACAGTTATGGCTTTTGTGGTAAATGCCCGAATGGCGCTCGTACTGGTGATTTTTATTCCTTTTTTACTGTTGATCCTCGCATGGCTGATGACAAAGGGAATGATTTATTTCGGCAGTTTGCAAAAGCGTATCGATGCCGTAAACAGGGTGATGAAGGAAAACCTTGGCGGCCTTAGGCTTGTACGGGTTTTTGGCCGCGAGCAGCATGAAATTAAACGTTTTTTTGTGCAGAATGAAGCTCTCCAGGCGAGTGCTGTCAAAGCTTTTCGTTATACAGCTCTTACTTCGCCGATCCTTTTGTTTTTAATGAACGCAGCGATTGTGCTCATGCTTTGGATCGGAGGCTTTGCCGTGCAGAACAACGAGGCCCAGGTAGGTGAGGTGGTAGCGGTAGTGAACTATGCTGCAAGAATGACTGGCGCGCTTGGCGTTGTCGGCATGCTGATTACACTGCTTGCCCGGGCGAGAACTTCCGCCTCGCGGATTGAAGAAGTGCTCGAAGGTGCCGAAAAGGAAAATTCCGGCCAGGAGGACGTAAAAGAAGAAGGAAGTATAGACGTCCAGTTTGAGAATGTAACTTTTGCTTATAGCGACAGCCGGGTTCCGGCTCTGAATGATGTGACGTTTCACGTGAAACGCGGCGAGCAGATGGCGGTTCTCGGGGCGACCGGGGCTGGTAAATCTTCTTTGTTCCAGTTAATGCTTCGTTTGTATGAGCCGGTCAGCGGCCGTCTTTTTATTGATAATGCAGACACCAGGGATCTTAACATTGCTTCGTTAAGAACCCAGATCGGCTACGTCCCCCAGGAGGCAAAATTGTTTTCAGGAACGATTCAGGAAAATATTCAGTGGGGGCGTGAGGAAGCCGGAGCTGAAGAAATGAGCAGAGCGGTGGAGACGGCTCAGCTTGAGGAAACGATTCGGGCCCTGCCTGAGCAGGAGCAGACGATGATCGGCCAAAATGGCGTAAATCTTTCGGGGGGCCAGAAACAGCGGGTGACGATTGCCCGGGCATTGCTGAGAAACCCGGGGCTTTTGCTCCTCGATGACAGTACGAGCGCGTTGGATGCGGAAACGGAGGCACAGTTTCTGGAAGCGCTTGAAGCGTACCCGTGTACCTCCATTTTAGTAACTCAAAAGCTTTCTACGGCACTGAAGGCGGATAAAATGCTGCTTCTTGAGCACGGGGAAGTCATTGGATTCGGCACTCATGAAGAGCTGTATGAGGAGTCTGCATTCTACAGACAGCTGTATCAATCACAGTATGGGAAGGAGGCGGCGACATGAAAAGGCACTGGATTACCTCGCCGTTTCAATATAAACATCCGGACATTGATCCTTCCCAGGCAGACGACCGCCCGGACACTGACCAGATACAGAACTGGAAACGTACCACCGCCCGGCTCTGGTCTTATCTGTCCGTTCAGAAATGGCGGCTGACGGCTGTTTTTGTCTGCGTGCTTTTCACTGCCGCCTTTATGCTTTCGGGGCCGCTGCTGCTTGGTCATATCGTTGACCAGTATTTAGTGCCGCAGCGGCTCGAAGGGCTTGGAACGATACTGTTATTGTTGTTTGCTGTGTACGTTGGGTGGGGAGTCATGAGCACCATCCAGACTTATGTGATGATTTCTCTTGCCCAACAGGCCGTTTTTAAGCTTCGCTACCACCTTTTTTCTCATCTGCAGACATTGCCGCTGTCGTTTTTTGACAAACGGCAGGATGGCTCTATCATGAGCAGAATGACGAACGATATGGATAACATATCAACTACCTTAAACACCTCGGTCGTGCAGATCATGACCAGCCTGTTAACGTTTACCGGTATTCTCGTTATTATGTTAGTGATCAGCCCGCTTCTCACCTTTTTTACGCTTTTGTTTCTACCGGTCATGTTTTTGGGTCTGCGCTGGATTACCAGGCGGACCAGACTGTTGTTTCAAAAGCAGCAGCAGGCGGTCGGGGCAGTGAATGGGTATGCTGAAGAAACGATTTCCGGCCAGTCGATCGTGAAGGTATTTTCCAAAGAGCCGCGCGTCATGAAGAACTTTGAACAGGAAAGTGAAACCCTTCGTCATGCAGGATTTTGGGCTCAGACGTATTCCGGTTTTATCCCGAAATGGATGAATTTTTTAAACAATATTAATTTCGCGATTACGGCAGGAGCCGGAGGAATTTTGGCGTATTATGGTGTCGGTGCAGTTACTATTGGTACGATCGTGATTTTTGTGGAATATTCCCGTCAGTTTACCCGGCCGTTGAACGACCTGGCGAATCAGTTTAATGCTCTGTTTGCGGCGCTTGCCGGGGCAGAGAGAATTTTTTCGTTTCTGGACGAAAAGGCGGAGGATCACCGGGAGGAGAGAGGAACAGCCAAGACTGTTTCCGGGGAAGTAAAGTTTCAGGAAGTTACGTTTGGCTATGAAAACGAAAAGGTGCTCCGCGGCATTGATTTTCATGTGAATGCCGGCGAGACAGCTGCTTTTATAGGCCCTACCGGTTCCGGGAAAACGACCGTTATGAATTTAATTATCGGTTTTTACACGGCGGAAGCCGGAGAGATTTATGTGGATCAGACACCTCTTTCTGAATGGAATATTAAACATCTTCGGAAGCAGATGAGCGTAGTTCTGCAGGATGATTTTCTGTTTGAAAAAACGGTAATGGAAAACATACGCTACGGTAATCTGGAGGCTACGGATGAAGAAGTAATAGAAGCGGCAAAAGCGGCCAACGCCCATGCATTTATCGAGCGGCTGCCGGAAGGTTACCAAACGATGCTTGGGAAGGAAGGAAGCGGGTTCAGTCACGGGCAGCGGCAGCTGCTTTCCATCGCCAAGGCAGTGCTGTCCGACCCGAAAATTCTGATTCTTGATGAGGCAACGTCAAGCGTGGACACAGTAACGGAGATGAGAATACAGGAGGCGCTGGGGCGCTTAATGAAAGGCCGTACTTCTTTTGTAGTGGCGCACCGCTTAAATACCATTGAAAAAGCAGATACCATCTACGTAATGGACGATGGAGAAATTGCAGAACAGGGAACGCACAGAGAACTTCTTCGAAAGCAGGGACGATATGCAGCTTTTCAGGAGGCCAATCAGCAGAAGGTGGATATATGAAAAAAAATGTGAATCAATTCAAAATCAGGGGGCGCAGGCAGTGAAAGAGGTATTTCAGGCAGGAGAGAGAGTCGACTATACCCCTTCGAGGAAGCCTATTATTCAGCATGAAAATGCTTTTGCGTTTTCCATTGACTCGGTGCTGCTTGCGTACTTTTGCTCTGTGCCGAAAACTGTTGGGAAAATTATCGATCTTGGGACCGGCAACGGGATTATTCCTCTGTTATTAACAGAGCGGAGCCGCGTTCCTGTTACAGGTATAGAAAGACAGCCGGAGCTGTGTGATATGGCGGCCCGGACGATGGTGATGAACGGAGCGGAAGGGCAGGTTACTGTTCAGCAGGAAGATGTACGGACGGTTCGTTCCAGGTATCACGGGGATCAGTGGTCGCTGGTGACGTGCAATCCTCCTTATTTTGATACCGCCCGGGAGACAATGAAAAATAAGCAGGAAAAGCTGGCAAACGCACGCCATGAGGAGCACGGAAGTTTGGAAGAATTTGTCCGTTCCGCTGCATTTTTAGCCAAGCAGAAAGGAAAAGTGGCTATAGTTCTTCGTCCGGAAAGGCTTGCAGAGCTGTTTAGCTACTACCAGAAATACCGGATCGAGCCGAAGCGGATGCAGTTTGTGCATCCAAAGGCAGGGCGGGCGGCAAATATTGTGATGGTAGAGGGAATAAAAGCAGGCAGGCCCGGTTTGGAATGCCTTTCCCCGATTATTGTATATAAGGCGGACGGAGAGTATACAGAGGAGTTTCGGGCGTACTATGGAACAAAATAAACATGTTGTCTATATACTGCAATGTCGGGACGGGAGCCTCTACACCGGCTATACAAACAATCTGCAAAAGCGGCTGGAAGCCCACAATGCAGGCCGGGGGGCAAAATATACGAAGGGTAGGGGGCCTGTGCGGCTCGTTTATCATCAGAGGTTCCCTACAAAAAAAGAGGCGATGCGGGAGGAATACCGTATTAAGCAGCTTCCCCGCAGTCACAAACAACGGTTAATGAAGGAGGGGCATGATGACCCAGCAGTTCAGCTTTCAAGCTACTGAAAATACCGGCATGCTTTACCTAGTGCCAACACCGATCGGGAATTTAGAGGATATTACTTTTCGGGCTGTCCGCATACTTCAGGAAGCGGAATATATTCTGGCTGAAGATACGAGACAGACAAAAAAGCTTACCCAGCACTATCAAATAGATACGCCTTTAGAAAGCTATCACGAACATAACAAGCGTCAAAAACAGGAAAAAATTCTGCAGTGGCTTACAGAGGGAAAACAGGTGGCGATAGTAAGTGATGCAGGCACACCGCTGGTATCTGATCCTGGTGATGAACTCGTGCAAAAATGCATTGCGCAGGGAATACCGGTAGTGCCGCTGCCGGGTGCAAGTGCTCTTCTGCCAGCTCTGACGGCTTCCGGACTCGGGGGCGGCGGCTTTTATTTTCATGGATTTCTGCCGCGCAAGAAAAAAGAGATACGAATGGTTCTGCAAAAGCTTCCGTCAGGAGTACCGGTTGTTTTGTATGAATCACCCTACCGCCTCCTCGGGACGATCCACTTTCTGCATGAAGAGTGGGGGGACGTGCCGGCAGTCGTGGCAAGAGAATTAACGAAAAAATATGAAGAGTTTGTCCGCGGCACCCTGCTTGAAGCAGCCGCTGCTTTTGAAGACAGAGACATTAAAGGGGAATGTGTATTAATTGTAGAAAAACCTGTTTCGGATGAATCCGGAGAAGAGGAACACGGGCCGATGGAGGAGGAAGTCCGGAAGTATGTGGAAGCGGGGGCATCGAGCAAAGAAGCGATTAAAAAAACTGCCCAGCGCCGAAATGTTAAAAAACAGGAAGTATATGCAGCTTACCACGGGTTAAATAAATCATAAAAAAAGAGCCTTCCCCCGAAAGGAAAGGCTTTTTCGTGAACTTAAGCGTTCGACTTATGGTTTTGCACGTAATCCTGAAGATCTTTAATAATTGCTTCAGCACCCTCAGGGGAAAGAATAATTTTACCATCGGCAAGAGATAAGTTGTCATCCGACACTTCTCCGGTTACCTGGCAGGTCATGTTTGGTTTATATTTCTTCAATACAATGCGGTCATGATCCACATAAATTTCAAGAGCGTCTTTCTCTTGGATTTCAAGTGTGCGGCGGAGTTCAATCGGAATGACTACGCGCCCTAATTCGTCAACCTTACGTACGATACCTGTTGATTTCATTGGTAGGTCCTCCTTAAATTCAGCTTTATTCGTCAAAATTCGACATTTTCTATCTGTACGCTAACAATACCAATGTTTTCTAATACCGTCAACGAATTTGAATTATGATTTCTGTGAAATTTAACAAAAATTTCAATCACTTATACAGAAATAAATTCTTTTATACATCTATTTATATATTAATTTTAAAAAATTAGAACTTAATCAGCCCGCTTATGTATAAAAAACCATAAAAATTTATAATAGGGAAATATTTACTTGGGCCAAACTAATTTTGTCGAATTGTCGAATGAAAATATTTTTGACGAAAAGGGAAAAAACACATAGTATATTAGTGTAGAAAATATTGGCCCGACGAATGGATGAGTATCTACAGAAGCCGGCACAGAGAACCGGGAATGCTGAAAACCGGTGCGGCGGAACTAGAGAATATGGTCCGGGAGGGCGTCCGTGTGAGCTGTAACAGTAAAGACGGGCCGTCAGCGGCGTTAACGCTGAACTTCCGGGGGCCGGATGCGCCTGGAAATAAGCCGTTGTTTGTAAAAACAGCGGAAATTTGGGTGGTACCACGTGAGCGCAGCTTTCGTCCCTTTGACGGACGGAGGCTTTTTTATATTGGAAAAGAATTTACGCGCCTTTGAAGGAGGACATAAATATGCCAGAAGAAAAGAATACTTTTTATTTAACGACGCCGATTTATTATCCGAGTGGAAAGCTTCATATTGGACATGCGTATACGACAGTAGCCGGAGATGCTCTCGCCCGCTACAAGCGCCTGAGAGGCTACGATGTAAAGTACTTAACCGGAACTGATGAACACGGGCAGAAAATTGAAAGAAAGGCGGAGGAAAACGGGGTCAGTCCGCAGCAGTTCGTCGATGATGCAGCGCAGAACATTAAGCAGCTGTGGGACAAATTAAATATTACCTACGATGATTTTATCCGCACGACTGAAGACCGTCACCGTGATGCTGTACAGATCATCTTTGAAAAGCTGAAAGAAAACGGCGATATCTATCTGAGCGAATACGAAGGCTGGTATTCGGTGCCGGACGAAACCTTCTATACAGAAACCCAGCTCGAAGAGAAACAGTACGATGAAGCAGGCAACGTAACCGCCGGTATCAGTCCGGAAAGCGGCCACCCGGTAGAGAAGGTGCGGGAAAAATCGTATTTTTTCAAAATGAGCAAGTATGCGGACCGCCTGCTTCAGTTTTATGAAGATAATCCGGAATTTATCCAGCCGGAATCCCGTAAGAATGAAATGATTAATAACTTTATCAAACCGGGTCTCGGGGATTTGTCCATTTCAAGAACGACCTTTGAATGGGGCATTCCTGTCAAAAGCGACCCGGAGCATGTAGTGTATGTATGGATTGACGCATTGAGCAACTACATCACCTCGCTCGGCTACACGACAGAGCAAGACGAAGAATACCAAAAATACTGGCCGGCGGATGTGCATATTGTCGGCAAGGAAATCGTGCGTTTCCATACTATTTACTGGCCGATTATGCTGATGGCCCTCGATCTGCCGCTTCCGAAGAAAGTGTTCGGCCACGGATGGCTTTTGATGAAGGACGGAAAAATGTCGAAGTCCAAAGGTAATGTGGTGGACCCGATTCCGCTTGTTGACCGCTACGGTTTGGATGCTGTCCGCTACTATCTGCTCCGGGAGGTACCGTTTGGCTCCGACGGAGTGTTCACGCCGGAAGGGTTTGTGGACCGGCTGAACTATGATCTCGCAAACGATCTGGGCAATCTTTTAAATCGTACCGTGGCAATGATTAACAAATATTTTGACGGCTCCATCCCGGCTTATGTGAAGGACGCGAGTCCGTATGATGCTTCGCTGCTTGAGCTGATAGAGGCAACCGTCACTAAGGTAGAAAATGCGGTTGAAGAGATGGAGTTTTCAGTGGCTCTGACAGCCATATGGCAGCTTATCAGCCGGACAAATAAATATATTGATGAAACGCAGCCGTGGATTCTTGCAAGAGATGAAAGCGAGCGGGAAGTTCTCGGCTCCGTGCTTTACCATCTGGCGGAATCTCTGCGGGTAATCAGTATACTGATTCAGCCGTTTATGACAGAAACGCCGAAGAGCATCTGGTCGCAGCTTGGTATAGATAAAGAAATTACAGGCTGGGTAACGACAAAATCCTTCGCCCATATAAAAGAAGGCACCAGAGTAGCCGGTAAGGCCGTGCCTGTCTTCCCTCGTCTTCAGCAGGAGGATGAAGTGAAGTATATTATTGAGTCGATGGGTGGTACAGTGAAAGCAGAAGCAGAAGAGGAAGAGGAAACAGAAGAAAATGGGGAAATCACAATTGATGACTTTGGCAAAGTGGAGCTGAAGGTAGCGGAAATCATCGACGCAGAACCAGTCAAAAAGGCTAATAAGCTGCTTAAAATTCAGCTTGACGTAGGGGATGAGAAGCGTCAGGTCGTTTCCGGCATTGCAGAGCATTACACCCCGGAGGATTTAAAAGGCCGGAAGGTGATCTGTGTGACCAACCTGAAAGCGGTGAAGCTTCGGGGAGAATGGTCGGAAGGAATGATCCTGGCTGCTTCTAAAGGAAAAGAACTGACGCTTGCCACTATCGATCAGGCTCTTCCAAACGGATCGGTCGTGAATTAAAGAAAGGACGAGAATGTGATGCTTTTTGATACGCATGTTCATCTGAACGTAGAACAATTCGAAGGAGAAGTCGCAGAAACGATCGAACGGGCTAAAGAAGCCGGGGTTGATTACATGACGGTCGTCGGCTTTGACCGGGAGACGATTCCTAAAGCTATAGAACTGGCGGAAACGTACGATTTTATTTATGCAGCAGTCGGCTGGCATCCGGTCGACGCTGTTGACATGACCGATGAGGACCTGGAATGGCTTGAGGAACTCGCCGGCCATCCCCGGGTTGTAGCCCTCGGAGAAATGGGGCTCGATTATCACTGGGACAAATCCCCGAAGGATGTACAAAAAAAGGTATTCCGCCGGCAGATCCACCTGGCAAAGAAAGTGAACATGCCGATCATTATTCATGACCGCGAGGCCCATGATGATATTGTCGATCTGCTGGAAGAAGAAAATGCGGGAGAAGTCGGCGGTATTATGCACTGCTTTGGTGGCACTGCCGAAACCGCGAAGCGCTGTATGGATATGAATTTTTATATTTCCTTTGGCGGTCCGGTCACGTTCAAAAACGCAAAGCTTCCCAAGGAAGTAAGCAGGGAAATTCCGATGGACCGGCTGCTGGTGGAAACCGACTGTCCGTTTTTGGCCCCGCACCCATACCGGGGCAAGCGGAATGAACCTGCATACGTAAAGCTGGTAGCTGAAAAAATCGCAGAATTGAAAGAAATTCCGTATGAGGAATTGGCTGAACAGACGACAAAAAACGCTAAACAGCTTTTTCGTCTGTAAACGATGAACGGGCCCGCTCTTTCCATGAAAATGGAAAAGCGGGCTGTATCATAGCAAAAGACTAAATTGACTTAGAAGGAAGGTAACCGTGCGTATTTACGAATGTATCGTAGTGGAGGGCAAATCTGATACCGCAGCTGTCCGCAACGCGGTGGAGGCAGACACCATTGAAACAAACGGCTCGGCAGTAAGTGAGGAAGCGCTCCGCCGGATTGAACTGGCCAGGGAGCGGAGAGGGGTCATTATTTTAACTGATCCGGACGTTCCGGGCGAGAGAATCCGACGGATAGTCAGCCGGCGCGTGCCGGGGTGCAAGCACGCTTTCTTAACAAAAGGTAAAGCCTTCGGGAGCCCGGGCCAGAGTCTGGGGGTGGAGCACGCTTCTGCAGAAACGATCCGTGAAGCCTTAAGGCACGTGCGCAGCGAAAAAGAGCATCCGGAAGTGACAGCAGCAGTGACAAGGCAGGACCTCCTGGAGCTTGGGCTGTTCGCCGGAAGCGGCTCTAGAGATAAACGCGCCCGCCTGGGGGAAATACTGAACATCGGCTATGCCAATGGAAAGCAGTTTTTGAAAAGGCTGGAGATGTTTCAAATCAGCCAGGCTGAATTTACCGCAGCATATGAACAATTATTGGAAGAGGAGGAGAAGGCGTGAAGGATATAGCAACCCCGGGGCGGACGAAGGATATACTGGAAAGACACGGATTTGCGTTTAAAAAAAGCCTGGGACAAAATTTCTTAATCGACGCAAACATTTTAACGCGCATTGCCCAGGCAGCGGGCATAGAGCCGGAAGACGGGGTCATAGAGGTGGGTCCCGGCATTGGGGCCCTCACAGAGCATCTCGCAAAACAGGCCGGGCAGGTGGAGGCATTCGAAATCGACCAGCGCCTGTTTCCGATTCTTGAAGAAACGATGGCTCCTTATCCGCACGTCCGGGTGCACCACCGCGATATTCTGCAGGTGGACCTCGAGGCGTTTATTCATGAACACATGAGTGAGTGCCGAAGTGTATCCGTCGTAGGGAACCTTCCGTATTACGTTACCACTCCTATACTGATGGCAGTGCTTGAACAGAGGCTGCCGATTAAAAACATTGTGATCATGCTGCAAAAAGAAGTGGCAGAGCGAATGGAGGCCGTGCCCGGTACAAAAGCCTACGGATCTTTATCCATAGCGGTACAATATTTTGCGGAAACAGAAAAGGTGATGACCGTTCCGAAAACCGTTTTTATTCCGCAGCCGAGAGTCGATTCACTGATTCTCCGCCTGAGAAAACGTTCTGCTCCGCCAGTGCATGTAGTGAACGAGGAATTCTTTTTCCGGCTGGTGCGCGCATCATTTGTACAGCGCAGAAAAACCCTCTGGAACAATTTGCTGAACCAGCTGGCCGGAGCGGAGGGCAAAGGCAGACTGCTGCAGGCGTTTGAGCAGACTGGCATCGATCCGGGAAGACGTGGTGAAACGCTTTCCATGGAGGAATTTGCTCTATTATCCAATGAACTTGCTCCTTTTTATCAAGAATTTTAAGACATTCGGAAAAAGAAGATTTAGTAATTGACATTCAAATTAAAGAATTGGTATAATGAAAAATTTTTGACAACTAACCCGGGTTATGTTAACATGATTTTTAGTGAGGTGGGTTAGACAATGGGAAAAACATTGGTGGAGATTAAAGAAGCGTTGGATTTAAAAGTAGGTAAACGAGTTACGGTAATTGCTAATGGCGGACGCAAGAAAACCGTCGAACGTTCCGGGTATTTAGAGGAAACATATCCTTCCGTCTTTATTGTCAAACTGGACAGAGCCCAGCATCCTGTCGAACGTCTTTCTTACAGCTATACAGATGTACTCACCCAGACAGTCAAACTGTATCTAACGGAAGAAGAAGAGCTTCAGGCTTAACTAACACATACGAATGCAGTCCCCGGACAGCATACAGGCTTTCTGCGCTAAGCGGAAAGCTTTTTTCATTTTTAAAGCCATGTTGAAGAAAGAACAGCAAAAGGCTGGCGAAAGCCCGGTTTCCAAATTTACGTGCGCCTGCGGGAGTAAGGGAAGCTTTTCCTGCTGTACATGCTGCAGTTTTTCAACTAAAATGTTAGAAGGTTGAAAGTACGGTAAACGTGGAGGAAGATGAGAGAAGGAGAATGATGGTGAAGTTATCAAAAAAGGCTCCGGCGAAAATAAATCTGACGCTCGATGTTTTAGGTAAACGGGCAGATGGCTATCACGAAGTAAAAATGGTGATGGCCCAGGTGGATTTGGCTGATCGTCTGGAGTTTGAGCGAAGAAAAGATGGAAAAATTGTCGTGCAAATGTCAGAGGGCTTTCTTCCGGAAGACCATAGAAACCTGGCGTACCAGGCTGCAAAGCTGTTAAAGGATAAATACCGTATTGCTTATGGCGTGTCGATTTTCATACATAAAAACATCCCTGTCGCTGCCGGACTCGCCGGTGGCAGCAGTGATGCCGCAGCTACGCTGCGGGGAGTGAATGAGCTGTGGGAAATCGGCGCGGACATGGAGGAACTGGCAGAAATTGGGGCGCTAATCGGCTCGGACGTCTCCTTTTGCGTACACGGGGGAACGGCGATCGCTACCGGACGGGGAGAGCAGATTGAGCACATTGACCCGCCCCCGTCCTGTTGGGTAATTTTAGCTAAACCTCCTACAGGTGTTTCCACCGGGGAAATTTACCGCAGAATCGACGCAGCTAAAAAACGTCAGGAGATGACCCCGGCGATGGTGGAAGCGATTCGGAATAACAATTATGAACAGCTTTGCCGCTCTTTATCCAATACCCTTGAAGAAGTAACTCTGCCGCTTTATCCCGAAGTGGGGCAGATTAAAGCCCGCATGCTCGATTCCGGTGTGGATGCTGCACTGATGAGCGGCAGCGGTCCTACTGTTTTCGGGCTGGTGGATAAGGAAAGCAAAGTAAGCCGTGTGTATAATGCGTTGCGTGGTTTCTGCTCCCAAGTGTACGCGGTTCGCCTGTTGAACAACCGAAACGCTTGATAAAATCCGTATGAAAATGGTATATTCTTGCTAAATATTCGGATTTTACGGAGGTAAGCATGAAAAAACTGAAACGAAGCGGCCGATTGGTTGATATGACCAATTTTTTACTGCAGCATCCACATGAACTTATCTCTCTTGGTTATTTTACGGAGAGGTATGATTCCGCCAAATCCTCGGTAAGTGAAGATTTGACTATCATTAAAGAAATTTTTGAAACCCAGGGCGTTGGGGCACTGCGTACGGTAGCAGGCGCGAGCGGCGGCGTGCGATATGTACCAAAAGTGGAAAAAAGCACCGCAGAATTGTTTGTCGGAGACCTGTGTGAAAAACTGGAAAACAAAGAACGGCTGCTGCCTGGAGGGTATTTATATATGATGGATATCCTTGGGCGTCCACGTACGATGAACGAAGTGGGGAAAATGTTTGCTTCTGTTTTTGCGGACAGGCAGATTGATGCCATTGTCACTGTGGCTATGAAAGGCATCCCGCTTGGACACGCGATTGGTACGTATCTTGACGTACCTGTAAGTATTGTCCGAAGAGACCACCGGGTTACGGAAGGATCGACCGTGAGCATCAATTACGTGTCAGGTTCATCGAGACGCATTCAGACAATGTCCTTAGCGCGGAGGAGCCTGCCGGAAGGATCTAACGTCCTTGTAGTGGATGATTTCATGAAAGCAGGCGGTACGGTGAGCGGAATGATAGAGCTGCTGCAGGAGTTCCGGGCAAATGTGGCAGGCATCGGAGTGCTTGTGGAAGCTGAAGGCGCGGGAGAGCGTCTAGTGGATGATTACGTAAGCATTGCAAGAGTGGAAGAGGTAAACGAAAAGACAAAAAATATCCGTGTAGTTCCCGGTAATTTTCTAACAAAGCTCGAAAAGGAGAGATCACGATGAAGGAAGTATTTACTAAGCAGGCTCCAGAGGCCATTGGTCCGTATTCGCAGGGCATTAAGGTAAACAATGTATTTTACAGCTCCGGCCAGATTCCTTTAACGACGGCTGGTGAAGTTGTAAGCGGTGGAGTTGAAGAGCAGACGCACCAGGTTTTTCAGAATCTGCAGGCAGTACTTGCTGAAGCCGGTTCTTCGCTGAATCATGTTATTAAGGCAACCGTATTTATTAAAGATATGGATGAATTTCCGGTTATTAATGAAGTGTATGGTTCTTACTTTCAGGAGCATCAGCCGGCCCGTTCTTGTGTCGAAGTCGCCCGTCTCCCTAAGGATGTAAAAGTGGAAATTGAAGTTATTGCTTTACTGGCTTCATAAAAAACAGTGCTCTGTGCTGCCTTCGCGAATGGCAGCCGGGGTGCTGTTTTTTTGCGATATGGGTAGAAAAGAGCATAAAACAGGCCGATAAGAAGAATAACGGAAAGATTTTTAAAGACAGGACTTTTAGCTCGAGCAAAAAGATATGGTAACATACATGAAACATCGTTATACTGAATACATGTTTATATACTTTAAATCAAATATATCTGCAGACGATTTTTTGTCCGAGCAGGACTTTGCGGAATAATATAGAAATCAATAATCAGCCTCTTTACGCTTGATGCGAAAGAAGAGATACATATAGATGAAAGAGTTAATAAACCAAAGGTGGTGAAAACATGCAGGTAACAGATGTCAGGCTGCGCCGGGTAAATACTGATGGACGGATGAGAGCGATTGCTTCTATTACATTTGATGAAGAGTTTGTGGTCCATGATATTCGGGTCATTGATGGAAATAACGGTCTCTTTGTTGCTATGCCGAGTAAACGCACCCCTGATGGGGAATTCCGTGATATTGCCCATCCTATTTCGTCAGCAGCGAGAGAAAAGATCCAGTCCGCTGTATTGGCAGAATATGAGGAGCAGGAACAGCAGCCCGCAGAAAAAAATTTTAACGAAGCCGGCGCTTCGTAACTTCATACGTACCAGGGCAGCGATAACGGTCTCGATGGGGCCGTTATTTATTTTTGGCTGTAAACGAAATCGGGTGGATAGGTAAACGTTCATTATGTAGAATAGGTAATAGTGTATTCTTGAAAACCTACAGCTTTTAAGATATTATTCTTAATGGACAAAAATGCGCATATGGAGGAACCTACATGAACAATCGCTATGCCGTTATTTTAGCTGCCGGAAAAGGCACCCGCATGAAATCCAGTCTCTATAAAGTACTTCATCCTGTCTGCGGAAAACCGATGGTGGAGCACGTAGTGGATGAGCTCGAAGACGCCGGTGTCGATCAATTGGTGACGGTGACCGGCCACGGGGCGGAAGCTGTCGAAGAGCATTTAAAAGAGCGTACTTCCTATGTTCTTCAGGAGGAACAGCTTGGCACGGCTCATGCTGTAATGCAGACAAGGCAGATGCTTGAGGGGAAAAAAGGAACGACTATCGTTGCGTGTGGAGATACTCCACTGATCCAGGGGAGCACGATGCAGGCGCTGATGGATCATCATGAACAAACGGAAGCAAAAGCAAGCATTTTAACAGCCGTAGCAGACGACCCCGCCGGGTACGGACGGGTCATCCGGGGAAGCAGCGGGGAAGTTGTCCGTATCGTTGAACATAAGGATGCAGACGAAACGGAAAAAAGCATCCGGGAAATTAATACGGGGACCTACTGCTTTGATAATGAAGCCTTGTTTCATGCCCTCAGCCAGGTGGATAACAACAACGTTCAGGGGGAATATTACCTTCCTGATGTTATTGGTATCCTTCAGGAACAGGGAGAAACCGTATCTGCCTGGACCACCCCGGACTTTTCTGAGACAATCGGGGTGAACGATCGTGTGGCTTTATCCCAGGCTGAAAAAGCCATGAAGCGCCGCATTAATGAACATTGGATGCGCCAGGGAGTAACTATCATTGATCCGGAGAATACTTATATCTCCAAGGAATCTGTGATCGGAGCTGATACAGTAATTGAGCCCGGGACAATTCTCCGCGGCAGTGTACATGTAGGAACCTCCTGCCAGCTAGGCCCGCATTCAGAAATCAGCAACGCAGTAATTGGCAGCGAAACAGTGGTCCGTCAATCGACAGTGACGGACAGCGAGGTAGGAAACTCCGTACAAATCGGCCCTTATGCCCACGTCCGGCCGGCTTCGTCAATCGGTGATGAAGCCAAAATCGGCAATTTTGTTGAAATCAAGAAAGCCTCCATCGGACAGGGAAGCAAAACGTCCCACCTCAGCTACATTGGAGATGCAGAGGTAGGAAAAAATGTGAATATCGGCTGCGGCTCCATTACTGTTAATTACGACGGTATGGGCAAGCATTTAACGAAAATCGAAGATAACGTATTTATCGGATGCAACTCCAATCTTGTAGCTCCGGTAAACGTTGGGAAAGGCGCTTACGTAGCAGCAGGTTCCACTATTACTTCGGATGTGCCGGAGGATGCGCTTTCCATTGCACGGGCAAGGCAAACGAATAAAGAAAACTATGTAAGTGAAAAATTAAATGCAGATAAAAAGCAAAACAAGTGACGGAGGGAATTAAAAAATGTCCACGATGGATCGCTCCAATTTGAAAGTATTCACCCTGAACTCGAATCCAAGGCTCGCAGAGGAAATTGTTGAACAGATCGGTACAACAATGGGGCTCAGCTCTGTAAAACGATTCAGTGACGGCGAAGTGCAGATAAACATTGAAGAAAGTATCCGCGGCTGCGATGTCTTTTTGGTCCAGTCAACTTCAGACCCGGCCAATGAACATCTAATGGAGCTTTTGATTATGATCGATGCCATGAAGCGGGCTTCGGCAAAAACGATCAGCGTTGTCCTCCCTTATTACGGTTACGCACGTCAGGACCGTAAGGCCCGGGCGAGAGAGCCTATTACAGCAAAGCTGATTGCCAATCTGCTGGAGACAGCTGGAGCGACCAGAATTTTGAGCCTGGACCTGCACGCGACGCAAATTCAGGGATTCTTCGATATTCCGGTGGATCAGCTGCAGGGAGAGCCTATTTTGTCCCGTCACTTCAACGAAAAAGGCCTGGAAGATCTCGTTATTGTATCGCCTGACCACGGAGGCGTGGTGCGCGCACGCAGAATGGCAGACCGCTTAAAGGCTCCTATTGCGATTATTGATAAGCGCCGGCCGCGTCCAAATGTTTCAGAGGTTATGAATATCGTCGGTGACGTAAAAGGCAAAACGGCAATCATTATTGATGATATTATTGATACCGCCGGAACAATTACTCTCGCAGCGGATGCGTTAATCGAGTCGGGCGCAAACCATGTGTATGCGTGCTGCACCCATCCGGTACTTTCCGGCCCGGCAATAGAAAGAATCGAAAATTCCAGGATTGAAGAACTTGTCGTAACAAACTCCATCGTGCTCCCGGAAGAGAAAAATATCGATAAAGTAACACAGCTTTCCGTCGGCCCGCTTATGGCTAAAGCAATTATTAACGTCTTTGAGCAGACTTCGGTCAGCCGCTTGTTTAATTAATCTACAAGAAAATCAATGGTTTGAATAAGCCATTGATTTTTGATGTGGATTCTGGTATAATTCTGTCTCAAGTGGGCAAAATTACGCGAACACGTGAAAATAAAATTTAATTATGAGGTGAATACCATGGCTACGCAGTTAACTGCAGCTCGTCGTCCTGAAACAAAACAGTCAGTGACGAAAAAACTCCGCAGAGAGGGCACGATTCCAGCCGTTATTTATGGCAAGAAAACGGAAAGCCAGCCTATCTCTGTCGACAACGTTACATTCCTAAAAACGATCCGTGAAGCCGGGAAGAACGGCATCATTGATCTGACTATTGAAGGCGAAAACAAAAAGCACCAGGTCATCGTGCATGATATGCAGGTTGACTCCATCAAGGATTACTTTATCCATGTTGACTTCTTTGAAGTAGACATGACTTCCGAAATGGAAGCAGACGTTGCTGTAAGCCTCGAAGGCGAAGCGCCAGGGGAAAAAGACGGCGGCGTTGTCTCCCACATGATGTTCAATATTACTGTCAGCGCACTGCCTGCTGAAATTCCTGACAGCATCAGCGTGGACATTTCGACATTGAATGTCGGCGACTCCATTCAGGTAGCAGATCTTCCAGAAGGTTTGAACTACACGATTACGAGTGAGCCGGAAGAAACGATTGTTACTGTTCTTGTACCGGAAGAAGAGCCGGAAGAGCCAGGCGAAGAAGAAGCAGAAGAGCCTGAGCTTGTAGATGCGGATGAAGAATCCGAAGAAGGCGGTTCTGAAGAAGGCAGCAACGACAACAACAATTCATAATCACTGCACCAAAGCTGACGGAGGGCGTGCTGCCTTCCGTCATAAATAAAGATCGCAGGCGACTCTGTTTTACAGGCGCCCTGCGATCTTTATTTATGCTATGCTGTTAAGCTGAAATATCTTAAAATAAGACAAGCACTGTAATCGTTTTAAACGTCAAGAAGCAGTTTTTTTAGTACAATATGAAGAAGCAGCCTGAACATTATACGTACGAGGCAGAGCGGGGGACCAGCATGAAATTTATTGTCGGGTTAGGCAACCCGGGAAAAAAATATAAAAAGACACGTCATAACGTCGGATTTGAAGCTGTTGAAGAGCTCGCTTCCATGTGGAAGCTGTCATGGAAAAAGAGCAAGTGGAGGAGCGAAACTGCCGAAACAATGGCAGGGGGCGAAAAAGTGATACTGGTAAAGCCTTTGACTTATATGAATCTTTCGGGAGAAGCGGTGGGCCCGATGCTTGATTTTTATAAAGCGTCCCCGGAAGACGTTCTAGTTGTGTATGATGACCTGGATCTCGTTCCCGGCACGGTCCGCCTGCGTAAAAAAGGCGGGCACGGCGGCCATAACGGTATACGCTCGTTAATTGAACATCTGGGTACGAAGGAATTCAAGCGGCTCCGCATTGGCATTGGAAAGCCGGAGAAGGCTTCTGTGATCGACTATGTTCTCGGCACCTTTCCACCGGAAGAGAGAAAGCATATGGATGAGGCAGTCAAAAAGGCCGCAGCCTCGGCGGAAGCATGGAGCAGTAAATCATTTGATGAAGTGATGAACGAGTTTAATTAATAAAACGGGGTGGGACTGCCAGGTTCCGCTCCCCTTTTGCGTGATAAAAAAAAGAGATCGCCATAAACAGGGAGGAACGAGCATGAAGGGTTTACCATCGATATTGGCCTCCAATCCGGAGATCAGCGCAGTTATCAGCGACCTCCAAAACGGGGTTTCGGAGCAGCTGATTTCAGGGCTCAGCGGCTCGGCAAGAACGTTATTTATGACGCTTGCCCAGGAGAAGACGCAAAAGCCTCAGCTGGTAGTGACGCATACGTTGTATCAGGCGCAGAAGCTGTACGATGATTTGTTGGAATGGTCAGAAAAGGACGTATTAATTTATCCGGTCAATGAGCTTATTTCTGCTGAAATTGCGGTAGCGAGCCCGGAAATGAGGTCGCAGCGGATTGAAGTGCTCGACCGTCTGGTCAGCGGCTTTGACGGAATTATTGTAAGCCCGGTGGCCGGGCTGCGCCGTCTGCTGCCTCCGCCTGCTGTCTGGGAAGCAGCCCAGTGGCCGCTGCATAACGGGGACGATCTTGATCTGGATGCGTTTCAGCAATTTCTCTATGCTTCCGGCTACCAGCGGGCCGATATGGTGGCGGCTCCCGGTGAATTCAGCATTCGCGGCGGTATTATTGACATTTACTCGCTTACAGCGGACAATCCGGTGCGCCTGGAGCTGTTTGATACAGAAATTGATTCTCTTCGTTTGTTTAATCCGGAGGACCAGAGGACAATTGAACAGATTACTAAAGTGAATATTAGTCCGGCTCAGGAGACAATTCTTTATCCGGAACAGTTTCAGCGCGCAGCCTCGCAGCTTGAAGACAGCCTGGGCAAAACGCTGAAAAAGGTCAAGGACGAGACCGTGAAACAGAAGGTGCAGGAGCGCCTGTCGGAAGAGCGGGAGCAGCTGCTGCAGCACGTACGTTTTCAAAGTCTGTACAAATATATGCAGTTTTTCTATGAAGAGCCGGCTACCCTGAGCAATTATTTTTCCCCGGAAACGGTCTTTTTTATCGATGAAGTGAGCCGGGTACAGGAAACAGCAGAACGGCTGGATGAAGAAGAGGCAGAATGGCGGACAAACATGGTGGAGCAGGGGGAGCTGCCGGTAGAGATGCAGCTTTCGGTGCCGTTCCATACGCTTATGAAAAACATCGATTTTCCGAAGGTGCTTTTTTCTTTATTCACCCGCAGTTTATCCGAGTTTCACCCGCGCCGGGTGGCGAACGTCACGAGCAAGGCGATGCAGCAGTTCCACGGTCAGCTGCCGGTATTGAAAAATGAAATTGAACGCTGGCAGAACGGCGGATTTCGTATCGTTTTTGCCGCTGAGACCAAAGACCGGCTCGAACGGCTGCAGAGAATTCTCGATGATTACGGAGTAGAAGCAGAGCGCGCAGACAAGGATGGACCGTTTACGCCGGGACGGCCTGCTATTGTGCAGGGGCGGCTCGACAGCGGATTTGAACTGCCGCTGGAGAAGCTTGCCGTCATTACAGAGCAGGAGACGTTCACCAAGCAGGTGCGCCGCTCAAGACGCCGGGAAAAGCTGAACAATGCCGAACGTATCAAGAGCTATTCGGAGCTGCAGGTGGGAGACCTTGTGGTTCACGTGAACCACGGCATCGGGAAATACCTGGGGATGGAAACTCTGGACGTTGGAGGAGTGCACCAGGATTTCTTAAACGTGTCCTATGCGGGCAACGATAAACTGTATGTGCCGGTCGAACAGATTGACCAGGTTCAAAAGTATGTGGGGTCAGAAGAAAAGGATCCGAAAATCTATAAACTCGGCGGCAACGACTGGAAGCGTGTAAAACGCAAAGTACAGTCCTCTGTGGAAGACATCGCCGACGACCTGATCAAGCTGTATGCAGAACGGGAGGCTACGAAAGGGCACGCCTTTAACCGGTATGCAATGGAAGAGCAGGCGTTTGCCGCTACGTTCCCTTACCAGGAAACGGAGGATCAGATAAAAGCAATTGAAGAAATCCGTGAAGACATGGAGCGCGAACGTCCGATGGACCGCCTGTTGTGTGGGGATGTCGGCTACGGAAAAACAGAGGTGGCGATACGGGCAGCGTTCAAGGCAGTAATGGACGGCAAGCAGGTGGCCATTTTGGTGCCGACAACGATTTTGGCCCAGCAGCATTTCGATACGCTCACCGAGCGTTTTGCCGAGCAACCGATCAACATCGGCTTAATGAGCCGCTTCCGGACGAAAAAACAGCAGAACGAAACAACCCGGGGACTGAAAGCAGGAAGCGTCGATATTGTGATCGGCACGCACCGTGTGCTTTCCAAGGACGTACAGTTTCATGATTTAGGTCTGCTGATTGTCGACGAAGAACAGCGGTTTGGAGTTACTCATAAAGAGAAAATCAAACGGCTTAAGGCAAACATTGACGTGTTAACGCTGACGGCGACGCCAATTCCAAGAACGCTGCATATGTCGATGCTCGGTGTTCGTGATCTTTCAGTTATTGAGACCCCGCCGGAAAATCGTTTTCCGGTACAGACGTATGTGATGGAATACAATCCGACGCTCGTTAAAGAAGCCATAGAACGTGAAATCAGCCGTGGCGGCCAGGTGTACTTTATGCATAACCGGGTGGATAATATCAGCCGGATGGCTGACCAGATTTCGATGCTTGTGCCGGAAGCAGAGGTCGCCTACGCTCACGGACAGATGAATGAGCAGGAGCTTGAATCAGTCATGGTGGAGTTTTTAGAGGGCAACAAGGATGTACTGGTCACAACAACGATTATAGAAACAGGAGTCGATATCCCGAACGTGAATACGCTTATTATTAACAATGCTGACCGGATGGGACTTTCTCAGCTGTATCAGATCCGCGGCCGGGTCGGCAGGTCCAATCGCGTAGCGTATTCGTATTTCACGTACCAGCGCGACAAAGTGCTTTCTGAGGTTGCGGAAAAGCGGCTGCAGGCGATCAAGGAATTTACGGAGCTCGGCTCGGGCTTTAAGATTGCCATGAGAGATCTTTCCATCCGCGGCACGGGTAATCTGCTCGGTGCAGAGCAGCATGGCTACATTGAATCCGTTGGCTTTGATTTGTACTCACAGATGCTTAAAGAAGCTATTGAAGAACGTAAGGGAGATAAGCCGAAGCAGCAGGAGCCGGAGATGGAGATGAATATGAAAGCAGATGCCTACATCCCTGACTTTTATATTGACGACTCCAAGCAGAAAATAGAGATGTATAAACGCTTCCGTGGGCTTGAGACACTTGAGGATATGGAAGATCTGCAGAGTGAGATGATCGACCGCTTCGGGGAATACCCGGTGGAAGTGGAAAAGCTGTTTATTCTCAGTAATATTCGTCTGCGCGCGGAAGCTTCCGGAGTGGAGTCGGTTTCCCAGGAGGCTAACAAAACCATTATTCTGGTGAGTGAAAAAGCAAGCAGTGAAGCAGATGGTGCTTCGCTGTTCGGACTTGTAAATGATCTGGGACGTCATATAGGTATCGGGACCAGCGGGAAAAAGATTCAGATATCAGTGCAGCACCAGCGGCTCGAAGAAATGAAAATACTCACTTCTGTGCAGGCGGTCGTAAAAGGGGTACAGGAAGCAAAAAAAGAGCCGGAAGAAACAACGTCCACGAAATAGAGCGGGCGGATGGAAGGGACCGAAGATGACAAATGACAAACGCTCTTTCGCGCGTTTACTAAAAAGCGTTTCCCTGCTGACAGCAGCTGCCCTGATAGGAAAAGTATTCAGCGCTGTTTACCGGATTCCATACCAGAATATGACCGGAGATATTGGGTATTATGTTTACCAGCAGGTGTACCCGTTCTACGGTATAGCGATGATTCTTGCTCTTTACGGATTTCCGGCTGTACTGGCTGGTGAAATGATACAGCAGAAAAAAGCATCCGACCGGCTTGAAACGATGAAAGCGGCTGGAGTGGTGCTGATATCTGCAGGAGTATCGGCTTTTGTGCTTTTGTTTCTTTTTGCGCCTGTGGTGGCTGGATTCATGGGAGATGAACAGCTTACGCCGGTACTTCGTATGACTTCATTCGTCTTTCTCCTCGTGCCTGTACTTTCGCTTGGACGCGGATATTACCAGGGCAGAGGGAAAATGGAGCCGACAGCTTTATCGCATGTAGTAGAGCAGGTGTGCCGGGTAACCTTTATTTTGTTGTCTGCCTGGGCAGCAGTATCGGCTGGGCAGGGGGTATATAACGTAGGTGCCGGAGCTATGGGAGCTTCCATAGCAGGCGCCGGTGTTGGGGCTTTGATTCTGCTGTTTCTCGGGTGGTTTCAGCATCGTCGCAAACCACTGCCTTTTCTTTTTCGGGGAGCCGGAAACGAGTATAAAACAATGGTGAAAAAACTGCTTATCCCGGGGGTAGTTGCCTGTCTCGGTGCAATGGTGTTTTTATTTTATCAATGGATAGATGCGTTTACTGTAGTCCCCGGCCTTGAGGCTTACGGTGTTTCCGGACAGGATGCAAAAGAAACGAAGGGTGTTCTGGACCGGGCACAGCCGCTTCTCCAGTTCGGCACGGTAGTATCTACGGCGCTCGCAGCAGCTGTACTCCCTTCGCTGCGCGGACAGGAAGGAGTTTTCCTCGGTGGGCTTGCTCTTCGGATCAGTCTGGTTATCGGCGGAGCGGCGGCTGTAGGCCTTTATACAGTAGCTGACTTTGTGAATGTGATGCTGTTTGAAAACAGCAGGGGAACAGAGCTTATGGCTGCGCTCGCTATTTCACTTCTGTTTAGCGGATGGATTGTAACTGCGAACGCGATTCTCCAGGGGGGAGGCTATGTACGGATAGCTGCCGGATCAATAGTGGCTGGAGGAATCATAAAGCTCGTCGGAAATATAGTGCTTATACCGTCCTTTGGCGCAGTTGGTGCAGCTGCGGCAACGATCGGCGGCCTTGCTGTTACGAGCCTTCTGCAGGGAGCGCTTCTGCAGAAGTACCGGCTGATTTCCTGGCCTTCCCCCAGGTGGTGCGTCTGCTGGGTGACTCTTTTAGTCCTGCTTGGCGCTGGACTGTGGATGCTGCAGCTGCCTGCCGCCAGCGTAGACGCACGGACGGTCGCTGGCATGTGGGCCCTGGGTCTGGCCGGGGCCGGCGTGACATTGTGCCTTGCTCTTGTCAAAGGCTTAAAACTTTTCGAACGCCAGGAGTGGAACATATTTTCCGCAGGCGGAAATAAGAATGAAAAGAGGGGGACTTCCTAATGAATAATGCAGACACGCGACCAGTTATTACCATTTTAGGGCTCGGAGCAGGAGATGCCGGGCAGCTCCCCCTGGACGTTTACCGTCGTCTCCGCGCAGCTTCCTCTCTGTATTTACGTACCAGGGAGCACCCGGTAGTCAGAGAGCTTCAGGAAGAGCTGCCGGCGCATAAAACCTTTGACCAGGTCTACGAACAGACAGATTCGTTTGAAGAGGCATACGGAATAATGACGGAAGAGCTGCTTATGGCTTCCAAAGCTTCCGGGGAAATTTGTTACGCAGTCCCGGGTCATCCGCTAGTGGCAGAAATGGTGGTGCAGCACCTGCTTGAAGCAGAAAAGGCCGAAAAATGCCGGGTGGACATCGTGGGCGGACAAAGCTTTTTAGACCCTGTCTTTGCATCCCTGCGGCTGGATCCGAGTGAAGGCTTCCAGCTGCTGGATGCGACGGCGCTGAAAAGAGAAGACGTGCAGACCTCCACCCATTTGCTGCTTACCCAGGTGTACGATCGTATGACAGCTTCAGAGGTGAAGCTGACGCTGATGGAGCTGTATCCGGAAGAGCACACCGTACACATGATTTCCGGAGCGGGAACCGGAACAGAACGGCTTCAGAAGCTGCCGCTGTACGAGCTTGACCGCGAAGACTTTGTCGATAATCTAATGTCCGTTTATGTGCCGCCGCTGCCGTTTTCGGCCCGGTTCGGAGACTGGGACAAATTGCGCAGCATTATCGCCTCTCTCCGGGCTCCGGACGGGTGCCCATGGGACAGGAAACAAACGCACCAATCGCTGAAAAAATACCTGCTCGAAGAAACCTATGAAGTATTAAGTGCCATCGATGCTGAAGACGACGACAACCTGCAGGAAGAGCTGGGGGACATTTTGCTTCAGGTGATGCTTCATGCTCAAATTGGGGAAGAAGAAGGCTTTTTCACCATTGATGATGTGGTGGAATCAGTAACGGAAAAAATGATCCGCCGGCATCCACACGTGTTTGCAGAGTCAGCGGCGGCTACCCCGGAAGAAGTGAACACGCAGTGGGAACAGATTAAAAAAGCTGAAAAAAGCAAAGATGGCGAAGAGGATTCTGTACTAGCGGATATTCCGCAGGCAATGCCGGCACTAATGAGAGCCTACGAAATTCAGAAAAAGGCAGCAAAGGCCGGGTTCGACTGGGGCGATGATGCTCCGATGTGGGACAAGCTCCACGAAGAAATAGACGAATGGAAAGCGGAGCTTCGTGCAGAAAACGAACAAAACAGCTCAAAGGAATTTGGGGATATTTTATTTGTGCTCGTTAATCTTGCCCGGTTCTTTCGCGTACATCCGGAGGAAGCGCTCGAACAGACGAACCAGAAGTTTTTCCGTCGTTTTGCCTACATTGAGCAGAAAATGAATGAAGAAAACCGGCACTGGAAGGAAGAAAACTTTCTGCAGACAGCGGAAGCATGGTGGCAGGAAGCGAAGAAGGAGGAACGGTAACGGTGAGAATAGATAAGTTTTTAAAGGTGTCCCGGCTGATTAAGCGAAGAACTCTTGCAAAGGAAGTAGCTGCCCAGGGACGCATTACGGTAAACGGTAATCAGGCGAAAGCCGGAACGGAAGTAAAGCCTGGGGATGAAATCATCGTACGTTTTGCTTCGAAGACATTAAAATTAAGAGTGGAAGCCATTAAAGATACAACGAAAAAAGATGAAGCAGAATCGATGTATACACTGATGGAAGAAGAAAGCAAATAATACGAACGGCCGTTCCTTTTTGGGGCGGCTTTATTATTTAGTATGGAAGAAAACCTGCGAAAACAGAAAAAATAAAGCGAAAAACTGTAATAAAGAGGAAAAACCGTGTTGAAACTCTTTCGCTGCTCCGTTATGATTAACATAACTAAAATCGTAAACGGTTTATAAAGCGCTTGTTTTACAACAAAGCTTGCAGAGACAAGCGAAGGAGGAGCTCTTGATTGATTGAAGAAAAGAAAAAAGTAACAAACATTCATAGACCGCACTCCCACCAGCAGACACAAACAGATGCCCGTAAAGAAGCCTCAGTACAGAAGCAGCGCCGTGGATTGAAAAAAAGAATGACTGCTTTAACCGTTGTTACTGCCTTTGTCGTCATATTAATGGGAATTACTTTATTCTCACAGTGGCAGACCATTGCAGCCAATAATGAGGAGCAGCATCAGATGGAAGAGCAGATGGCGAACCTTGAGGATAAAGAAGCGGATTTAAATCAGCAGGTGGAGGATTACAACGACCTTGATTACATAGCAGAAGTCGCCCGGGAAGAGTATTATTTAACTAAAGAAGGGGAAACGCTTTATAAACTTCCGGAAAGCGATTCATCTAATTGACATTGTTTTTTGGCTTCGAGTATAATTACTTGGACACAGAGAAATTGAAAACGTGAGGCGTTTCTCTTTCTTTTGCACTAATCTCTTTTTATATTTCATATAGGATCCATAAGGAGGAGCATTTTTTAGATGGCAATTGAAGTGGGCAGCAAGATACAGGGCAAGGTTACCGGCATTACGAAGTTTGGCGCTTTTGTAGAAGTGGAGCCGGGAAAAACGGGTCTCGTTCACATTAGTGAAGTCGCGGATAAATACGTGGAAAACATCAGTGATTTTCTGTCCGTCGGGGATGAAGTGACAGTAAAGGTGATGAAGGTAGAGGATGATGGAAAAATCGGACTCTCCATCCGTAAGGCGCAGGACCGTCCTCAGGAAGAACGCCCGAAAAGCAGCGGCAGCGGTCGCCCAAAAAGCGGGGGAGACCGGCCACGTGGAGGATCGAAGCCTCCGCAGCAGCGTCCGGCAAGCTTTGAAGACAAAATGAGCAGCTTCATGAAAGACAGTGAAGAACGCCTGGCCACTATCCGTAAGCAAACTGAAAAACGAGGAAAAAAATCCCGCAAGTAATGCCGAAAGCTTCCAACCCTGGAGAGAGCCTGCCAACGCACGGCAGGCTCTCTTTGTTTGGGGAAATGCTTCAGCAGAAATTAATTTCATAGCGCATATTGACTTTTAATACAAAAACAATTTATAATCGTGAATGTCGCAATAAATGGCGGCGTAGCTCAGCTGGCTAGAGCGTACGGTTCATACCCGTAAGGTCGGGGGTTCGATCCCCTCCGCCGCTACCAAATTATAACTTGAATGCTTCCACTGCCAATTGGGCAGTGGTTTTATTTTGTTCCAGATAATTAAAGCGGTTTCACTGCTGAAAACTACTTTTGTTCCGCTGGCGAGTATTCTATACTTTAAGCGAAAGCACATTTACATATTAATTGAGGAAGGGCGGGGAGGCACGTGGAAAAAGCAGATGACATTATGGCTATGTGTCTGCATGCCGGACAGCTTATGCTCCGCTACGGTTCAGAAACGTTTCGGATAGAGGACACAATGCGGAGAATGGGCCGGGCTGCCGGAATGGAGCAGGTGAATACATTTGTGACGACAACAGCTATCTTTTTGTCGTTTAAATCGCCTGTAGACCAGCGTGATCATATACAGATGCTCCGAATTGAGGAGCGTTACCAGGATTTGAGCAAGGTGACCTCAGTCAACCAGCTGTCGAGGGAATACGTGAGTGGTCTTCTTACTTCAAGGGAAGTAAAGAAGCAGTTAAAAGAAATCGAAGAATCACCGATGAATTATCCTGTATGGTTCATTTACCTGGCTTCCGGTATTGGCGGGGGCGCTTTTTCTTATTTGATCGGCTCGAGCATTATGGATATGCTGCCGGCCGCACTTGGCGGACTCGTGACAGCGGTAGCGCTCGTACGCTACCAAATGAGGCTGAAAGTGAAGTTTTTCTCGGAGTTTCTGGCCTCATTCACGGGTGCTTTAATAGCCATGCTGATGGTGCAGATGGGACTTGTAATGAATACCAACCAGGTAATTATCGGCACGATTATTCCTCTTGTACCAGGTGTGCCGCTGACGAACGCGGTGCGTGATTTAATGTCGGGAGATCTGGTGGCAGGAGTAGCCAGGGGCGCCGAAGCGGCTGTCTCAAGCATGTCTATAGCAGGCGGTGTGGCAGTAGCACTCACAATTTTTTTCGTATAGACTGAGGAAAAGAGGGAAATAACGATGGCGATGTTTGCATTAGAGCTGGGCCTTTGTTTTGTCGCGACGATCGCTTTTGCGATTATTTTTAATATTCCGCTCCGGCTCGTCTGGTGGGGCGGGTTTATCGGTGTAGGCACGTGGGCGATTTATTCACTAATGCCGGTTTTAGGCCTGTCGCTCGTTTTTGCGGCGGCGGTAGCTGCATTTTTTGCTTCGTTTGTCAGCCAATGGTTTGCCCGGTTTATGAAAGTCCCGGTGACAACCTTCAGTCTCCCGGGAATCATTCCACTGATCCCTGGCAGCAGGGCGTATGAAACGATGCTTGCATTCGTACAGGAACGGTATTTATACGGACTGGAGCAGGGCGTGGAAACAGTGCTGCAGGCCATTGCAATTGCGGCTGGCCTCGTGTTCGCATTTTCGGTATTTTCTGTTGGCAAAGGGGTGGGCCAGCGTTATGAAACACATCGTTGAAGAATGGATCACCAGATGGGAAATGATACCACCGGGAGCGAAAGTACTCGCAGCGGTCTCCGGGGGCCCGGATTCCATGGCAGCTGCGTCCATCCTGAAAAGCTTACAGAGTAAATATGAATTCACCCTGGGAATTGCGCATGTAAACCATGGCTTCCGTCCGGAAACATCGAAATCCGAGGCGCAGATGGTGCGGACGTGGGCGGAGCATCAGCAGCTGCCTTTTTTTTCAGCGGCAATGTTTATGAAAGAAACCCCTGATGAAAAGGCGACACAGGCAGCGGCCCGGAAAAAAAGGTATGATTTCTTTTTCCGCACTATGGAACATTTTGACTACAGCGTGCTGATGACCGGCCATCATGCAGATGATCAGCTTGAAACGATGATCATGCAGGCAGCTTCGGGCCGGTCGCTTCTCGGTGAAGAAGGAATTGCCCCGAAGCGTGCAATGAACGGTTTGAAGGTTGCACGTCCTCTGCTTGGTGTGAAAAAAACAGAAATTCTGCTCTATTGCAAAGAGCACGGCATACCTTACGTGGAGGATGAAAGCAATGCTACGGACGATTACAGGCGCAACCGGGTGCGCCGCCACGTCATTCCGGCGCTGACAGGTGAATTTCCTTCAGTGCATCAGCACATGCAGAAAAAATATGAATGGCATAAAGAACAGCAAAACTATATGCGCAGCCAGGCAGGTGCTTCTCTCGATTTTTACGGAGAAAAGCTGGAACTTAATTATACAGCTGTAAGAATGGATTTTTTTCATGAAACCCCTCTTGCTTTACAAAGGGAAACGGTTTCGCTACTATTAAATTATTATTTTTCTGCAGAAGAAACAGGTATTTCGGCTTCTTTGGTGGATTCCTGTATCAGTCTGGCTTCTGCCGCCGGCGCTTCAGGAGAGCTTCATTTACCCGGGGGGATACTGGTCCGTAAATCTTACGATAGGCTGGAATTCTTATGCAGGGGAAAATCCGGCCCTTCTTTTCCTGAACTGGTCCGTATTTCTGACTACGGTAACTACAAATACGGCACCGGGGTCGTCAGGGTAAGTCGTGACCGTCCGGAGGATGCGGATTGGTGGGTGGCTGTCCCGGAAAGAATTCTTTCGTTCCCGATATACGTAAGACCCCCGCGCGCAGGGGACCGAATACATATACCAGGCATGAAGGAAGCGAAAAAAATTCATCGTCTGTTTATAGACGAAAAAGTTCCAAAGCATGAACGTGCGCACCGGCCCGTATTTACAGATGAAAAAGGGACTATTTTATGGCTCCCCGGCCTGCGTACCTCCTTTCGCTATGAAAAAGAATCAGCCTATTTCGTATGGAAAAAGCACTGGGCAGGCACGTGAAATAAGAAGTGACAATTTCGGAAAATTTGTTGTGCAGGGAAGCAAATTCCCTTTATACGTGCTATGATTGAAAATGGACCATTTTTAACAATGGCAGCTTATAACATGGTTGTAATGCTTCTGTTTTGTGACTATAGTTTTATAAAATAAAACAGCGGCTGTTAAAATTCAGCCCGGATGAAAGAATGAAATTCGCTTGGGAGGGTAAAGACATTCAGATGCACGACGAAATACAGGATATATTAATCTCGGAAGAAGAACTGCAGACAAAAATTAAAGAACTGGGCACAACGCTTACGGAAGAATATGACGGGCGTTTTCCTTTAGTGATCGGAGTTTTAAAAGGAGCACTTCCTTTTATGGCTGATATTGTCAAGCGCATGAACATTCATCTTGAGATGGATTTTATGGACGTTTCAAGCTACGCCGGGGGCACGGTTTCCACTGGGGAAGTTAAAATTATCAAAGACCTGGATACAACGGTTTACGACAGAGACATCGTAATACTTGAAGACATTATTGACAGCGGGCGCACGCTTAAATACTTAATCAGCCTCCTGCAGACCCGGGGAGCAAAGTCGTTAAAAGTGGTAACGCTCCTGGATAAGCCGGAGGGACGGGTAGTGGACCTTACCGCAGACCTGGTTGGCTTTACAGTGCCGGATGAATTTGTTGTGGGCTACGGTCTGGATTACGCAGAAAGATACCGGAATCTGCCGTATATCGGTGTATTAAAGCCCGAGATTTATCAAGGCGGATGATTAGGAACAGACAAGTGAATATGATACTATTATTGCAGCTTTCGATGTATGCAGGAGGAGGTCAGGAATGAACCGAATTTTTCGTAACACTGTGTTTTGGCTTTTTTTATTCCTGGTTATTATAGGGATTATCAGCTTTGCCCAAAACGATGGTGGAGATACAAATACAATCAGCAGTACAGAGTTCAATGAACGTCTTAGTGAGAACGAATTTGCTACTATTACGCTCCAGCCCGAGGGCGGAGTTTACAATGTAACAGCTGCCACCAGTGAAGATACTGAAAATGCGGAAACGTACGAGTCGTATATTCCGATGACAGATGAATCAACACAGCAGCTGCAGACAGCACAGGGGCCTAACGGCAACGCTGTCGAATTTGATACGCAGCCGGAAGAAGAAACGAGCGGCTGGGTTACTTTCCTTACAACGATGATTCCATTCATCATTATCTTCCTTCTGTTCTTCTTCCTGCTCAGCCAGTCCCAGGGCGGCGGCAGCAAGATGATGAACTTTGGTAAAAGTAAGGCGAAGATGTACCAGGAAGACAAAAAGAAGGTGCGTTTTAAAGACGTAGCCGGTGCGGAGGAAGAAAAGCAGGAGCTTGTAGAAGTCGTTGACTTTCTGAAAGATGCCCGTAAATTCTCCAACATCGGTGCCCGTATTCCAAAAGGCGTACTTCTTGTCGGTCCTCCGGGTACAGGTAAGACGCTGATCGCCCAGGCGGTCGCCGGAGAAGCAGACGTACCGTTCTTTTCCATCAGTGGTTCAGACTTCGTGGAAATGTTTGTCGGTGTCGGTGCTTCCCGTGTACGTGACCTTTTTGAAAACGCGAAGAAAAATTCACCGTGTATTATTTTCATTGATGAGATTGATGCAGTGGGAAGACAGCGTGGTGCCGGCGTCGGCGGCGGCCACGATGAACGTGAGCAGACGCTGAACCAGCTTCTGGTTGAAATGGACGGCTTTGCCGGCAATGAAGGTATCATTATCATTGCAGCGACTAACCGTGCCGACGTACTCGACCCTGCACTTCTCCGTCCAGGACGTTTTGACCGTCAGATTCTTATCGGCCGTCCGGACGTAAACGGCCGGGAAGAAATCCTTCAGGTGCATGCGCGCAACAAGCCGCTTGCAGAAGACGTTAACTTCCGGGCCATCGCACAGCGTACGCCTGGTTTTACCGGGGCGGACCTCGAAAACCTTCTGAACGAAGCGGCGCTTGTGGCAGCCCGTGCTGATATGCAGAAGATTAGAATGACGCATGTGGAAGAAGCGATTGACCGCGTTATTGCCGGTCCTTCGAAAAAATCACGCGTTATTTCAGAAAAAGAACGTAACATCGTGGCGCACCACGAAGCAGGCCACACAGTTGTTGGTATGAAGCTTGAAAACGCGGATATGGTGCACAAGGTAACCATCGTTCCGCGCGGCCAGGCCGGCGGTTATGCAATGATGCTTCCGAAGGAAGATCGTTACTTTATGACCAAGCCGGAGCTTCTCGATAAAATTGTCGGCCTGTTAGGCGGCCGTGTGGCAGAGGAAGTTATGTTTAACGAAGTGAGTACAGGTGCCCATAATGACTTCCAGCGTGCTACAGATATCGCCCGCCGCATGGTTACCGAATACGGTATGAGTGAAAAGCTCGGCCCGCTGCAGTTTGGCTCAAGCGGCGGCGGCCAGGTATTCCTCGGCCGTGACATGCAGAACGAACAAAATTACAGTGACGCTATCGCTCACGAAATTGATAATGAGATGCAAAGAATCATTATGGAATCGTATGAACGCTGTAAACAGATTCTTACGCAGTACAAAGACCGGCTTGAGCTTGTAGCCCAAAGCCTTCTGGAGCTGGAAACGCTGGATGCAGAGCAGATCCGTTCCCTTGTTGAAGATGGCAAGCTTCCAGAGGATCACTATTCGAATAAATCGGATGAAGAGATGGGTGCTACGAAAAGCGAAGAGCAAAAAAATGAAGAGGAGCAGGCTGACCACGTCCTAAAAGATGACAGCGGTGAATCTTCTTCGGAGGAAACCTCTTCTGAAGAAACGACAACTTCTTCGGACTCGGGCTCCGACAGCGACGATACGAACCGTCGTGACTAGCATGAAAGAAAGGGTGCCTTTAAGCGGGCATCCTTTTTTGTATGCTTAAAAGAGAGCGGATGTTTTTCTCCGCACGTTCTGCGGTATAGCATAAACAGAAAGCATGCGAGCGGATTAGTTGTTTTTCAATTGGTTTTGTACAATACTATGTATCAGGTTTTCAAAGATAATATTATGATATAGAGAGCAAGAGTGGAAAGGAAGGAATTAAATCAATGAAGGATTATTTAGTAAAGGCAACAGCGTTTAATCATCAGGTTCGTGCTTACGCCGTACACACGACAGAAATGGTGGATGAGGCGGTCAGACGCCACCAGGCATGGCCGACTGCTTCGGCGGCTTTAGGCCGGGCGATGACAGCGGGTTCCATGATGGGAGCGATGCTTAAAGGCGACGATAAACTGACCATTAAAATTGAAGGGCATGGGCCGATGGGTCCAATTATTGTCGACAGTAACTCTTCGGGTGATACGAGGGGATATGCCCACAACCTGCAGGTTCACTTCGATTTGAACGACAGCGGTAAACTGGACGTAGCCCGTGCCGTCGGAACAGAAGGAACCTTATCGGTCGTTAAAGATCTTGGCATGCGGGACATGTTTACCGGCAACGTTCCGATTGTTTCCGGTGAACTCGGAGACGATTTTACGTATTACTTTGCGAATTCCGAGCAGCTGCCTTCGTCTGTCGGTCTCGGAGTCCTTGTAAACCCGGATAACTCTGTGAAAGCAGCAGGCGGGTTTATTATTCAGGTTCTTCCTGATGCAGAGGAAGAATATGTAGCGCGTCTTGAGCAGCAGATACAGCAGATGCCGCCGGTCTCCAAGCTGATTGAACACGGTAAAACCCCGGAGGAAATTCTTCATATTATCCTCGGTGAAGAGGTGAATGTGCTCGATACCCAGCCGGTTCAATTTTCCTGCCAGTGCTCCAAGGAGCGGGTGGAAAATGCGATTATTTCTCTTGGTACCGACGAGCTCCAGGATATGATTGAAAAAGACGGAGGAGCCGAGACAACTTGTCACTTTTGTAACGAGGTCTATCACCTGGATGTGGATGATCTGGAGCGTTTGAAAGAGCGCACCTCTGAAATTGAAAACCGCTCCTAGATTATTTATGCGCCTTTTGATCTACAGATTGACAGAAGTTGACCAAATTGGTACGATTAAATTATAATAAAACCAATAAATTTACTTGGTATTTGAAGGAGGAGCATGAATGAAGGCTGCAAATAACGTTACAGAACTCATTGGAAATACTCCCGTAGTAAAACTAAACCGTTTAACCGGGGAAAATGATGCAGATGTTTATTTGAAACTTGAGTATATGAATCCAGGAAGCAGTGTTAAAGACCGTATTGGTCTTGCTATGATCGAAGCTGCTGAACGGGATGGCCGTTTAAAAGAAGGGGATACAATCGTTGAACCAACAAGCGGTAACACAGGCATCGGCCTTGCGATGGTAGCTGCTGCCAAAGGCTATCCGGCGGTGTTGGTAATGCCGGAAACAATGAGCATGGAGCGTCGCAATCTTCTTCGTGCATACGGTGCGGAACTGGTGCTTACACCAGGACCTGACGGCATGGGTGGTGCGATTTCTAAAGCGAATGAGCTTGCTGAAGAAAAAGGCTACTTTATGCCGCAGCAGTTCGAAAACGAAGCCAATCCGAAAATCCACCGTGAAACTACCGGCCGCGAACTGCTGGAGCAGATTGACGGGCCGATTGATTCCTTCGTTTCCGGAATCGGGACCGGTGGCACGATTTCCGGTGCAGGCGGCCTTTTGAAGGAGCACTATCCGGAGATGCGTATTGTAGGTATTGAGCCAGCAGATTCCCCAATTTTAAACGGCGGAAATAAAGGCCCTCACAAAATTCAGGGCATCGGTGCCGGTTTTGTACCGGGTACGCTGGATACAGACATTTACGATGAAGTAGCGGTAGCAACCACGGAGCAGTCGTTTGAATATGCCCGCCGCGCTGCCCGCGAGGAAGGCATTTTGGGCGGTATTTCTTCCGGATCGGCTATTTATGTGGCTCTTCAGGAAGCGAAAAAGCTCGGCAAAGGCAAAAAGGTCGTGACTGTTATTCCTAGTAACGGAGAGCGCTACTTGAGTACGCCTCTTTACCAGTTTGAAGACACTGTAGACTGAGATAAAAAATGTTTAAAAGTCCGTACCCTCAAAAAGGGACGGGCTTTTTTTATGGAAATAGCTTTAATGATGCGCTTTGGTTTATTTGGAGTGAATGGGAACGAAAAAGGGTAATGAAGCAAACGCAGCGTTCTGATTGTTTTTTTATAAAAAATTTCGTAGACTTGGTAGAAATGTAAAGAGAATTTTCTGTAAAAAAAGAGAGAATTGGATGAAACCGGGGGCATACACATAATGGATGAGCGACTGGCCCGAGGGCCTCAAGCAGGAGAATCATATACACAGACTACGACGTCGTTTTTTCAGACGAATGACCAGTTTTTTCAGGCGTTCGACTTTCTTGCCAGGGAAGAACCCTACCATGTGCTGCTTGAAAGTGGACGTCAGGGCGAACTCGATATCGCTGGCCTTTGCCCCTTTGCGGTAGTGGAAGGGAAAGATGGAGAGACGAGCCTTCATAGACATGGAAGTACTGAAATGCATGCAGGAGATCCACTTGAAGCATTGGCAAAATGGATGGAGCCGTACAATCTTCCAGAGGATCCGGATCTGCCGCCGTTCCAGGGGGGAGCGGTAGGCCAGATAAGCTACGATTATGTACGTTATATTGAACAGCTGCCGGAACTCGCGGTGGATGACCTTAGGATGCCGGATGCGTATTTTCTACTGTATGACCTGTTTTTCATTCATGATAAAAAAACCGGGGAAACGTGGGTATGGCATTTACATGCTGAAGGGGAAGACGCCGTTAAATTCGTCGAGAAATGGAAAAAAACATGGATGGAGGCGGCAGAAAAGTCTGCTGGACAGGAGCGTTCAGAATCGAAGGGGGCTGTATCTGCCGAAAAGTCGGTGCCCTCCTTTTCCGGGGAATTGTTCGGCGGAGCAGTAGAGCAGATTAAAGAGTATATTGCTGCGGGGGATGTCTTCCAGGTGAATTTATCCACTCGCCAGACACAGCTTTTGCATACCTCTGCCTTTCATATTTATCAAAAGCTGAGAGAGCTGAATCCCTCCCCCTATATGGGCTATATGCATACACCGGACTGGCAGACGGTCAGTGCCTCCCCGGAGCTTCTGGTAAAAAAACGGGGTGCGGAGGTGTCCACCCGCCCGATTGCCGGAACCCGTTCGAGAGGGAAGGACGAACAGGAGGATATGGCGCTTGAACAGGAGCTGATGGGCACAGAAAAAGAGCGGGCCGAGCATGTCATGCTCGTCGATCTTGAAAGAAATGATCTGGGCCGTGTCTGCCGCTATGGTTCTGTAAAAGTGGATGAATTAATGGCAGTGGAAAGGTATTCCCACGTGATGCATATTGTCTCTAATGTAAGAGGAATACTTGCTGAAACAGAGCAGGTGTATGATATGATAAGGGCAGTGTTCCCGGGAGGGACGATCACCGGTGCTCCGAAAGTACGGACAATGGAAATTATTGAAGAGCTCGAGCCGGTACGCCGGGGTTTTTATACAGGAGCGTTTGGCTGGATCGGCTACAACAAGGATGCAGAGCTGAACATTTCTATTCGCACCATGCTTGCCAAGGACGGGTACGCCCATGTTCAGGCAGGGGCCGGGATCGTTATCGACTCTGATCCAAAAGCAGAATACAAAGAATCAATCAAAAAAGCCAAAGCGTTATGGGAAGCGAAAAGACAGAGTGAAGCAGAGGCCGGCATCACCCACGAGCAGAGCTGAGACTAGAATAGAAAGGAAGATTTTCGCATGATTTTAATGATTGATAACTATGACTCGTTTACGTACAACCTCGTGCAGTACCTCGGAGAAATGGGAGAAGAACTCGAAGTGCGGCGCAACGACCAAATCACGGTGGAGGAGATTGCCCATTTGAATCCCGATATTCTGATGATTTCCCCGGGGCCCTGCAGTCCGGATGAGGCGGGGATCAGCGTCGAAGCGACACGCCGCTTTGCCGGTGAAATCCCGATTTTTGGTGTCTGCCTCGGCCATCAGGCGATTGCGCAGGCTTTTGACGGCGATGTTGTACGGGCGGAACGGCTGATGCACGGAAAAACATCGGAGATCCACCATGACGGTGTGAGTATTTATACCGATCTTCCAAATCCATTGACGGCTACAAGATACCACTCGTTAATTGTGAAAAGAGAAACACTGCCGGACTGCTTTGACATCACCTCTGAAACGGACGCCGGGGAGATTATGGGTATTCGCCATCGCACCCTTCCTGTGGAAGGAGTGCAGTTTCACCCTGAATCGATTATGACCGGTGAAGGGAAACAGATGCTCAAGCGCTTTGTGGATCGGCACCGGCAGTCGGAAGAGGTGCTGTAGTATTGTATGTATATATAGACGGTGAGGTAAAGAAGGCGGGCGAAGCTCGTCTTTCTGTGTTTGATCACGGTTTTATGTACGGGCTCGGCTTATTTGAGACGTTTCGGGTGTATAACGGGCACCCGTTTTTGCTGAATGCTCATATGGAAAGGCTCGAAGCCGGCGCAGAAGAGCTCGGCATTGTCTTCCGCTATGAACGCGAAACGGTGGAGGGAGAAATTCAGCAGCTGCTCGACGCCAATGGGCTAGAGAATGCCTACGTACGATATAATGTATCCGCAGGGCCCGGAAGTCTGGGGCTTCAAACGACTCCCTATCTTGAGCCGGTTATTGTTATTTACATGAAGCCGCTTCCGGCAGCGGGAGCAGAACCTATGCAAAAGGACGCCTTATGGCTTCAGCTGAGGCGCAACAGTCCGGAAGGCCGGGAACGCATGAAGTCCCACCATTATATGAACAACTGGCTCGCCAAGCAGGAAATAAAAGACCGTCCGGCGGCGGAGGGTATTTTCGTCAATAGCGGGGGATATGCTGCAGAAGGCATCGTGTCCAATATTTTCTGGCGGAAAAGAGATACTTTGTATACACCGGCAGTGGAGACAGGTATTTTAAACGGCATTACCCGTCAATTTGTGATACAGTTAGCACATGAAAATGACTACACCGTGGAGGAAGGCCACTTCCTCCCGCAGGATATAGAAACGGCAGAAGAAATGTTTGTCACGAATTCTATTCAGGAAATTGCAGCGGTCCGTGCCCTTGGGGATTATTATTTTCCAAGCTATTCAGCGGCCCGGCTGCTGCACCGCCGCTACCAGAAAGAAAGAGAGAGAAAATAACAGCTGGCACGGCAGGGAGGAGAGAAAATGCGCAATCAGGTAATGCGATGGAAGAATTGGGAGCTTGATTTTTCCTTAAAAACGTTTGTCATGGGGATTTTAAATGTGACGCCGGATTCCTTTTCTGACGGAGGCCGTTACAGCGAGGTGGAGCATGCTGTCGCGCAGGCAGAAAAACTGGTGGGGGACGGAGCGGATATTATCGATATCGGCGGGGAGTCCACACGCCCCGGGGCGGCATTTGTAGAAGCAGAAGAAGAGCAGCGGCGGATTGTCCCGGTGCTCGAAGCCCTGAGGAGCCGTATAGGCGTACCTATCAGCGTGGACACCTATAAAGCGTCCACCGCCGAGGCAGCTGTTAAAGCTGGGGCGGATATCATTAATGATGTGTGGGGAGCAAAAGCAGATCCCGACATGGCCCGGGTAGCAGCTGAATACGACGTGCCAATAATTTTGATGCACAACCGGGATAATACTGAGTACCAGGATTTGATGCCGGACATGATTCAGGATATTTATGAAAGCATAGCCATTTGCGAGAAGGCCGGAGTCAAAGCAGACCGTATTATTCTGGATCCCGGCATAGGCTTTGCAAAAACCTATGAGCAGAATCTGGAAGCGATGCGGAAAATGGATCAGTTTACGTCGCTTTCGTATCCCGTACTTCTTGGCAGCTCCCGTAAATCGCTCATATCAAAAACGCTTGAGCTTCCTGCCGACGACCGGGTAGAAGGAACAGGCGCTACAGTAAGCCTTGGTATTGAACGCGGGTGCGATATTGTCCGTGTGCATGACGTAAAAGAAATGACGCGCGTAGCCCGGATGATGGACGCTATGCTCGGAGTAAGAAAGGAGCATTCGGTTGGATAAAATTCATTTACAGGGAATGGAGTTTTACGCTTATCACGGAGTGTTTGAGGAGGAAAACAGGCTCGGCCAGCGCTTTCGCGTCAATTTAGTACTCGAAGCGGATCTAAAGCCGGCAGCGGCAGAGGATGACGTAGAAAAAAGCGTTAACTATGCCGAAGCATTCGAAGCGGTGAAAGATGCCGTGGAAAACCAAACATTCCGGCTGGTAGAAACTATTGCTGAAAAAATCGCTGAAACAATATTTGCGCGTTTTGAAATCGTTAAGCAGCTTCATGTAAAAGTGATTAAACCGGATCCTCCAATTCCGGGACACTACGATCATGTTGCCATTGAAATGACCAGGGTTCGTCCGTAATGCCCCAGGTTTTTATTGCCCTGGGGTCAAACCTCGGGAAACGGGAAGAGTATTTAAAGCGGGCGGTTCAGGCTATGCAAAAGGAGAAGCAGATGCAGCTGATAAAGCTTTCCCCGGTGTATGAAACCGCACCGGTAGGGGTGGTCGATCAGCCGCATTTTCTGAATATGGTTTCTGAATGGAGCACTGATTACGGACCGGAAGAACTGCTGGAGGCGCTTCACCGGATCGAGCATGAGCTTGAGCGCATACGTGAAGAACGATGGGGGCCGAGAACGGTGGACCTTGACATTCTTATCTATGATGAAGAAAATATGAACAAGGAGCATTTAATTATTCCGCATCCCCGGTTAACTGAGCGGGCCTTTGTTCTGGTCCCCTTTTTTGATATTGCCCCCGACCGTTTTGTTCACGAGGACAAGACGGTTCGTTGGTATGTAAAAAATCTGCCAGAGAAAGAACGGGCTGACGTAGTATACTGGGGCGAGCTGTCAATAGAAAACAACGACGCGTGAAAAATAAAGACAACACATAGGAGGTTGCTGTGGTGTTAAAAATTCGTGACATAGAAATGAATAACCCGGTGGTGCTTGCTCCGATGGCAGGAGTCAGCAACCCTGCTTTCCGGCTGATTGCGAAGGAATTTGGAGCAGGGCTTGTGTGCGCAGAAATGGTAAGCGACAAAGCAATACTGCATGAAAATGAAAAATCGATGCGGATGCTCTACGTGGATGAAAGGGAAAAGCCGCTCAGTCTCCAGATTTTTGGCGGGGACAAAGAAACGATGGCCGGGGCTGCTGAAGTAGTGGATCAGCATACCAATGCAGATATCATTGACATAAATATGGGCTGTCCTGTGCCGAAAATCACTAAGTGTGATGCAGGGGCCAAGTGGCTGCTTGATCCGGATAAAATCTATCAAATGGTAAAAGCAGCTGTGAACGCAGTAGATAAGCCCGTAACGGTAAAAATGCGGATGGGCTGGGATGACGAGCACATACTGGCTGTGGAGAATGCTCAGGCAATTGAGGCAGCCGGCGGCGAAGGCGTAGCGGTACACGGGCGCACCCGGGTGCAGATGTATGAAGGTGTGGCAAATTGGGAAATACTTAAGGAAGTAAAAGACGCCGTGAACATCCCGGTAATTGGCAACGGGGACGTCTCTACTCCCCAGGACGCCCAGGCGATGCTTGATACGACTGGAGTGGACGGAGTCATGATCGGCCGTGCCGCTCTCGGGGACCCTTGGATGTTTTACCGGACAGTACAGTATTTGGAGACAGGAAAGCTTGTAGAAGAAGAACCAACTCCAAAGGAAAAAATGGATGTGTGTATCGTGCATATGGATCGTTTGATAGAGTTGAAAGGTGAAGATGTGGCTGTGCGGGAAATGCGCAAGCACGTGGCCTGGTATCTAAAGGGCATGCACGGCGGCTCTAAGGTACGGGGTAAAGTAAATGAACTGAATACACGCGATGAAGTGGCGGAAACACTATATAATTTTGTCGGTTCTACGGAAGCTCCCAGTATGGCATAAGCATTTGCACGCAGAGCGGCTTCTTCCAGGGAAGCCGCTCTGTTTATGAGTGCTGGAATAAAACTGGAAACAAAAGGTATTATATAATAGAAGAAAAAATTAAAAGCGATCTAAAGGGGAGACTACTATGAGCCAGGATCAAGAGCTGAACGACCAGTTCCGTGTACGGCGTGAAAAAAGAGAAGCGCTGATTAATGAAGGGAAAAACCCATTTGGAGAACGCTTCGCGCGTACTTATGATTCAAAAACTATGCACCGGGAGTTCGACGCCTTCTCTAAGGAAGAGCTGAGCGAAAAAAATACGGATATTACGATAGCGGGGCGCATGGTCACTAAGCGTGGAAAAGGGAAAGCAGGATTTGCCCACCTGCAGGATCTTGAAGGGCAGATTCAGATTTACGTACGGAAAGACGAAGTCGGCGACGAAGCATACGAAGGCTTTAAGGATATGGATATTGGAGACATTGTCGGGGTGCGCGGCCGTGCATTTAAAACAAATGTAGGGGAATTATCTGTGCGGGCCACAGAAGTAACGCTCTTAACAAAGGCTCTTCGCCCGCTGCCTGATAAATACCATGGACTTCAGGACATTGAACAGCGCTACCGCCAGCGTTATTTAGATCTTATTGCAAATCCCGAAGTGAAAGATACGTTTATCATGCGGAGTAAGATCATCCAATCCATGAGAAATCATTTGAACCGTCAGGGCTTTTTGGAAGTAGAAACACCGATGCTGCATACAATACCGGGCGGAGCGTCTGCGCGTCCGTTTGTTACTCATCATAATGCTCTAGACATGGAGCTGTACATTCGTATTGCGATTGAATTGCATTTAAAGCGTTTGATTGTCGGTGGCATGGAAAAAGTATATGAAATTGGCCGCGTCTTCCGGAATGAAGGTATTTCCACCCGCCATAACCCTGAATTTACTATGATGGAATTGTATGAAGCCTTCGGAGACTATGAAGATATTATGGACCTGACCGAAAGCTTGATCGTACAGATCGCAGAAGATGTACTTGAGAGTACCACGCTCCAATACGGAGACGAACAGATTGAACTCGGTAATCAGTGGAAAAGAATGCACATTGTAGACGCTGTCAAAGAAGAAACCGGCGTGGATTTCTGGCAGGAAATGAGTGACGAAGAAGCCAGAGCGCTGGCTAAAGAACATAATGTGCCTATTCGGGAAACGATGTCCTTTGGTCATGTGGTTAACGAATTCTTCGAGCACTTTGTGGAAGAAAAACTAATTCAGCCTACTTTTGTTTACGGTCATCCGCTCGCTATTTCTCCGCTTGCAAAGAAAAATGAAAAAGATTCCAGATTTACAGACCGCTTTGAATTATTTATTGTAGGACGTGAACATGCAAACGCCTTTAGTGAGTTAAACGATCCTGTAGATCAGCGGGAGCGGTTCGAAAAACAGGTGGAAGAAAGAGAAGCTGGAGATGAAGAAGCTCATATGATGGACTACGATTATCTTGAAGCAATAGAATACGGACTTCCACCAACAGGAGGGCTCGGTATAGGCATTGACCGGCTGGTGATGCTGCTAACGAACTCTGCTTCTATCAGAGATGTGCTCTTGTTTCCGCAAATGCGCAGCCAGGTTTCTCACGAAGAGTAGACAGTTTTCTGCCGGCTTTCTGACTCGAAAGCCGGCATTTATATAAAAAATTAAAAGAAAATATAAAAATGGGTTGCGTACAAATAAGAAACGATGATATATTATTTTTTGTCGCCGTAAAGAGAGCGGCGGGCTGTTCAGGCAGCTGAAAAAAGTTATTGACTTAATAACGCTCCGGTGTTAGTATATAAAAGTCGCGAAAATAACGACAGATTGTTCTTTGAAAAGGAAAGACAAGCCAGAGCCCCAATCAAAAGCAACACATTTTTAGGGCATTTCGGATGCCACAGCA